>JAISPX010000181.1 GCA_031274595.1 Prevotellaceae bacterium | reverse complement strand
TTAATGCTAAAATCAAAGCCTTTAGAATGGCTTTGAGAGGCGTTACAGATATAAATTTTTTCCTCTTTAGGCTGGCTAATATTTATGCCTAAACACAGGGTTTTACTGGTGAGCCCTGTAATCCCTTTATAGGGGTTGTATTTAAGCAAATGCTCATAAGACTGATAAGTGTTTTTTGATCTCCTGAATTTCGTGCGGCAGTCCCAAAACGCGCTTATCGAATCAATTCCGTAATATAATGTGTCGATTGCCTCTGCACTTGTATTTTCACTCCTTTGTTTTTTTATCCTTTTTATGCATTTACTAATTGAATTTACACTTTATTATATGTTTTTACCGTACAAAAAATTTGTCCGCTCTATTACTTCCGATAACGGCACTGAATTTTATGAACACAAAATGATCGCAAAAAGAGTACAGGCTGATTTCTTTTTTGCCCATCCATACGCCTCTTGGGAAAGAGAATTAAATGAATACTAATTAATCAGACAATAGATCCCTAAAAAGAAATATTTGCAAACGATGATGAGGAAACTATCAAAACGATTCAATATATAATTAACAGAAGACCAAGAAAATTGCTTAATTTTGATAATTCGTTCCATGTGTTTACAAACGAAACAAAAAATACAGTTGCATTTGATACTTGAATCTACGAGGCGCAGAGGGATATTCCCGCACTGCGGATTTCTTATCCCCGTTGTATTTACTATTTTGAATGTACCGTAAAAAATTTATTTGCATATTCAAAAATAGTATTTTATATTTGTTGCATTATTAGATGTTCTTTAAATTAAAATTACTGACTTTTATTTTAAGTTTGGGAATCTGGAAAATTTTCAAAAAAGTTCAAATAAGAGTAAGCACACCGAGAGAAACGTGGGCTTTGCTTGTGAACTTTTAGGTATTCCAGAACCTCCAGACTTAGTAAGCAAAGTGCCGCGTTTCAAATTTTTATAAAGTATATCAAACCGGCTAAAAAAAGTTATTAAAAATAAAAGTTGGGATATTTGGCAGCAGTAATAAAATTGCGGCGAGGAAGTGTTTTATAAAAAAGTTTGTGTTTGTAAAAACACTTCCAAACCGTAAAAATAAATAATAGCAAATTAAACAAATTAAATTATGAAAAAACTTTTTTTCTTTTTCGCAATGCTTACGAGCGTTGCAGCAAGCGCACAAAGTGGCGTAACAGTTAACCCTGTTAGTGCGAACTACGCCAATAAAACCGTTACGTTTACCGTATCGTGGTTGAACAGTTCGCGCACCGGCACGCACAATTCCAAAGTGTGGGTATTTGTAGATTACCGCACGGTAACCGGCAATGCGTCTACAGGCAATTGGAGTCGCGCCCTAATTTCGGGAACGCCGACCACTACGTCCGGCACTCCTTCACGGGAAACAGAAAACGACAAGGGTTTTTGGCTGCAAGGCACGTCGGGAAGTTCCGGCACATATAATGCCACCGTAACCGTAGTATTAAGCAATGTACCCGACAAGTTCACTTGGTGCGCGTATGCTTCCGATTATCCGCCGAACGCAAAATTTTCCGGTGATGGATATCAATTAAAAGGTACGCCACCATTTACGATAACCTACAACAATAATATTTCAAGCAGTACTACTAATACCACCTTTGATTTGGGCTGCGTAAATGCTATTGCCGATGCAACAGGTAACCCTGCCGGAATAGTGGACGATTTTAATCCCGGAGCTATAACCGCCGCAGCCTATGCCAATTGTTACAATACGGCAGGTAACACTACTGCCGTAACGACTGCCCCAAGTGGTGGTAACGGTGTTTTCAGTTATTCGTGGACGGTAAGCTATAATGGCGGGGAAGCCGTTATTATAAGCGGAGCAACGGGAGCCAACTACACGCCGCCTGCCACAACCACCGGCGGAACATATGTATATACGCGGCGCGTAAAAATGGGCTCGTGTATAAAAAATTCAACAGGAACAATTACTCGAAATGCATATCCGGATTACATAACTATTGCATGTAATAGTAATAATCTTAATGTGAAAACATGTGTAAGTGGGAGTTTTTGTGGTACTTGCTCTATCCCGTCTTGCCCATCAGGATGGCGACACCCGACAGGTCCGGAATGGCGGTGTATGAACGCCAATAGGTCAAAATTTTCGCTGGCAGAATTCGTGTATGTGACTACATCAGACTGCGAATGCTGGAAAAAGAATTCCCCTATACATTTTGGAACGCAGGGGGCATACAGTTGGCAGTGCAACACCTCGAATGTGGTTGTGTGTTGGGCAGCGAATTCCGGTGATATGGTCAATATGCAATGCGTAAGATAAAATAGTGTAATAAAATTATATCTTACCTATTCCCTTGTGCCTATCAAATAACAAGGTTGGTGCTAGCCTATCCTTTTTTTGCCGCAGGTAAGCGAGCTATACTCTACGGTTGAGTAAATGTATAAACCGGAGAACAAAGCTATGCATTTATTCTCCGTTCTATTTTCCTGATTTATGTATTTGCTACTTGAATCTTTATTTTTTATCTGCAAATATTTTTTTTCATTTTTAAAAAAATACTTATCTTTGCAATCCCATTTGCGGAAATAGCTCAGTTGGTAGAGCATAACCTTGCCAAGGTTAGGGTCGCGAGTTCGAGTCTCGTTTTCCGCTCAGAAACAG
The DNA here is from genome assembly GCA_031274595.1 of Prevotellaceae bacterium. Classification (GTDB taxonomy): domain Bacteria; phylum Bacteroidota; class Bacteroidia; order Bacteroidales; family UBA932; genus JAIRKV01. The sequence continues at coordinate 1,183 of JAISPX010000181.1, read as the reverse complement.
GAAAAGACTATCTTTAAAAGGTAGTCTTTTTTTTGTATCTTTGAACGCTTATTTAGTATGTTTTATTCTGTTATCATACCGGTGTATAATCGTCCCGAGGAAGTGGGGGAACTGTTGGAAAGCCTGGCGGCGCAGGAAGGGGGCGTTCCGTTTGAAGTCGTAATTGTTGAAGACGGCTCTACGAGGCCTTGCCGGAAGGTTGTAGAAAAATTTGCCGGAGCGCTGTCCATTTCCTACCATGCCAAACCGAACACCGGCCCCGGCGACAGCCGGAACTATGGAGCGGCAAGAAGTAAAGGCGACTATTTAATTGTTTTTGATTCCGACTGTGTGGTTCCCGTCCATTATTTTGAAGCTGTAGAAAAAGAATTGGCGACAGCTCCTTGCGATGCTTTCGGAGGTCCTGACGCCGCACACGATTCTTTCAACAGCATGCAAAAGGCCGTCAATTATGCCATGACTTCTTTTTTTACCACCGGCGGCATCCGCGGCGGGAAGAAGCAACTCGAAACATTTCATCCGCGCAGTTTCAACATGGGCATACGGAAAGACGTTTACGCACGCTTGGGTGGTTTTTCATCGATGCGTTACGGCGAAGATATTGATTTCAGCATCCGGCTGTTTGAAAACGGGTACAACGTCCGGCTGTTCCCCGCTGCGTTTGTTTTTCACAAGCGGCGTACCAACATGCGGAAGTTTTTTCAACAGGTGTTTCATTCCGGCGAGGCGCGTATTACGCTATATAAACTGCATCCTGCCTCGTTGCGAATGGTGCATTTTTTGCCGGCGCTGTTCCTGCTGGGCGCACTGTTCTTGGTCGTCGGCAGTTTTTGGTGCGTGTACAGTTTGGCGCCCCTGTTGTTGTTTTGCATTTTAGTATGGGCAGACGCCGGCATAAAGAACAGGAATGCCGGAACCGGCTGTTTGTCGGTCGTTGCTTCGTTCGTACAACTTTTTGGGTATGGCGCAGGTTTTTTAACCGCCTTTTTCCGGAAAATAATTTTAAAAATTAAATAACGCTATACATGGGAGTCGTCATTCGACAGAGCATAAAAGGAACGGCCATCACCTACACGGGCGCTTTCATCGGCTTCCTGACGACCATGTTTGTGATTACGGCGTTCCTCCCGCCCGAAGACATCGGCTTGCTAAAAGTGATTTTGGAAGCGGGGATGATGTTCGC
>JAISPX010000102.1 GCA_031274595.1 Prevotellaceae bacterium | reverse complement strand
GCCCGTGCAGCGGTGTTTGCTGTCTTCATCGTTACTTATTTTTTAAATTATTAGACGGTGCAAAGGTACAAAAATCCCATAACAGTTATATCGGCAAGCGTTTATTCTTCATTTATAATCACAAAATCTATCTGTTTGCGTTCGAGGTCGCTGCGAACAACTTTTATGCTGACTTTGTCGCCAAGCGTATATTTTTTATTGTGCATTCTGCCTGTAACGCAATAGTTTTCATCGTCAAAGTAATAATAATCATCGTTCATTCCGCGTATCGAAACCATTCCTTCAATTTTATTTTCGCAAATTTCCACATAAATTCCCCATTCGGTTACTCCCGTAATAATTCCTTCGTATTGGCGACCTATTTTATCTTTCATAAATTCAACCATTTTATATTTTATCGAAGCGCGTTCTGCATCTGTGGCGCGTTGTTCCATCATAGACGAATGTTTACACATTTCCTGATAATAATTTTTCTCGGCGCTTTTACCGCTTGCAAGATATTGAGCCAAAAGTCTGTGAACAAGCATGTCGGGATAACGGCGAATAGGCGATGTGAAATGTGTGTAAAACGGAAATGCCAATCCGTAATGTCCGATATTGTCAACCGAATATGTTGCTTTTGCCATCGAACGCAGAGCAAGCGTTTCTACAAGATTTGCTTCTGGCTTGTCTTTTACATCGTCCATCAGTTTGTTTAATTCTCGCGAAATATCTTTTTCGGATGCAGGTTTTACGATATATCCGAAACGTTTTACAAATTCTTTGAGTTTGTTGAACTTTGTTTCATCGGGTGTGTCGTGTACGCGATAAACAAATGTTTTTGCTTTTTTGTTTTTTTGAGTTTTTCCAATGTATTCGGCAACTTTGCGATTGGCAAGCAGCATAAATTCTTCTATCAGATTATTTGAATCTTTGCTTTCCTTGAAATATAAATTTACAGGTTTCCCTTTTTCATCGAGTATAAATTTTGCTTCGGCTCGTTCAAAATTCATTGCCCCATCTTTAAATCGTTTGGCTCGCAGGATTTTCGCAAGTTTGTCGAGTATCAGAATTTCATCGCACAAATCGCCTTGTTTGTTTTCAATAACCTGCTGGGCTTCATCGTAAGTAAAACGGCGATTGGAATATATTACCGTGCGACCAAACCATTCATCGATTATATTTGCTTTTTCATCTATCTGAAAAACTGCCGAAAAACATAGTTTTTCTTCGTTGGGACGCAGCGAACAAATAAAATTCGATAATCGTTCGGGCAACATCGGAACCGTTCTGTCGACCAAATATACGGATGTGGCGCGTTCGGCGGCTTCTTTGTCAATTGGCGTGTCGGGCAAAACATAATGTGTAACATCTGCAATATGAACTCCCACTTCGTATTTTCCGTTTTTTATTTTACGAAACGACAATGCATCGTCAAAATCTTTTGCATCGTCAGGGTCGATTGTGAATGTTGTAATTTCTCTGAAATCGCGGCGTTCGGCATAATCGGCATCCGTAATTTTTTCGCTTATATCTTTGGCAAGTTCATCAAGTTTTGCAGGAAAACGGTACGGCAAATCATATTCTGCGAGAATTGCGTGCATTTCGGTATCATTTTCTCCGGGATCTCCTATTACATCAATAATTTCGCCAATAGGACTGCGCATGTTTTTTGCCCAGTCGGTAATTCTTCCTACGACTTTTTGTCCGTTTTTTGCGTTATTTAATTTATCGGCAGGAATAAAAATGTCATGAGGCATTTGGCGACTGTCGGGAATTAAAAATCCGTTTTTGCCCGACAGTTCTACTATTCCCACAAAATTTTGTTTTGAGCGTTCTATGATTTCAATAACCTCGCCTTCAATACGATGCGTTCTTTTTGTATTATAAATATTTACTTTTACAATATCGTTGTGCAAAGCGTGATTGAGATTGTGTTGCGAAATAAAAATATCTTTTTCCGTTTCATCCGAAGCGATAAAAGCATAACCTTGCGCTGTCATATCAACACATCCCGTAATTACTCGCTTTATGCGGCGCTGTTGTTTTTCTTTTTGAGAATTTAGCCTGAATTTTCCCTGTCCAACGCGTTTAAGCATTTTTTGTTTGGTACATTCTCTCAATATTTCCAGCACTTGTCTGCGTTCTTCATCGGTATTGGCTTCAATAATTCGCGAAACCTGTTTATAATTAAGATGTTGATTGGGGCGAGATTTAAAAACATTAAAAACAGCCTTTATTTTGCTGTCTGATTGATTTTTTTCATTATTTGTCATATTTTCTATATAATTTCTGCAAAGTTAAAAAATAATATCTACATACTCATTTATGTATTTTGAATAAATTGATTTTAATCTTGATTGAGAAAATTTATCTGAATTTATGAATGAAATTATTAACTTTCTTTGCAAATGCAAATTAAACACAAGATATTCATTTTTGAGAAAAACATAATGTTATGTTGATTATTTTAACTACATAATAAAACAAATTTTAATCTAATTTTGATTTATTGAAATTATAAATAATTTTAACACTTGTCAGATAATATTTACACTATTTTATATTGTAAATATTTAGAAATCAGCATTTTATTCGCGCAACAAGAGCGATAATTGATTATGGGCTGATAATTAGCAATTTACATCTGTGGTTTTAATTTTTATGTATAGACAATCGAAACCTCAAGTTTGGCAAAATATTCGCTTTTTTTATAAAAACGCATCAGAAAATCAAGATTTTCCATAATTACCGTAAACATATATTTTTCGTTGTAAGACTCATCTATTCCAAGTTCAATTAATTCGTTTTCAAGCAAAAAACATATAAATTCCGTTGAAATTGTAGGGTCTATCGCCAACCTTTCCACATCTAAAACAGAACCGTCATAAAATGGATTATCCGCTGAATTTATGCAAACGGTCAGATGTGGAGAATAAAGTTCAATACCCGATTTTGGATTGTAAAAAATGGTAAAACATTCGTCATCAAATGGAGACTCTGTAATGTTCCGAAATGTTTTTTCAAACAGTTCATTAAAATCTTTTTCGTTCAAATCCTGACGGTTGGCACGGCTCTGCATTCTAATCAGTTTTTGGTTAAAATCAGCATATTCATCAACGCCTTTTTTGAAAATAATTTGCTTGTTTTGGGTCAATTTATAGAAAGTAACTTGCTGGTTTTTAATAATTTCTTGTTTTTTATTTTCGTCATCAAAAACATTACTTCCAATCTTTTCTCCCTCAAAGTCATCTATCGTATAGAGCATACAAATTCCCATAGTTTGCCAAACATCATCTTTCCATTTAACAATACCCGTATTTAAAACAGTCTGATTTTCAATTAATTTATTGTCGCCAAAGTCGAAAAATTCGTCGGATACGAAAATTTTCGTTTTGGAAGGAATATGCTCTAAGTGATAGCCATTTTCTTCGATTTTTCGCAGGATAAAACAAGCGGTTTTTCGTTCCGAAATATTTTTAATAAACTGATATTCGCAATGTTGACTGCCTAAAACTTCGGCATAATATTCATTTGCCCGCATCGCCAGCAAAGGCATAAATTCGTTGAAAATAAAATGCACTCTACAGTCATAAAGAAGATGTTTATCGCGTTCGCTCTTAACAAGCGTATTTTTCAACTCGTTTTTTTCTAAAACGTTGTCAAAAAATCTTGAAAAAACATCTTGGAAAAGGTATGATTTTAAAGCTATAAATTCCAATTTTTCACGGACAGTAGCCACGTCAGGATTGGTTGGCAGTTGCAAAAACTCTTTCAGATTCTCGTTAATTGGCGCATTTTCAAATTCGCGGTCAAACAAATCGTAAATTGCCGAAATTGCTGCATCAACCGACTGATTTTCTTCAAAAAATGGATCGGTAACATATTCCTCATCACGCAAGGCAACATAATACCAAATCAAAAATGCAATATCGGGTCTGTTAATTTCATCATCGTAATATTCTTCTGTGATTTCATAGAATGGCAAACGCATGGAATACATTTCATTATGCTTTTTTGTGAATGTCGAAAACAAATGCGTTTCACTGATAACATCTTCAAAATAGGCAACCAGCACACAGGCAAGCGTTTTCACTTCTTCTTTATTTTCCAAAAGATAGATAATTTTTGATTGTTTGATAATTTTTAAAACTTTATTACACAAATTGACATAATAGACGTCAGCAGCCGAAATACTGCTGATAGGGTGAAAAAGTTGCCAATCTTTTCTTGTAACTATTGTGGAATTAAATTTTTGATTTATAATCTTCATTTATCTTGTATTTAATTTTTATTTACAATAAAATCAAAAGCATCAAAAGCAATTGACTTTTCAATCAACGCAACGCCACAGATGTGGAAAAAGTCAAAATTAGAATTAATGCAAATCTTTTCATGTTCATTTTACGCCTCTTTCAAAGCGATTATACACTAAAAAAATTTCTGCAAAGTTAAAAAATAAAATGAATACTCATTTAAGTATTTTGAATAAATTGATTTTAATATTGATTGAGAAAATTCAATCTGAATTTATGAATGAAATTATTAACCTTCTTTACAAATGTAATTTAAACACAAAGCATTTATTTTTGGTAAAATATAACGTTGTATTGATTATTTTAATTAGATAATAAAACAAATTTTATCCTATTTTGAATTTTTATAATTATAAATAATTTTAACATTTATCAAATAATACTTACACAAATTCATGCTATAACTATTTGATAATCAATATTTTGTTTGCAAAACGCTGATGACAGTAATTTATATGCTGATTATTAGCAATATACAACTAATTTTCTGATTTTGTAAATAAAATTTTACCTCATCAATAAAAAATTATAATTTTATGGGCTAAAAATTATTGTTCAACTAAAAAATAAAAAAGTTATGAAAAAACTATTATTGATTATTTGTTGTTTATTTACAGTTTCTGCAATAACTACCGCACAGGAATTGCAAAAAAACATATTTGGAATTCGCGCAGGATTAAATTTATCAAGTATGAAATCTACATACGGCAGTTTGTCCTCAACCAGCGATACTCGTGTTAGTTTTAATGTGGGCGCATCATATCAAAGATTACTTAGCGCAACGGTTCCTCTTTATTTAGAAACAGGCTTGTACTTAACAGATAAAGGAGAGACAGATGAATTAGATGTTTCAAAAATGCCTATGCCTGAACCGAGTTACATTTTGTCTGAAAAAGAAACGATGAGCGCAATGTACATACAAGTTCCCGTGTTGCTGAATTATCATTTTGCTGCTGCCAATACCATAACAATTCAGCCTTTTGCAGGATTATATGCTGCTTACGGTATTGCCGGCAAAATTAAAACAACTACCAAGCTATCGAATGGAAATACAAAGACGGATTCTCAAAATTCATTTAGCAGCAATGTTACCAAACGTTTTGATTTCGGCGCAAAATTTGGCGTGGGTGCAACATTTGGCAAAATATATACGAGCATAGGATACGAACTTGGTTTGGCAAATATAAGCAACAAGTTATCTAAAATAAAAAACATAAATTGGGCACTAACATTTGGTTATAATTTTTGAATCAAACAATATATAAAAACGAGATTGACACAATGGAAAAACATAGCAATTTTGTTTTTCCCGAAGAGGATTTATATGAATATGTTTATTTCACAACTATGTCCGAAAAGGTGATTTGTAGGTATTGGGATTTTTTGAAATGCAATAGTAAGATATGGAAACAAATAAAGAAAAGATTAGAAAGATTTGTGAGCGTTTTTTTATTCCTAAAACATTAAACGATTGTTATGAATTTTTTAGAATCTATGCAGAATGCTTTTTTCGGTTTATAGAAAACCAAGCTATTAAGGATGAAACACAAATTTCTCGCCGCGATGCAAAATTAGTAACTCAGATGATATTTACTAAAACGTTATCATTAAAAAAGATATTAGAAGGAATTGATTACAACTCACATGATGAATTAAAATTAAATACAATAATTGATCCAACAATTATTGCAATATTGGTTAGAAGTATCTATGAAACAGTATTAATGTTTAACGTTGTTTATATTCAACCAAAAACAGATGATGAAAGATTGATACTTTATAATTTATGGGTTCATTCAGGATTATCATTTCGTCAAAGATTTAAGTATAATACTACTTCTAAAGCGAATAAAGAAAAATTAGATGACGAATTATTACAAATGGAACAGTTAAAAACAGAAATTCATAATACATCTCTTTATAAATCACTTTCTGAAACGAATAAAAAAAGAATTGAAACCAGATTGAAAGGAAGAGATTACAAAATAATTTTTGATGAAAATAATGATATACAAATCTTACACTGGCAAGATATACCTATCAAAATGGGATTGAGAGAAGGCTTATTCAATAATATATACACATATTTTTCTATATATGCACATCCATCAAATGTTGCAGTTTTTCAATTTCAAGATATGTTTAAAGAAAATACAGCATTTATTAATTTAACAATGTTTAACTCAAAAAGTGTTTTTATTTTGTTGGGTGCTTTTATTGCCGATTTATTGAAATTATTTCCAGAACTATTATCTGTTTTTGAAAAATTACCATATTATTACCAAATATCAATATCTTTTCAATGGAGAACATATCAACGATAAATAGAAACTATTAGAATAAATCATGTCCGACCCAGTTTTAAAATATGTCCTCGCGTTATGAAATGCATACAAAGGAGGATAACCCAATGTACTGTATGAAGTGAAACCTCTGACGGGGTTTGCATGGAAAGAAGAACTTCTCTTTCTATAGATATGTTTTCCCTAAGAAAAAAACAAAATTGATTTGCATGCAAATTGTCCGTAGAACAAGCATAACAATATTAAATGTAGCAAACGGCATTGTCGCTTTTACTCATTAGAGCATACATATCAATAGAAAATAGATGAACCATACAACATACTATAATGGATTCATGATTTAACACAATAAAAATATGACAAATATATATTATATGCAAATCATTTTCAATCTTTATTTCACATGGTTGATTATTTAGATGCATTTCTCCTTTTTGCTGTAAAAATGCGGCGAACAAGTTATTGCTTTTGATCAAGAATTAACATTATTGAGAAACATTTGCTTTATCAAATTCACCTTTTCAGTAATAGGCAAAAAACCATCTATCCAATGAATTTTTGCACCTCGCCGCTCCATTCCTCTGAACCATGTCATTTGACGTTTTGCAAATTGATGTATTGCAATATTCAGTTGTAGCCGCATTTCATCATAATTTAGTTTGCCGACAAGATAAAGAGTGATATATTTATATTCCAATCCGTAATAAATTAAATCGTCAGCCGGAATATTGCGTTCCAAAAGTTGCTTTACTTCCTCAATCATTCCGTTTTTCAGTCGGTAATCCAATCGTTCGGTTATATGATTTCGTCGTGTATCTATATCAAAAATTATTCCAAAATAGACATTGTTTATTTTCTCATACATTGGAAGTTCAATAGCGTTTTCTTTTCCACAAATTTCTATTTCAATAGCTCTTATCAGGCGTTTTCGAGTATCATAATCCGTTTTGTTGTGCAGTTGTTTCAAAGATGCTAAAAGTTCAATAAGTTCAGTATCTGTTTTTTTTTCAAGTTCGGCACGTAATTCATAATTTGCAGGAACTTCTGGCATGTTGTATCCATTAATCACTGCTTCAATATACATTCCCGAACCTCCGCAAAGTACAGGTTGTCTGCCTCTTTGACAAATATCATTATATGCATTATAAAAATCGCGCTGATATTCAAAAACATTATATTTGTATCCTGCGTCAACGATATCAATAAGATGATATGGAATTTGCTTGTTGTCAATCATATAATCAGCAATGTCTTTTCCTGTTCCAATATCCATGCCTTTGTAAACTTGCCTCGAATCGCCTGAAAGTATTTCTCCGTTTAATTCGTTGGCAACAGCAACAGCAACTTTTGTTTTTCCTACGGCTGTAGCGCCTAATATCGTAAGTAATTTTACCTTTTCAGACATTTGTAATATCTTGAAACAATTATATTTAATATTGTTGTCATTTTTAAATTATATTATTGTTTTTCCATAGATCGTCTCATATCTTTTTCTTTTATTGACTCGCGTTTATCATACACTTTTTTGCCGCGTGCGAGAGCAATTTCAAGTTTGGCATATCCTTTTTCAGAAATAAAAAGTTTTGTCGGAATAATGGTAAGTCCTTTTTCTTTTGTGCGGCGCAACAATTTGTTTATTTCCTTATTGTTGAGCAACAATTTGCGTTCGCGTCTCGGGTCGTGATTATTCAGATTTCCCCACCAGTATTCGGCAATATGCATGCCTCGTATATACAGTTGTCTGCCAATAAAATAACAATAACTTTCGACAATAGACGATTTGCCGGCTCGTATAGATTTTATTTCCGTGCCGTAAAGAACAATGCCTGCAGTGAATTTTTCAAGTAATATAAATTCAAAACCTGCCTTTTTGTTTAATATTTCAATATTTGAACTGCGTTTTTGCATAAATTTATTAAGCGCTTTTGTTTTCCACGCAAAAGCAAAATGACTAATAAAGTGCAAAATTAAAAAATAAAATCTGTTTTGGCAGATATTTATAAAATGTTAATTATTTATTTCAGTATTCAGGCATTGTTTATTTTTGTACCTTTGCCGAAAATATATAAGTATTTTTTATGGAAATAACTAAAACTCACAAAGTAGGAATTTTAACATCTGGAGGAGATGCTCCGGGTATGAACGCAGCAATTCGTGCGGTAACAAGAGCAGGATTAAATAATGGAATGGATGTTTTCGGTATTCGTCGCGGATTTCAAGGAATGATTGAAAATGATGTGTTCCAAATGAAATCACAAGATGTGAGCGGAATACTTCAAAACGGAGGAACATTTCTGCAATCTACACGTTCCGGTGAATTTAAAACACAGGAAGGAAGAAAAAAAGGATACGATGTTCTGAAAAGTTATGGAATTGACAGTCTTGTTGTTATTGGCGGAGATGGTTCGTTTACGGGAGCAAATATTTTTGCACAGGAATATCCTGACATTTCGGTGATAGGAATTCCGGGAACTATTGACAACGATTTGTACGGTACGGATTATACAATAGGTTACGATACAGCGTTAAATACCGTGATTGATGCTGTTGATAAAATTCGCGATACGGCAAGTTCATTCAACCGCATATTTTTTGTTGAAGTTATGGGACGCGAGGCGGGATTTATTGCAATAAACAGCGGTATTGCTTCAGGCGCAGAGGTTATCATGGTTCCCGAACGTAAAAATCAAATAGAAAAAGTAAGGAAATTTCTTAAAGAACGCGCCTTGAAAAACAAATCAAGTATTATTATTGTTGCCGAAGGTCTGGAAGAAGGAAATGCAATGGAAATTGCAAAAAAAATAAAAGATGAATATCCTGAATTTAGCATTCGGGTATCTGTTCTCGGACACATTCAGCGCGGAGGACGACCAACATCAAAAGACAGAGTTACTGCAAGCCTCATGGGAGTGGCGGCAATTGACGCTATTATTGATAATCAAAAAAGCATTATGATTGGTTGGAAAAACGAAGAAATTGTTCAAGTTCCTCTTAATAAAACAATAAAAATGCACAAAACAATCTCGGAAGATATGCTCAATATCGCCGAACTGATAGGAACATTTTTGCCGAAAGAGTAAAATTTATTTGGAAATAAAATTTTTCATGTAACATTCGGTATATTTTAAGATATTTTATTACTTTTGTCGTATACATCAATAAGTAGTATGAATAAGTTACATATCATTACGCCTGTAAAGGATTCTGTGGAAACAACGGAACAAACTATTGACGCTATTATGGCATCAATAACGGCAATTCCTTTTGAATACACGGTTTATAATGATTTCAGCGCTGACGAAAACACGCAAAAATTAGAAATATTATCAAAAAAACACAATTTTAACTTGATAAATCTTAAAGATATTACTTCACATCCATCTCCAAATTATTTATTGGTTTTGCAAATGGCGCAAGCAAAAGCATTAACCGACAACACTCATTTGGTTATTATTGAATCAGATGTAATTATAAATGAAAACACTATTCAACAATTATATGATTGTGTAAACGTATCGGATAATACGGGAATGATATCGGCTATAACTACCGATAAAAGCGGGAATGTTAATTTTCCCAATCTTTATGCCCGAAAATATAAGAAAGGAATCATTTCTACTCGCAAGCGTATAAGTTTTTGTTGCGTATTGTTAACAAATAAACTTTTATCCGCAATAAATTTTAATACTTTAAATCCAACAAAAGATTGGTATGATGTTATTGTTTCTCATAAATCGCTTAAGTCAGGTTTTAAAAATTATTTAAATACTTTGTGTCCTGTTGTTCATTTACCGCACAGTAGCCGTCCGTGGAAATTGTTGAAATATTCAAATCCATTTAAATACTATTGGTTAAAATATACAAAACGATTAAAAAAAACCACTTTATGAATTATCCTTTAGTATCGGTAATTATTCCTGTTTACAACATGCAGGATTATTTGGCAGAAACGATAGACTCGGTATTAAATTCTGATTATTCAAATTTTGAAGTGATAATTATTGACGATGGTTCAACAGACAATTCGGCTGAAATAGCGCGAAATTATGCCGAAAAATATAAAAAGATTAAATTATTTACGCAGAAAAACAGCGGCGTTTCTGCAGCACGCAATCATGCAATAAAACTATCTGAAGGCAAGTACATTTTGCCTGTCGATGCAGACGATTTAATTTCTCCTGAATATATAAAAAAAGCAGTAGAAGTTTTAGAAAAAAATCCACAATTCAAAGTGGTATGCTGCGAAGTAGAATGGTTTGGCGACCGAAACAAAAAAATCAATTATCCGCCGTTTAGTTATCGTTTGTTAGCGCGAAAAAACCTGATTGTGAGTTGCGCCTTATTCCGCAAAAGCGACTGGCAAAAAGCAGGCGGTTATTGCGAAGAAGAAATTTTTTGTGAAGATTGGGATTTTTGGCTTTCAATGTTTCAAACAGGAGGCGAATTTATCCGTTTACCCTTTGTCGGTTTAAAATATCGCTTTCGGAAAAATTCCAGAAGAACAAATGCGCACAAAAATAAAAAACTTATGATTGACAAAATCAATCTGCGGCATAAATCTTTTATAAACGAGCAATTAGGCGGAAAATTGCGCTACAGTAGAACATGGTCGCGGTTTATTAATTTCTTTTGCCGCATTGTGCAATCAGGAAACGATAATGCAAAAAATTGCGAATCGAATACACAGAACATAAAATATGAAAATACAGAAAACCAACAACCCGATACAACTGCCGAAATACTAAAAAATAAGTCAGAAACAAAAAAAATCGTGTTAGTTGAATTTTTTCCATACCACACCGAATGTCTTTATTCTCAGTTACTTTTTCTAAAAAGCGGCAACTACTCAATAACTTTAGTATGCGATATTCGGGTCGAAAAAATAGTTAAAGGATTTGGAGTAGATGGAATAGACTTTTTATTTTTCGATTTTAAAAAATTAAAATCGCTTTTCAAATTTAGAAAATTTTTATTAAAAGAGAAAATCAACCAACTTATTTTGAACACAGCGCAAGGAAGTATTCCCCTAAAATTCATCTTCTTGCCTTTGCCTAAATCTGTCCGTTTGGCAGGAATTATTCACGACACAGAAAAGGTATTAAAAAGCAGAGGGCAAAAAATAATTTGCAGCAAACTATCTGCATATTACGTACTTGCGCCATACGTTTACATTCCTGATAATACAGGTTTAAAAGCAACGTATTTCGAACCTGCATTTTATCCTTCATTTTCGATGCCTGAAATCGAAAAATACAAAGATGATATTTGGTTGTGCGTACCAGGAACACCGGAATACAAAAGACGAGATTATCATTTTTTACTCGCGTTTGCACAACATCCGAATTTATCAGAACGAATAAAATTTGTTCTGCTGGGTAACTCTCGACAAAAAGACGGCATCGATTTCATTAAAAAAATACACGATGCAACGCTCGAAAAACGTTTTATTTACTTTGAATATTTTGCCTCCGACGAACTGTTTCATTCGTATATAAAAAAATCCGACTACATTTTTCCGTTGATACATCCCGACACGCCCGATGCTGAAAGTTATACAAAATACAAAATTTCCGGTATGTTTCCACTCGCAAAAGCATACCACAAAACAATGTTGTGTCATCAAATTTTTGAACAAACAGAAAATTTTTTGTATCGTACACTGTTCTATAAAACTGCTGATGAATTAATTGATTTATTAAACGAGACAAAACAGCCTGAAATTGATTATTTTGCTGATTTTGAAGAAAATAAAAACCGATATTTAAGTGTTTTACCATGAACAAAAAAGACCTGATAATACTTATTCCTATGTACCGATTACCTTTTGATGCAGACGAACAAAAGTCGCTGAACCGTACTTATAGTTATTTGGCAGACTATCCAATGGCATTTGTAAAACCACAATCATTGGATGTTTCCGACATCTTAAAAGTGTATCCAAAAATGCAAACCGAAAGTTTTCCCGACCATTATTTTGTCAACATTTCTGGTTATAACAAATTGATGCTGTCGGAAGAATTTTACGAAAGATTTTTGAATTATAAATACATGTTAATATGTCAGTTAGATGCCTATATTTTCCGAAAAGATATAAACATTTGGTTACAAAAAGGCTACGATTACATCGGCGCTCCATGGATAGTAAAACCGAAATATCGTCGTTTATATTATAGAATTTTTTTGAAAATAAAATCAATCTTTTATTACTTAATTACAAAAAAACCTTTTCTGCTAACTCTCTTAGCGGATAAAGTGGGAAATGGAGGATTATCGTTGAGAAAAGTACAATCGTTCTATCAAACAATTATTGATAAAAAACTAATTATCAATGAATTTATCGAAAAGAGCAAAACAAACTCAGGCTATAACGAAGATGTTTTTTGGGCAAGCCAACAAGTGAAATTTCGCTATCCGACAGCAAAAGAAGCGCTACGTTTCGCAATAGAACAATATCCTGAAATGTGCTTTGAACTAAATAATTATGAACTTCCTTTTGGTTGTCATGCTTGGAACAAAGAGAAGTATAAAAAATTCTGGGAAAATAAAATAAATTGAAAATAACTATGGTGAAGGTTTTTTACAGAATATCGGACAAAGGAAATCCTAAAGGGACATTACCTTATGCGGGTAAATTAAAATGTTTGGAAAATACCATCAAAGAATTTGGACATGAATCCATTCATGTAATTGCCGATAATTGTCTTCCTCAAACGATTGATTTTCTTAAAAATAAAAATCTTTCGTTCGAAGAAACTTCGTTAGGAAATTTTGGTTCGTTTAAATACATGATTTTAGAAAAAATTTTAAACGAAAGCGACGAAACAATTGTTTACTTGTTGGAAGATGATTATATACATCGTGAAGGCAGTAAAAAAAGCCTGATTGAAGGTTTGAAGATAGCAGATTATGTATCGCTTTACGACCATCCTGATAAATATATGCTAAACAACGACAATGGCAATCCATTCAATATAAATAAATTGCAGACATCGCAAATCTTCGTTAGCGAATCATGCCATTGGCGCACTACCAATTCTACACCTATGACTTTTGCCTGCAAAGTAGGCATTTTGCGCAAAGATTTTAAAGTGTTTTTTCGCTATTCAATGAAAAACAAAAGCCCTAAATCACTCTATGTTTTCTCAGAGTTGACACGTCAAACTCGTATCCATCCGCTTTTTCTATTTCTTTCGAAAAGAAATAAACGCTTATTTTTCATTACATTAAAAAATTATTTCAAAAAATATAAACGTATTTTAATCACATCTATTCCTGCTTATGCTACTCATTGCCACGAAGGCACGCTGGCTCCGCTAATTAAATGGGAAAATATTTAGTGTTTCTTATTAATTAATACTAAAGAAATTATTAATGGTTAATCGTAAATAATAAAATAGTAAATAAGAAGCAGATGTAGCATAGCGCAACCTACGGGCAAAAATTATCCTTTGAAAAACAGACAGCGCTCTCACGAAAACATTGGTTTTTATTTTGTAAAGAAATGTAAAAAAAAAACAGGCTTTGAGAGGTCTGTTTTTACAAAATTTGTTGAACTTTTCATTATGTTTTGTTATATAAGCGCATAAAAATCATAACAAATGGGGATTGCGGCGTAAAAACACAACCTGTAATTTTGTGGTCAAAAAAAGTAAAAGAAATGAGCAAAATTGGAATTTTTTATGGTTCTACAACCGGAAACACAAAAGACATAGCAACAAAAATTGCCGAAAAATTAGGCGTTGCGTCAACAGATATACATGATGTAGCATCAGGTTCTGTTGAGTTTGGAAATTATGATGTACTGCTTTTTGGCGCATCAACATGGGGTTTTGGCGACTTGCAGGATGACTGGGAAGATTATGCAAGAAAAATAGCATCAGCCGATTTGAATGGCAAAAAAGCAGCGCTTTTCGGCTGCGGCGATTCTTCGGCATATTCGGATTCGTTTTGCGATGCAATAGGAAAAATTTATCAATTGATAGAAGGAAAAGGCTGTACAATAATCGGTTCGGTTGACACTGACGGTTATTCATTTGACACATCCGAAGCTGTGGTTGATGGCAAATTTGTCGGTTTGCCGCTTGATGTCAACAACGAAGATAATCTTACCGACAATCGCATAAATGCATGGATTGAACAACTGAAAAAAGAAATATAAAAGCGCAGATATTTGTTCTAAGCATAAAATAATATACAAAAAAAATCGAAGCCATTCGAATTAAATCAATTAAACACAAGGAAAAACGAGGCAATTTACGCACATAAATTGCCCGTTTTTTTTATAAACAAATTTTAATTTCAAAAATCACCTTGCGAGTTATAATTTCTTGCAATATTTTGTCTTGTCATAGTTTTGTTAATAAACGAGTTGCGGTTTTTTATTAATTCTTAATCAAAAAAAATTAAAAATTGATGTTATATTTATCATCGTTTTTCGTCAATATTTACAGATATGGAATTAGAGCAATTTAAATCGGATATTATTTCTGCGAGGCAAAATCTTTTTGGATTTGCGCTGAAAATGCTGCAAAACAAAGAAGATGCCGAAGATGTGGTTCAGGAAACTTTACTGCGTTTGTGGAATATTCGCAGGCAACTTGATTCTGTTTCCAATGCGGCGGCATTTGCGATGCAAACTGTGAAAAATATTTGTATCGACCGCATAAGAACAAACAGACAAACAACGGAAATATCTGATTTTCACTTGGGAATGAATAAAGAAACGCCATATTCGCAAACCGAAACAAAAGATTTGATTGACATTGTAAAAACAATTATCGAACGGTTGCCCGAATTACAGAAAATTACAATAAAAATGCGAGATATAGATGGATACGAAATAGAAAAAATTGCCGAAATTACAGGAACACAAATTAGCGCAGTAAGAATGAATTTGTCGAGAGCGCGCAAAAAAGTAAAAGAATGTTTTACGCAAATAATAAAATCATGAAAACAAAGATTGAAAACATAAATTTATTGATTGAAAAGTATTTAGAAGGATTTACTTCGTTGAAAGAAGAACAACGGTTGAGAAATTATTTTCAAAGAAAAAACATACCCGAACATTTGCAAATATATAAACCGGTTTTTATGTTTCTTTCGGCGGAAATTAAACGCAAACATCCTGCAAAATATTTAATTATCAACTGGAAAAACAAAGGAATTGCAGCCGTTGCCGCTTGTTTGGTTCTGTTTTTTGGATTGAAACTGTTTTCCGATAATCACACAATTTCGGAAACATCCATAGCCTATATTAACGGCAAAAAATACAGCGAAATGAAATTTATTTATGCCGAAACTCTTGAGTCGCTTAATAACATTTCTATCGGCAACACAGATGTATATGCAACTCAAATTGATGCTTTGGAACAATTTTTTGAAAACAATTAAAATCACAGCATAAAATGAATCTAATAAAAAAAATTATTGCAATATCAGGTTTTTTGCTCGTCTTTATTTCAGCAAGCGCACAAAAAAATCTGAATATCAAAACCGTATTTGAAAATTATGGCAAACAGGAAGGTTCCGTTTTGATAGAATTGGCAAAAGATGTGTTGACGCATTACACAAAAATAAGTCAATACAAAAGCATGATAATTCCTTTCGACCCTAAAATTGCCGACATTTGCACCGATGCCATTGCAAAAGATATTATTAACGGAAACATAATGATGGAATCAAAAAAAGGCGGAAAAACAGAAACGGCTTATTACTGCCTGCACAAAAAAGAAAATGTTTCCGATTACGAATACATATTGTTTACAAACAAAAACCGCAAAATCACCTTAATATATTTGAGCGGAAATTTTGAACCCGAACAATTGGAAAACGAATTAAACAAACTGAAAAATTTATTTATAAAAGTCAATAACAAACGAATAAAATTATAGAATTATGAAAAACATTTTATTATTACTAAATTGTGCATTATTAGTTTCATTACCTGTGTTTTCACAGGAAATTGCAGACAGCGATACTGTTAAATCAACCGAAAACGAAATAATTGAAAACGAAAAAAGCTCCGTTTTTGTAGATGGAAAACGATTTAATTTTATTTTTCAATGGGAAAAAAAATCCAACAAAAAATATGCGACAGAATCACATTGGGCGGGATTTGGAGTTGCCGTTTCATATTTAAACGGACTAAACGGCGTAAATCAAGGCGCTTCGCATTATCTTTTTCTTAACCTTCTGGATTATACAATTCCTTTAAATAAACATTTTTTGTTTGCCACAGGTTTGGGATTTGACTGGCAAAAATATAAATTCAAAGGCAATGTGAGCCTGAAAAACGATGACAATGGAATAACATGTTTTATTTACGATAACAGTAAAAATTATGTGAGCAGCAAATTCAATATATATCACATGACAATTCCGTTTGTTGCAGAATATCAGACAGGCAGCAAGAAATTTGACGATTTTTTCATACATGCAGGCGTAGAAGTATTGATTAAAACAACTTCAAAATCCGAAGCAAGAATAAAAACAGAAGATGGCAAAATCAAAAAAGAAAAATATATCGGATTAAATACCCGCGCTTTGAACGCTCGATTTATTTTACGAACAGGAGTTAACAATTTCAGCATTTTAGGTTATTATCAGCCTTTTTCAATATTTAAAAATGATTTAGGCATTGGCATAAATCCATACGGCATTGGCATAATGATTGATTTTTAGGTTGATTTAATTTTCAATATTTCGTTAGTTCTTATTATGTACTATTGTTCATCGCCATTGCGAAGATGAAAGGTTAAGCAATCTTATCATTAACCATTAACTTCAGTCGGGTAGGGGAGTGAGTGTTATAATGCGATACGTATTAGGTTGATTTACAAAAGCGCTAAGTGGATTTTTGATGACAATTTTTGTAAAAGATAAAAATGCACAGCAAGTTTATTGTTGACAATTTATTAATTTTGACATTCAAAAACCGATTGTAACCGTTTGCTGTAAAATATCTGCCGAAAACTCACATAATTTGCTTATACATTGAAATATTAATTATTAATTATTTGTTATTTGTTTTTCTTCTGAATGTCGAGTTTGGTTAAAATACCCTAAATTTATGCAAAAAATATTGTGAAAAATGTTGCCAAAAATATATCAATAATTCTGTTGTTATTTAACTTGTTTTTGTTGTATATGTTAGCGTTATTTGTGTAAATATATCTGAAAATTAACAAATAAACGTAAATTAACACTTCGATGTTAAATTTTAACACTGCAAATAAGTTGCTGTATATCAGCAATTATGCAGGCTTATTTCTTTTTATCCTTTGCCCTGATTATGTTTTTGGTATTTTTATGTAAAAAAATAAGAAATAAATTCTGAAATTTGCATTTTGGAAAGGTTAAGGGTTGTGTTTTTTAATGAATTATGCAATACGTTGTTTTTACAAACTTTGACAAATTTTAATACATGTTATACGTAAGATATTTATAGCAAAAAATTATTATAGATGTGTAGCGCTTTATTTAAAAATAAGATGTTTTGAATGGTGAAGATAGGGGGTGTTTTGTGCTGATAGATAATAGATAAAATAATGTAATTTTAAAATATAAAAAATTTTAAATATAAGTAAGTATAAAAAAATAGAAGATAAATTAAGAGCATGCTAAAAGAATTTTATTCTTTTGGTAAGTTCTTTTTTTCATATCTGTTTTGGCGTGATAACAGATTAAAAAGCAACAAAGATGAATATATATACATAATATTGATAGAAAGATAAATAGTAACATAATAATTGAGGAATAATACAAGCAATATCTCATCAGAAATAAAGATGAGGCTGCAAAGCGGCTTGTAATTTGCCCGAAAAAATTTAATATAATAAAATAAGTAAACTTGTAAAAATTTAAATATATGATAATTCAGGTAAACAGTAAAAGAAATAATTTATATAAAACACTTGCAGGGATATTATTTCTTTTGATGCTTGGCAACGGGCATGTAAATGCAAAAAGCGATTACGTAAATGTTAATGTAGCCGCAGCGCCTTCGTTAGAAAGTGCGTGGACGCGGAACAGTGCGGAAGTTACTGAAATTATAAACAATAATATTGTTCGACATTCCTTTGATTCCGACATGAAAACAAAAACCTTATTTATATGTATTTACAGAAAAACCATAATAATAATTTAATCGTTTGTAAAATGAAAAAAATCCTTCAATACCCTATAATTTTGGCTACAGTGTGTACATTTTTTATGTCAACTGCCCATGCACAGTTTTCTGGCGGAAGTCTGAGCGCCCGTAACGATATTATATACACAGGCCCGCTGCAAAAAGTAAAGAAAAATATTATCCGCAACGATACTGTTCCGGGAGATAATTATTCGTGGCAACTGCTTACTTCCTTAAACCCTGCCACACAGGGAACGCTAACGAAAGAAGGCGACTACGTAGTTTTCACGCCCGCATCGGGTGTGCGCAATACTACCTTTGTCGTAAACTACCGTCTGAGCAACAACTATACCCATTCCGATGCGGTGATTAATATTATAGTATCACAGTACAACAATCCCACTAACGTCATCGACCCTGATTTGGATTGTGTGGACAGTCTGGATACGGATATACAATTCGGCATAAAGCGAAAATACCAAAGTTCTCCCAGAGCCTCATCAGGCAACTGGATAGACGCTATGACAAGCCCCTTGGTGGGCGACCTCAACGGCGACGGCAAACCCGAAATTGTAATAATGGGTAATGAGGGTATTTCCGGTACCGGCGCCTCGACAACAGTCAAATATATCAATATATATAACGGACAGGACGGCACAAGAATGTGTAATCACGATATCGGAAATATAGATATGGGATCCCCCTACCATCGTCCGCCGTCCATTCTGGCATTAGGCGATCTTGATAACGACGGAATAGGCGAAATAGTGATGTGTAACGCGCAGACAGGAAAAGTAAGGGCGTATAAACCGACTTTCAGCGGATCCACAATCACCCTGACCGAAATGTGGGTAGGCAAGGCAAACAATGTGGAGGTAAGCTATAAGGCGCCTCTGACATCAACAGACGAAGATGATTTCGGCTATCCCATGCCTTATATTGCCGACCTGAACGCCGACGGTATTCCCGAAGTAATAGTATATAACAAAATATTTAACGGAGCAACGGGCGCACTGCTGATGTCATGGCAAAATGAGGCTACTCAAGCTAATCCCAAAACAAGTTCAATTGCTACCGGTTCTTCTACCAACGGGTTGGAAACTTTAAACTATTTAGACCCCCTTACTTCAACAAATGCCAGCAATTTAAGAGGAAAAGCCATGACAGGACGGCGTCCGGGAAATGGTACTTACGCGGAACCATATTTGGCGGTACCTGCCATTGTGGATATTGACGGAGACGGACAGCAGGAAATCATTACGGGTAACCGTATCCATAAATTTACATTCAACAGCCTCGAAAACCATCTGCTAAACACATATTACACTATTGAAGGTCCGCAATCGGAAACAGTGACGGAAGGGAGTAATGCATCAGGTACCAATACAACCAGCGTTACCTATAATTTAAGCGACGGGCATACCCGCGTAGCCGATATTGACGGAGACGGACAACTTGATATAATAGTGGTAACTTACGGTAATAATGGTTCTTTAACTGTTAAAACAGTTGTTTTTGTATGGGATACGAACAACCTTAGTCAGGTAAAAGCCTGCGTATCTTTTTATTCCTATGGCGCTAACGGAAATATTTCAATACCGTTCGTCGGCGATATTAACGGGGAAGAGGATGGATGGGATGGTGCGGCATGGACGCGCAAACTTCCCGAAATATGTATTCTCGGAGGCGGTATGTATATAAATCGGTCTAGTAGTGGTGATGGACGTACCGGAGTCAGTTTTCATCCGACAAGTGATGATAAAATACGCCGCGGTGCAGTACCAACTGGCACTAGTAATAGTTCCACTGCTTCCGATTGGAATAATAATAACACCGGCAATACAAACAGGCGATTCAACAGGGCATCACTGAATTCAGCCTCAGGTTTCGACGGACATATTATAGGCTTAACCTGGGATGCCAGCGCCACTAATGTCTGGGAAAAACTGAAAGTAAGCTGGGGTATGGAACATTCCGACCGATCGAACAGTACGGGTATTACGCTTTTCGACTTCGACAACAACAATACTGCAGATTTGTGTTACCGTGACGAACGGACTTTGAGGGTAGTATCGCCTGCAAAAGCCGGCAATGATTATGTTGAACTGTCTGAAACGGAAAGCACTCCCAATTCGGCAGTTATGTTCCGTGCGTCCGTATTTTGCGGTACGGGCTTTGAATATCCCACCATTGCCGATGTGAATATGGACGGCAGCGCCGACATTATTGTTACAAATATAGGCTCACAAGATCTTTCACAGTCGCGCGGCTGGTTTGAAGTTTACGAATACGACGGCGCCATGTGGGCGCCCTGTCCGCCCGTCTGGAATCAGGGCATGTACGACCCAACGCAGGTGCGCGAAGATTTGAAAATCAACGCCCGCCCGCCGTCAATGTTAACGCCGTACACCAAAAACGGAGAAACAATTTATCCGCTAAACGGCTCGTGGATACAGCAGCCCATTGTTACTCAGGGAGCCAATTACGCTCCCGCAGTGCGCAAGCCCGACGTAAACATTCTGAACATGTCGGTTGTGATAAGCGGCGGCGTTACTACCGTTACCCTTGTCATACGCAACGACGGCAGCGCGTCAATCAATTCGCAGACGCCGATAGCCTTCTACGACGGTACCGTTGACGGTTATGCAATCGGCGGCGGCGCTACGCTGATAACACCCATACAGACTGTGGGCGTGGATATTTTCCCAGACGAAACGGTTACGAAACAATACACCCTCAACAGCAATTACTCAAACCATCTGCTGTGGGCGCGAATAACCGACAACGGCACAGCCTTTCCCGATCCGGGCTATCTCGAATGTTATGAACCCAACAATGTGTTTTCGGGAACCGACTGTGTTCCTCCATATATTTTTAGGGCTGTTCCCGATACGGTACTGTGCGGCGACAGCGACAACGTAACGCTGGAATTAGAAATCGGAGCCGCTTCGGAAAATCCCACCTTCCAATGGTACAGAAACGACGATCCGATTGACGGAGCAACCGACTCGACTTATGTGGCAACACTCGCGGGCGACTACAAGTGCTATATCACCAACGGACCTGTGTGTCGCGACTATACGTCTATAAAACGCATTACGCGGGAATTGCCGAGCGCAGTCGCTGACTATGATACGCTTATGGTTGCCGCTGCCAAAGAAATAAATGTGCTGTCGAACGATACGCGTTCAGTTTACTGTAATCCTCTGCCGGTGATTCTTACGCAGCCCACACAGGGAACGGCAACGGTACAGCCATCGGGAAATATTCTTTATACGCACACAGGATCTGTGTCAGGCACCGATTCGCTTACATATACATTAGGCGGAGATTCGGCGAAAGTATATATCAGAATTTTATCAATAAAACCGAATGCCACAGGAACAGTAATATTTGTAAAAACAACTGCATCAGGCACAGGAGACGGCTCTTCGTGGGAAAACGCTTACGGCGGACTTGCCGACCCGCTGGCTGATGCTCGAACAAATCCCGGTATAAAACAGATTTGGGTTGCCGAAGGCACATACTATCCCAGACGTAGAGCGGATAATATGAGCGACTTAAACTCCGCCGATCGCGACAATGCTTTTGTATTAGTCCCCGGAGTCAAGATTTACGGCGGTTTTCCCAATGACGCAACCACTGCTTCGCATCCGACTTTGAATACGCGAAACCCGCAACACTATCTTGCAACAACAATTCTCAGCGGAAACATTGGCAACTCGAGCCTCGCTACCGATAACTGCTATCATGTTGTTGTCGGCGCAGGAAGTCTTATCGACGGCAGCGGAGACACTGCCCGTCTTGACGGCTTTACAGTTATGGGAGGAAACGCGTCAGAACCAAGCGCCATTACCATAAACGCGGTAGCAATCGACAGAGATTATGGAGGAGGCATTGTTCTTTTCAACGGAGCCTCGCCCATATTAGGTAACCTTACTGTCTCAGGCAATCAGGCATTTCACGGCGGCGGTATCTACATCAAACAATCTTCTCCTGTGATTACTAATATGGAGATAAGCGGAAATACTGCCGACTTTTTCGGTGGCGGCGTTGTAAACCACACAGCAGGCGCTGTGATGACCAATGTGAAAATAAGCGGAAATACGGCAGCCGCCGCCGGGGGTGGAGTATATAACGAACAAGTTTCTTCTCCCTCGTTTACCAATGTGCTTATTTCAGGCAATATTTCACTAGGCACTGGTGGAGGAATGTACAACGCAGATGATGCGAGACCTCTGCTCACAAACGTTACCATTGCCTCAAACCGCGCCAATAGCAACTACGGCGGAATATATTTTGATAACACCTCCATCCGACAGGTGCGCAACTCTATTATCTACGGAAATACTGCGGGAGGAAGCAGTCAGAATGTGAGCCACACCAACGCCGGTATTTACTCCTATTCTTTGGTGGGAGGAGTATCTACAAACGCGGGTATTCTTTTCGTTTCTGACCCGAACTTTAACAATCCCGAACTTGCCTCTTCCGCTCCCACTACCGCAGGAGACTATACTTTGCAGCAAAACAGTATCGTTATCGATGAGGGAGAGGACAGTTACAATTCAACTCCGTATGACCTCGCAGGAAACAGACGCATACAGGGATACGGCATTGACCTTGGCGCGTATGAAACAAGATGTGTACCGCCAACTCCCATTCAGCCCGACGCCAAAGGCATCGTTTATGTGAAAGAATACGGTTGCGGCGACGGCTCTTCTTGGGAGCAGGCTTATCCGGGTCTGGCTGACCCACTGGCTACCGCTAAGACCAATACCGCTATCAAAGAGATTTGGGTTGCCGAAGGAACTTATTATCCTAAATACATTCCCGACTCAATGAATAATATTGGCATTGTCAACGGACTTTCTCCACGCGACCGCGCTTTCTTATTGGTTCCGGGAGTGAAAATTTATGGAGGATTCCCTGCAAACGCAAGCAGCGGCGTACATGATGATATCAACACCCGTCAATTTGCAGATAGCATCTTTGTTGCAGCAGGCGACTCGCTTTATATTCCGATTGCCGTACACAAGACAATCCTCAGCGGAGATATTGACATGAATGGCGACACTACAGGTAACGTTTACCATGTTGTTATCGGCGCAGGCGATTTAGTCAGCGGAAACGATACCGCCACTATGGACGGTCTTACCATTACGGGAGGATATGCTTACTACGAGGCTGTTTCTGGCCAAATTGAACGCTATCTTTCTATAAATAATCTGTATCAGATTAGAACACGTTTTGGTGGCGGCATATACGCATACGCCCTATTCTCTTCTCTTGTACTTACCCGAACGATCATATCCGGTAATGCGGCGTGTTACGGCGGCGGCGGAATATGCAACTTCTCCGCCTCACCTCTGCTGACCAGCGTTATAATATCCGGCAATGCGGTAATCGCCAATGGCGGCAGCGGCGGCGGCATGTTTAACATGAACTCTTCTCCCGTGCTTAATCATGTGGCGATTACCAATAATACGGCAACTGAGGCAGGAGGAGGGATGTCCAACAGATCCTCCTCTCCAATGTTAATGGACGTTCAAATCTCCGGCAACACGGTGTATGGAACATCTACCTCCTATTTTCACGGCGGCGGCGGTATATATAACTATGAAGGATACGCAACACCTAGCGTGTTTAACAATGTGCGAATATCCGGTAATACGGCACGATACGGCGGCGGTATATCTAACATCTCCGGTGAATCGCCTGTGCTGACCAATGTGAAAATTACCGACAATACGGCATCCGAAAGCGGCGGCGGCGTATATAACGGAGATGAAGAGTGCGCACCACTGATGACCAACGTACTCATTTCCGGAAATAATGCCGGTAATAACGGCGGAGGAATATGTGACGCAAATTATGCATCGGCTTTCCCGACCTTGACAAACGTACAAATCATCGGAAATAATGCCGGTAATAACGGCGGAGGAATATATAACATTTCTAATCGATACAGACTTACCAACGTACAAATTACCGGAAATACTGCAGGTAACAACGGTGGAGGAATATGCGACGACAACTCCTACTCCTACACATATACCTCGTTAGAGATGGCAAACATTACCGTTGCAGGAAACTACGCAGGCAACACTGCCGGCGGTATATACAAAAACCAGTATGGAACGACGAATATCCGCAATTCCATTGTTTACGGCAATACCGACACAGACGCAAATGCGTATGACAATGTGTACGGATCTCCCGTCTTTTTCCATTCAATGGTGGGAGGCATGACGAAAAACGGTACAGACATCGTTGCAGACGGTAATCCGAACTTTACCGACTTGCAGTATGCAACATCCGCA
Source organism: Prevotellaceae bacterium (assembly GCA_031274595.1). Classification (GTDB taxonomy): domain Bacteria; phylum Bacteroidota; class Bacteroidia; order Bacteroidales; family UBA932; genus JAIRKV01. The sequence goes on along the minus strand of JAISPX010000102.1, from coordinate 3,563 downwards.
ACTCCCACCACCGCAGGAGATTACCGATTACAACAGACAAGTCCCGCTATCGACATGGGCGAAAACTCTTACAATACCTGTCCTGTTGATATCGATGGAAATCAGCGCATACAGGGCTGCGGAATAGACCTTGGCGCTTATGAATTTGAAGCAACAGTAGGACCTGTTACTCCCACGCCCGACCCTAACACCGGCATTCTCTACGTTAAGGTTGACGGTTGCGGAGACGGTTCTTCGTGGGAAACGCCTTATCCCGGACTGGCTGATCCTCTGGCGGAAGCCAAGACCAACAATCTTATCAAACAGATTTGGGTTGCAGAAGGAACTTATTATCCGACCCGCGCGGCAAACAATCTCGACAGCATCAATCCTGCCAATCGCGACAATGCTTTTGTTTTGGTCGAAGGAGTAAAGATTTACGGCGGATTCCCTGCCAATGCAGTCACTTCCACGCACAGCAATATAAACACCCGTCAATTTGCAGACAGTCTTTTGGTTACCACCTCAGGAGATTCTATTTATATTCGGACTTCCGTACACAAAACCATTCTCAGCGGAGATATTGGAACACAGGGCGACAATACCGACAACGCTTACCATGTTGTGATTGGCGCAGGAAACCTCGTTAACTCCGACAGCGATACCGCGCGTCTTGACGGTTTTACCATTACCGACGGTAACGCTAACGTTAACAACGCTGGCTTATCCGTAAACACCCAGATTGTCTCTCGAACGCTCGGCGCCGGAATTGCACTTTACGGAGGGACATCGTCCCTGTTGGAAAATCTTATAATCTCAAACAATGCGGCAGCCGCCATCAGCAATGCCTTCGGCGGCGGTATCTTTATCACCAACTCTTCGCCCGTGCTGAACAATGTGCTGATTTCCGACAATTCGGCAACCAACACCGGCGGCGGCATCTACAACAATGCCGGCTCTTCGCCCGTGCTGAACAACGTACAAATCATCAACAACAGTGCAGCCAGCGGCGGAGGTATCCACAACTTAGGTTCGCTCACACTGACCAACTCGAAAATCTCCGGCAATACGGTAACCAGTCAGGGTGGCGGTATATTGAACAACACCAACGTTGCACTGACTTTGACCAACGTGCAAATCACCGGAAATACGGCAAGCAACGCCACAAGTCAGGGTGGCGGAATCCGTTTTTCAGGTATGGCAAACGTAACATTCACCAACGTACAAATCACTGGAAATACTGCCGGAGGTAGCGGTGGAGGAATCTATTTTTGGGTCGGCAACGGCAACGCCTCGTTAACCAACGTGAAAATCGCCGGTAATACGGCAAGCAGCGGTGGAGGAATCTATGTTCAAGCACTCATCCCCAACGCCACGTTCACCAACATACAAATCACCGGAAATAAGGCAAACAACCAGGGCGGTGGAATCTATTTAAATACCGCCACGACAAAGCTCACCAATGCTACCATTGCCGGAAACTATGCCGACAATACCGGCTCCGCGATATACATTAATACCGGCACCCTCACCCTGCAGAACTCCATTATTTACGGCAATACCGGAGGAGGAAGCCCTGTTTATAACTCCCCCATTTATTCCTTCTGTTTGCTAGACGGAGTCGGGCTAAATGGAACACAGTATGTTGCCGAAGGCGATCCGCTCTTTGAAGACTTGCAATATGCAACGAGCTTGGGAGCAACTTCCGCAGGCGACTATCGATTGAAAGTTTGCAGTCCCTGCATTGGCGTGGGATACGACAGTTACAACAACTCCAGCGTTGACCTCGACGGAAACAATCGTTTGAACGGTACTATCGACTTGGGCGCTTACGAATATGCAGGAGGCGCAGGTACAATTTCCCCTGTTAACGGTATCGTATATGTAAAGGAAACAGCCACCGGCACCGGCGACGGCTCTTCGTGGGAGAATGCTTACGCAGGTCTGGCTGACCCGCTGGCTGCTGCCAAAACCATGACTTGCATCAAAGAGATTTGGGTTGCCGAAGGAACCTATTATCCCACCCGTCGTGCGGACGACTTAAGCAATGCCAACCCGCTCCAACGCAACAATGCTTTTGTTTTGGTAGCAGGCGTAAAGATTTACGGAGGATTCCCTGATACGGCAAGCACAGCATTGCACAGCAGTATAAGCGATCGCGCATTTACTGACAGTCTTTTTGTTGCTGCGGGCGATTCGCTGTATATTAAAGTTGCCGCACACCAAACAATCCTTAGCGGAGACCTCGACAAAAACGACAACGGTACATCGATCACAGGCGACAACGCCTTCCACGTTGTTATCGGTGCAGACAATCTCGTTAACGGCAACGATACCGCTACGTTAGACGGATTTACCATAACGGGAGGAAATACCTATAATTCTACTTTTACCATTACGGTAAACACAAAAAACATTGTGTATAAAGATGGCGGCGGTATCTACAACCATACAGCCTCTCCCGTGCTGAGAAACCTGATCATCTCCGGCAACAGGGTGGTTGGCCCTAACTCTCACGGTGGCGGCATGTACAATCAGTCCTCTTTTCCTGAACTGACCAATGTAGTCATCTCCGGCAATACGTCAGGCAGATACGGTGGCGGGATATACAACGACGCCTCATCGCCCATATTGAACGACGTACAAATTACCGGCAACACAGTTACAGGAACCAACGGCAGCGGCGGCGGTATGTACAACTACAACTATTCCAATCCTAATCTGACCAACGTACAAATTGCCAACAATACAGCAACCCACTACGGCGGTGGTATGTACAACAACAGCAACTCATCTCCCACGCTGACCTATGTAGTCATCTCCGGCAATACGGCAAGCGCCGCCGATGGCGGCGGTATGTACAACACCAACAGCTCCAATCCCATAATGAGCAATGTGCTAATCTCCGGCAATACTACGGGAAACAGTGGGGGAGGGATGTATAACAACAATTCTGTACCCGAGCTGACCAATGTTACCATAAGCGGCAACTATGCGTCTGCCGACTACGGCGGTGTATATTTCTCCGACAACAACACCCTGCAGGTACGCAACTCCATTATCTACGGAAATACTTCGGGAGGAAGCGAACAGAATGTAAGTCACGAAGACGAGATTATTTACGCCAACTCCTTAGTGGAAAACGCAACGCTCAATGCAGGCATTATCCTCAACTCCAACCCGATGTTTGTCGATTTCGTAGATGCATCCTTTGCCCCTACCGACAGCGGCGACTATCGACTTCAGCCTTGCAGCCCTGCCATTGATGCAGGGGACAGCAGCCTCAACCACGAAGCCTTCGACCTTGACGGCAATGTCCGTATTTTCAATGATAGCATTGATTTGGGAGCGTATGAAAATATCGCAATAAGGGCGCTTGCAGATTCGACCAACATTGTGATAAACGACACTGCCATCTGTTACAACACAGCGATTACCCTGACCCCAACGGCAACAGGCGTTGCCATTCCAGTGTTCCGGTGGTATTCCTCACAAACGGAGACATATCCTTTCCATACGGGCGCAAGTTATACCACGTCCGCATTAACGACAGATACGACCTTTTATATAAGCGTATCGGGAAG
>JAISPX010000140.1 GCA_031274595.1 Prevotellaceae bacterium | reverse complement strand
ACACAAAAATTTAATCTGTTTTTGCCCTAACGCTACGCATTAGAGATTTTCTTTAATAATAATTTATGTTTCAATAACTTGAAGCGATTAGTAATTTTCTAATGAGTAATTTGGGATTAACCATTTTGTAATTTATCATTATACCATTAACCATTTCTTAACAGCGGTTTGGTATAATTACAATTTGTACCTTATTAAAAAGACACAGCAGTCAGCAAGCGTATTCCGAAATTATTTTCTATGTTTGCTTTGTAAAATCGGATACCCAATGCTACAGGATACGACATTCTAAACCAATATGCATCAAATAAAATATCGGCTCCAAGCGAATAAATATTACTGTTTGTATTGTTTATATTTTGCGTAGCGGCAAAATCGTAAAACAGATTTGCACGTATGCGCGTGATGTAAGTCAATGCGCCTAAATTAACGTCAGGATAAGCAATTGGAAAAGTATAATCTGCCAAAAACATTTTGAGTTCTTTGCTTGGCATATTGTTTGTTTCGCGCGGAAAATCATAAATTGAGGAATAAAAATATCGTTTAATATTTTGTTGCTGATATAATGCTGACAACCGCAAGCCGTGATTAACAAACAGTCCGGGAATGTATGCCGTAATTTTTGCGCCGTAAATGCTTCCTAAATTTTCAGTATCGAAAGGTGAATTTTTGTATTGAAGATTTAATATCAAACCCCATTTGGGGAAAATATCCGTTTTTGATAAATGCTTGTAAACATAAGCATTTACGCCATATTCGGCAAGATTGGCATTTTTCATTGACATTTGACTTGGCGCAAAACATTTTGTGTTGTTTATCGAAAATTTTATACTTGGCGTTATTCCCCGCACATAACGAGAGTTTGAAAAATCAAGCGGAATATAAGTTATCGCTTCAATATTAAATCTGTTTTCGTTTCCTTTGCTTACTTTGCCTTCGTTTATCAAAAAGTTTTTTCCGCCGCCGTAATGTCCCTCAATGCCGAAAACAGGAAACCAGCCCGAGTAAGTAAAACCTGCATGTACTGCCGAATAATTATTTCGATACGAATATGCAAGTTGAGCAGTGGCATTTCCGAGCAGATTTTGAGAAATAATTGTTGCGCCCAAACTCAATTTATTATCCTCGTCATTATTGTTGTCGTAGAACGAAGCGATAGTTTCTTCGGGATTCATTCCTGCATAAAAAGGCAACCAATTCCGTACTCGGAATAAATTTGCTGTTTTGCTGTACGATTTAACTTCGTATTTGCCGGCTTCATCGGTTTGAATTGTATCAATTACAAAATTTTCTTGCGCAGCAACAGTTTCGGCAAGTTCAAACTTATATGGTTGTGTCCAGTCCATAGAAATATTTTCATCAAATGACAGTTTTTTTGTTGCGATTTTTAGTCCGTTGCCATAATATTCAGAATATAGCAAATCGGCGTGTTTGCTGGTATTTGCGGCAATCGCTCCAAATTGGGAATTTGTCAAACGATGTATTTTTTTCGTTTCTGACGATATTAAATACAAATTATCTACTCCGTCAAATCCCGAATTAAAAATAATATTATCGCCGTAGAAGCCAATGTTTGCAATACTTGCGAATGACTGTTCAATCAAAATATTCCATGTGTTGTTTTTTATATCCAATGTTTGCAGCGACATTCCATCATCCGAAAGCAAACTTGCCGCAATCATATTGCCGTGTTCATTCACAGCCATACTAACGATTGTCGCATTTTCAGGAGTTTGTATTTTCGATATTTCGGTATATTTATTTTTATCCAAAATGCAAATAAAATTTTTGTCATCACGCGTGTATTCGGCTGCTGCAAGTATTTCGGCATCATCGGCAAATGCAAGCAAACGATAACGTGTTTTTGTCAAAGCGGTTTTAATTTGTTTGGAATTTAAATCATAAAATCTGAGAGTATTGCTGCTTTTAGCCGACCAGCGAATGTCGCGGATGTTTTCAATCCAGTAAATTTTATTGTCGTCAAAATAAATTTTATCCGAATAATAACCAATATCCGCAAGATGTTTTTCAATTCCGTTTTTGTCAATAATAACAAGCGATGGCAGTGTTTTTAAATTATGTTTTACGGCAACAATATTTTCATTGTCGGTAAAATAAGGGTAAAGATATTTTGTGTAATTTTTTTCATCGGCGGTAATATAATTAATGTTTTTTTCCGCTTGTCTGTTTTCTGTTTCCCATGATTTTTTCAAATATTCAAACGATTCCTGCTGAAGTTTTTTTAATGAAGTATTTGTATTTTTTTTAAATCCGCGAGCAAAAAACGGCAATGATTTTGTTTGCGCCCGCGTAAGAGTTTTTTCCCATACATCTGCGCCAAAACGCTTGCGAGCGTAAGTTGTTTGAACATATCCGTAAGCATAAACATTGGGAATAAAATTTTTATACGAACCTTGCAACCATTTATCGTACGAAAAATTTTTGTCCGACAAAAGATATGCTCGATATTCGGCGAGAAAAAACGGCATCCGTCCGCGTCCCGATTTCGACATCGATGTTTCGGAAAGTACGGCATCTCCTTCAAAAAACCAATCGGGAACAATTCCTGCCCATGCAACCGAAGCATAATCGCCAAACAAATAACTTGCAAATTTTAATACGCCTTTGGAGTTATATTTGCTTATTTGAATGTAATGCCGAAATTCGTGCAGCGCAAGGCTTTTTGCCCAAGGCGTAACATATAAATTGTTGATTGGCGCTGTCATAAACTCCATTTGACGCGGAGCAAAACTAACCCATGCATTTGAATTTAAATCGTTGTAATGCAAAACCAAAGGTATTGCTTGTTTGTAATAATTATCAAGCGAACGTGGAACATAATTGTATGCTTTTTCCAAAACGCTTGCATAACGGCTGGCAGTAGAATCAATCCCGCGCGGATAAATAATTTTGAAATGAGGCGTTTTTATCTGATTCCATTTTGTTGCAGGCGGTTCGTCATAACTTTGTGCAAATGCCGATGTTACGGAAAATGCAACACAAATAAAACATAATATTGTAATTTTAAAATTTTTCATACAAAATCAAACTGCTTTCAAACTCAAATCCAAACTTTTTATTTGATGCGTGAGCGCTCCCACAGAAATAAAATCAACTCCACATTCTGCATAATTGCGCAAATTGTCAATAGTTATTCCGCCCGATGATTCTGTTTTATATTTTCCGTTGATTAATTTCACGGCTTCGCGGGTTGTTGCAATATCAAAATTATCAAGCATAATTATATCTACTCCGCCGATTTGCATTACCTTTTTGACATCATCAATGCTACGAACTTCAATTTCGATTTTCAGCCTGCGTCCGGTACGTTTCAAATAATTCTGCGCTTTGGCGATTGCATTTTCAATTCCGCCTGCAAAATCAATATGATTATCTTTCAACATTATCATGTCAAATAAACCCATTCTGTGATTTTCGCCTCCGCCTGTTTTCACTGCTAATTTATCAAGAATACGCATGCCCGGCGTGGTTTTGCGAGTATCGAGTATTTTTGTATTCAAACCTTCAAGCCGTTTTACGTAAATTGATGTTTGCGTGGCAATTCCGCTCATGTGCTGCATAATGTTCAGAACCAAACGTTCCGCCTGCAAAAGCGATTGTATTCTGCCTTCGACGTAAAAAGCAATGTCGCCGAACGTTATTTTATCGCCATCGCGCAACAATTGTTCTGTGATTTTTATATCGCTGTCAATACGGTTAAAAATCTGTTTGGCGATTTCTATTCCTGCAATTATTCCATTTTGCTTTACAAGCAATTTCATTTTTCCGCGCGCATCAAACGGAATAGTTGACAACGATGAATGGTCGCCATCTCCTATGTCTTCTTTTATTAATAACGAAATTAAATCGTCAATAAGTTCCTGATATTTCATTTTATTCTAAAATTTGTATATTTTGAATTGCGCAAAGTTACAAATTTTGTGATGAAAAAGTCGTGAACAAATTAAATTGTATCAGATAAACACTGTTTATTTTTCGATTTTGATTTGGATGATATAAATTTCCGTTTCGTTTTCCTGCTTGGCATATATTGTTATTCTGAAAACTTCGCCGCCTTGCGTGGTATATATTCCGATTAAATATATTTTTCCGTTTTGTTCGGTTTTTTGATGTCGTATTTCAAAAGATTTCGGTTTATATGTTGAAAAAAAATCCTTGAAAATTATTGCCGATTGCGAGCGGCTGTAAAAATTGTTTTTGCCTAATATATTGCAATTAACATTATTGTCAAAACTTGCCGAAAGCGCAGTTGCATCGCCTGTTAAGAAACTTTCTTTGATTTGGGAACACAAATCGGTTTGTGCAAAACTCACCGAGCTTGCAAAAAAAAATACAAGTATTATGTTTGATATTTTCCCCATTAACCTTATTTTTACATCGTAAAAGCAATAATGATTATAGCAAAAATAATGCCAAAATATTGCAAGACATTGATTTTTTGTGATAAAAATAAATATAAATGAAAATAATATTAATAACTGTCGGGAAAACAAATTTCGACTGGGTCGCGCAGGCGGTTGAAATGTATTCAAAACGCATAAAAAAATACGTAAATTTTGATATAAAATATATTGCCGATGTAAAAAACACAAAAAATATGACCGCCGAAATTCAGAAAAACAAAGAAGGAGAACTGGTTTTATCTGCAATTGACGCAAAGGATAATGTTGTTTTGCTTGACGAACAAGGTGAAAAATTTTCGTCGGTAGAATTTGCCGATTTTATAAACGGCAAGATGTTGGCATCAACAAAATCGCTTGTATTTATAATCGGCGGCGCTTATGGATTTTCACCGGACGTTTACAAACGCGCCAACTCGAAATTATCCTTATCGCGAATGACTTTCTCGCATCAATCGGTACGACTGATTTTTGCCGAACAGCTATACCGCGCCTTCACAATAATTAACGGCGAACCTTATCATCATGAGTGAACGATTACACTTTAATCAAAGATTAATGGTTAATGGTTTTCAGCGACATTGTGCTGCTACTGCTGCAACGACACGTTCTCGCAATCTCAACTACGCCTTCTTGAAAACGCAACGACACGTTCTCGCAGTCTCAACTACGCCTTCTTGAAAACGCGACAACATCGGCATTACGATGAGCGTAGCAAAGAAGCAATCCGATGAAATGAAAAGTGAACCTCGTTGAGTGCTACGCAGTTCATAATTTGTAATTCGTAATTGATTTTACTACCTTTGCCGATATTTTAATATTTATAAAAATGTCGGAACGTATTATTATCCTTGATTTTGGTTCACAAACAACTCAACTTATAGCGCGTAGGTTGCGAGAATTGAATGTTTATTGTGAAATATTCCCATACAACAAATTTCCCGAATATTATGATGATATACGAGGCGTGATTTTTTCGGGAAGTCCTTATTCTGTTTATGATGATAATGCATTTAAATTGGATGTTTCCAATATTCGAAAAAAATTCCCGATACTTGGAATTTGCTATGGAGCGCAATCAATTGCACATATTTATGGAGGTAAAGTTGAGGCGGCGGGAACGCGTGAATACGGACGGGCAAATTTATCTACTTTTGATAATTCCAACGCTTTGTTTAAGAATGTACGCGTAAATTCTCAGGTATGGATGTCGCACGGAGATACGATTACCAAAATCCCCGATAACTTTGAAATTATTGCAAGTACAAAGGAAGTAACTATTGCGGCATATCAAGTCAAAAATGAAAAAATATGGGGAGTGCAATTTCATCCTGAAGTTTTTCACAGCGAAGATGGAATAAAAATTCTTGAAAATTTTATTGATATTTGCGGATGTAAAAGAGATTGGACGCCATCATCATTTATAGAAACAACAATTGCCGAACTTAAACAGAAACTCGGAAACGATGAAGTTGTACTCGGTCTTTCGGGCGGAGTGGATAGTTCGGTTACGGCTGTTTTATTGAACAAGGCGATAGGCAAAAATCTTACCTGCATCTTTGTTGATAACGGCTTGCTACGAAAAAACGAATTTGAGAATGTGCTTGCCAATTATAAATATCTTGGTTTGAATGTAATCGGAGTTGACGCAAAAAACAAATTTTATACAGCACTTGCAGGCGTTAGCAATCCAGAACAAAAACGCAAAATAATAGGGAAAAATTTTATTGATGTTTTTGATGACGAAGCCGCAAAATTGAATAATGTAAAATGGCTTGCGCAAGGAACAATTTATCCCGATATTATAGAATCGCTTTCAATTACGGGAACAACAATAAAATCGCATCACAATGTAGGCGGACTGCCCGATTATATGAAACTTAAATTGGTTGAACCGTTGCGTCTTTTGTTTAAGGATGAAGTTCGTCGAGTTGGACGGGAACTCGGAATGTCGGAAAATCTTATAAATCGCCATCCTTTTCCAGGACCTGGATTAGGTATTCGTATTCTTGGAGAAATTACTCCCGAAAAAGTCCGCATACTGCAAGACGCCGACGATATTTACATAAATCTTTTGCGCGAATGCGATTTATACGACAAAGTATGGCAAGCCTGTACAATTTTATTGCCTGTGCGCTCGGTAGGCGTTATGGGCGATGAACGAACTTATGAAAACACAATAGCCTTGCGCGCAGTTACCTCAACAGATGCAATGACGGCAGACTGGGCAAAATTACCTTATGATTTTTTGGCAAAAGTGTCGAACGAAATTATAAATAAAGTAAAAGGCGTAAACAGAGTTGTGTACGATATTAGTTCAAAACCGCCTGCAACAATAGAATGGGAATGATTAAGGAAAATAAAATTTAACACATATAAGACATTCTATAGGTCGTAATTTGAAAAACACGTTGATTAAGAATAATAATCTGTTGATTATGAAACTGCAGTGTGTTTCGTCGAATAAAATAAAAAGACCGCCGAAAACTTGACGGTCTTCACATGTTATTTCTGTTTTTCTTTCAAAAGATGTTTACTTGTCCAGTAAGAAAAAAATGCCATTGCAGGAAATACAACACATAACAGTATTATCCTTATCAATACTTTTTCAAAAATTACATTTACTGTAATTAATGCAATGATTGAAATTATTGATAAAAAAGCCAAAATATTTAATTCATCATGTTTGCTTAAACTGTTTTTTCCAGAAATCTCTCCCTTACCTAAACCACTTGCAAAAAATATCAAAGATAATCCAATACCCATTGTTATTGATATATTCAAAGAATCTGGAGTTACAAACAGAAATATAAATGAAATAACAATAGACAATATTATAAAACAGAATAAGGCAACAATGTATTTTTTCATATTCGTTTTTAATTAAACTTAATTTTGTTCACAAAAGTAATAAAAATTATAAAAAAGGCTGTTAGGCTTTCCCAACAACCTTTTCCTTTTACATTGATTTTGTTTTTTCTTCTTTTTTTCTTTTGGATATTTTATAGTACCAATATAAAGCAAAAGAAATTATAATAATAGCCGCATTCAGCAATATTAGTCTTATTAATGTCATTTCCCCAAAATACAATACATCTGTTACAATAATTACCACTATTGACGAGAAAATTAATAATTGCAAATCGTTTTTTCTGCCAAATTCAGTAGATTCATCTCCCCATCTTCCTGCCGTTACTAAAAGCGACAAGTTAATACACAATACTATTTTATCAATAATTGGCTTTGATAATCCAAAAATAAAGTCTATAAGAAAATAAAGTACTAACATGAATAAGCTCATTAAAATAAGCATAACTAAAGCATATACGTATTTTTTCATAACCATTTTATTAAATTCATGGCAAAGGTAAGATAAGTTTTAGAAAAACCAAGCCCACACCTCTTGAAAAAATGATTTTACTTTCCCTAGCACTCCAACCGAGCCCAAAACCGCTCCTACAACACCTTCTGATAGAACATTGCCATCGGTAAGCAATGCTTTTACGATACCTATAAGTGCTCCCGCAGCATCACCCGCAGGTCCAGATTGAAGTACTGCCTCTTCTCCACCATGATTTTGCACCAACCTTGCATCCGGATTTTGTTCCCACCATTCGTGCGAGGCTATCCCTATAGCAACAGTAACACCTAATGCTGTTCCAAACGGAGAATCCTGTGTATAACCCTTCGCTTCCCATTTATCCGCAATGTCAACAATACAATCATAAAAATCATCATCGTTTATTTTTCCTGTAATATTATCATAAGCCTTATCTGTAATAATTTTCAAATTTTTATGTTCAAACGAATCAATCAAGCCAAGCGAATAAACTTCATCTAATTTATCATAAACATTGATATTGACAGTATCGTTGTAATAAGTTGTATCTAAACTGCCTTGTGATGCCGACATTAAAGTTAATGGAGCATCATTTTTCTCAAATACTTTTTTTACAAAAATACGATTATCTACAAAATATTTGTACTTATCAAGCGATGTACTTGATGCCAATCTTGTTTTTTCATCATTTGTCAATAAATTACTTTGGAGTAACGATTGTTTAATAAAATCGTTGATATCATTTATTGCTTCGTCATAATCAGTAATTCCTTCGGGAATAACATAATTGTCTTTTACATTAGACAGAACTTCATTATGAATTTGTCCATACTTTTCAAACGATTTAAGCGACAATAAATTTTCCTTGTTCTTAATTTCGTTGGTTTCATTTGCATCTTTCGTGCAAGCCATTATTGCGATTATTGCTACTATCGGCAACGCTATCGCTAAAAAAAATTTTCTTCTCATTTGTTTAAAAAATTTAATTAAAATTTAAAAAAGTTATTTACAAATGACCGCTTCAAAAACTACAGACAATTATCCTCCTTTTTCGTTTCTGCCTAAATACAGTCAGGTTTTTGCCAATGCCAAACAAATATTGTTAATTATTTACGGAAGCGTGGCACTGTTAACCTTATTTTGCAAACGAGGTTCTAGCATACCTTAACAACTAAATAAGCAGCAATCCACGCCTCTATAGGCGTATTAGAATGTTCTTATTCTCAGTTGTAATTAGAATTTGCTAGATTCCGTTTGCGAGAATAAAATCAAACGCTTTCGCATTTGTTAATAAATTTGTTCCGAAGAACAACGCAAAGGTAATAATTATTTATTATAAACCAAAATATTATTCTAAACAAGTTAAAACAGATTGAATAATCACTATTTTTGTTAAGTTACACAATATAATTAGAATAATCATTTATTTATGGTAATTTGTATTTTAGCAATAAATTAAATGATAATATATTTTTTAAAATCATTGAAATAATTTCGAGAATAGTAAAAAAAATCGCATTGTGTACGATATTAGTTCAAAACCGCCTGCAACAATAGAATGGGAATAAAAACATAAACAATTATTTGCATATCTATAAAAAAATTACGTACTTTGCGTTACATAAGTTACGTAATATACTATATCGTAAAGCATGAAATAATACACATAAACATTTCGTTTTCCTCCGATTAAGCAAAATGAAACATAAATAAGAATATACTCAAAACAATGAAAAAAATACTGACTTTTATAACTTTAATATCAATTGCTGTAACTACCAACGCACAACGACAGAATGTGGTTGAAGCGATTGGAAAAATCGGCAACGTAATCAATGCCATTAATAATTATTATGTTGATACTGTTGATATTTCCAAATTATCGGAAAAAGCCGTTATAGCAATACTCAAAAATCTTGATCCGCACTCAACTTATATTTCAAAAGATGAATTTCGGGCGGCAAATGAACCTCTTACGGGAAGTTTTGAAGGTATCGGCGTAGAATTTACATTGATGGAAGATACTCTTGTTGTTATAATGCCTGTTTCTGGCGGACCTTCGGAAAGAGTCGGAATTCAGGCTGGAGATAAAATTGTTGGCGTTGACAGTCAAAATATTGCAGGCGTAAATATCACAAACGATAAAATCTATAAACTTCTGCGAGGGAAAAAAGGAACGAAAGTTATGCTTGATATTGTTCGCAGAAATGTAAATGATATTATGACGTTTGAAGTAATACGAGATAAAATTCCAATCAACAGCATTGATGCGGCTTATGAAGTTCGTCCCGGATTGGCTTATGTTAAATTAGGACGTTTTGCAATAACATCGATGGATGAAATTTTTAACGCATTTGCAAAATTCAAAACCAATCCTGATGCGCTGATATTAGACCTTCGCGGAAATGGCGGAGGAATTATGGGAACGGCAATAAACCTTGCCGACCAGTTTTTTGAAAAAGATAAATTGATAGTTTACACTTCGGGTATGCATTTGCCGAGACGTGAAGAATTGTCAACCAATAACGGAATTTTCAAAACAGGGAAACTTATTCTGCTCATAAATGAAGGTTCGGCATCGGCAAGTGAAATAGTTTCGGGCGCAGTGCAAGATTGGGACAGAGCAATTTTAATCGGTCGCCGAACTTATGGCAAAGGTTTGGTGCAACATCAACTTGCGCTTGGCGATGGCTCGTATATTCGGCTTACCATTTCGCGCTATCATACGCCTACGGGTCGCGTGATACAACGTCCGTACGAAAAAGGAAATTCGGATAAATACATTAAAGATTTTTATGAACGATATGCAAACGGCGAAATTTACGACAGCGAAAATATTAGTTTTCCAGATTCTCTTAAATATAAAACATTGGTTAAAGGTCGCACAGTGTATGGTGGCGGCGGAATCATGCCCGACATTTTTATCCCGCAGGATACATCGTTTTATACCCAATATTATGCAAGACTCATTAATCGCGGCATAACAAACAGATTTGTATTAAATTATGTTTCAGATAATCGCGAAACGCTAAAAGCAAAATATCCCGAATTTGAATATTTTGAAAGAAATTTTATTGTAGATGACGATTTTGTTGAGAAACTTGCTGCCTTTGCCGAAAAAGAAAAACTGCCTCGCAACGATGAAGAACTTGACAAATCCAAACAGGAACTGAAAATATTAATAAAGGCTTTGTGTGCGCGCGATTTGTGGGGTACAACAGAATATTTCAGAATAACAAATGCGTATATCGACAAAGAATTTGCCAAAGCAGTAGAAGTTATAAACAATTGGGAAAAATATGAAAAAGAGATTTTTGAAAAACGATAGAAAAGTCAAATCCGAAAAACGTATTTTGGTATGTTGTTTATACCAAACTGTTATTAAATAATGATTAATGACGAATAATAATATCTCACTCTTTTCAGATAGAAACGAACAAAACGTAATACATATTATTCACTAAATTGATTTACAAAAAACAATTATAATCATTCAAATTCATAATTCTTGATTTTTAATTCTCAATTAAATTGTACCTTTGCTGCCGTGAAAAAAAATGAACACCAAATAATAACTCTACGCAACGGTATTCGGGTTGTTTTGCAGCAAACGCAAAGCAACGTGGTTTATTGCGGCTTGACGATAGGAACGGGAACGGCAAATGAGAATGACAACGAACACGGAATCGCGCATTTCATTGAGCACGTATTGTTCAAAGGAACAAAAAAACGCTCGGCGCTTGATATTTGCTACGGTCTGGAACACGATGGCGGCGAACTGAATGCATTTACAAGTCGCGAAAGCACCATTATTTATTCAATTGTACAAAATTCTCAATTTGAAAAAGCGCTGGAAATTATCTGCGACTTAGTTTTTAATTCTACCTTCCCCGAAGCCGAACTTAATAAAGAAAAAGGCGTAATAATAAGCGAAATAAATTCATCCGATTGCAATCTTTCAGAAGTTATTTACGACAAATCCATGCAACTTATATTTAAAGGAGATGCTATTGGAAAACCGATATTGGGAACAAAAAAATCAATAAAATCGTTTACTTCCGACGATGTCCGCACTTTTATAAAACGCAATTACATAAACAAAAAAATAGTTCTTTCAGTTGTCGGAGATATTGATATTGACAAATTAAGTTTGCTGTCGAACAAATATTTAATGAAATACAACAACAATTCAATAACTGTAAAACACAAAAAAATAAGCGAATACAAACCTTTCAGAAAAGAACTTTCGTCGGATTCGGCACAGGCGTTTTGCACAATAAGCAACAGAGCATATCGCGTAAATGATAATCGCAGCACAGGATTAAGCTTGCTTACCAATATTCTCGGCGGACCTATTTTTTCATCACTTTTGAATATTAGTTTGCGCGAACAAAATGGTTTGGTATATGATATTTCCACTAGTTATGAGGCTTTTATAAATTCCGGAGTTTTCCAGATTTATTTTGAAACGGCAAAAAAAAATCTGAAAAAAAGCATAAAACTTGCTCTTGCCGAACTTGAAAATCTACGCTCAAAGAAAATCGAAAAATCGGACTTGGATTATGCAAAACACAGATTTATAGGACAATTAATTATTCAAAACGAAAATTACGAACAACGAATGATTGATAACGCAAAAATGCTTCTGTTATTTGGAAAAATAGAAACTTTCGACGAACAAAAATCAAAAATTAACGCTCTGAAATCCGAAGATTTACATCAAATAGCTAATGAAATATTTGCCGAAGATAAATTATCGTTTTTAAGTTATGCATGATTATTTTGTTATTTGTTTGTTATTCATAAAAAATAATTATTAACTTTGTTGCATGAAAAAAGAACTTGCTAAAATATTACTTAACATTGCTTATCTGTTTATAGGCGGAGTTTCACTAACCGGTATTATGCAAAGTATCAACAACGATGTTTTTTCTTATTGGCGGTTTTGTTCCTGCTTTAATGGTTTTAGTAGCAATATTATTATTATGGTGGCATGAAAATACAGAAACTAAAAAATCAAATTCAAATAAGGAGTAGTATTATGGGAATAATTTATTACATGGTAGCCTTTGGCGTTGTAGCATTAGGAATAGGTATTTATGCCTGTATAGGTATTTATAAATTTAAGCGCCCAAAAAAAGCATAAAAACAAACTTTGTTATTGTGTGGCAACAATTTTAATGCGTGTTAATCTTTAAGAAAGAAGGAAGATTTTAGATTAAAAACCGATTACAGGTCGGTTTTTTTATTTTGAAATAATTTGTATATTTGTATCAATAAAGCATTTTGAGAATATTATTTTGTTACTCGTAAAAGAAATAACAGATTTTATTTCATTAGATAACAATGTATTAACTATGATTACATAAATTATCGTTTTTAAGTTATGCATGATTATTTATAAAATTTTAAAAATGACGGAAAAAGACAGAGAAATAGAAAAATACATTATCGAACATACTTCAGCCGAAGATGAATTATTGCACGAAATTTATCGCAAAACCAATCTTAGCGTGATACAAACCCGTATGATTTCGGGACATGTTCAGGGAAAAATACTCGAATTTTTCAGTAAAATGATTCAACCTGAAAATATTCTTGAAATAGGAACATTCACAGGGTATTCGGCAATTTGTCTGGCAAAAGGTTTGCAGGTTGGCGGCGAATTGCACAGCATTGATATTAATGATGAAATATTGGAAACAGCAAAAATTATGATTGGAAAATCGCCGTATGCAGATAAAATTCATTTACATTCTGGCGATGCACAGGATGTGATTCCGTCATTGAACAAAAAATTCGATATTGTTTTTATAGATGGCGATAAACGTGATTATCTGAACAATTACAATTTAGTGTTTGATTTGGTAAATACAGGCGGATTTATTTTTGCAGACAATGTTTTGTGGGACAGAAAAGTTGTTGAACAGGTGAAATCAAACGATAAACAAACGCTTGGTATTATTGAGTTCAACGATTTTGTACAAAACGATTTGCGGGTCGAAAATGTATTGTTGCCTGTCAGAGACGGAATGATGATTATAAGAAAACTTGCAAACTAAATATGCTGCTTAAATTTCACATACATTATTTTACAAAATTCGGCGAAAATTTATTTATAAACGTCAATAATAAAGCCTTTGCAATGCAATATGTTGATTGCGGATGGTGGATTGTCGAGATTACGGAAACACTAAAATCAACCGTCAATTATTTTTATTCTGTTAAAAATAAAGATGACATTGAAGTAATATCCGAATGGAGAAAAAATCATAAAATAAAACTTGATAAATCAACTGAAATATATGATATTTATGATGTATGGTTTGGAATTGATGACGCTCAACCATTTTATTCCGTTGCATTTACAAATATTATAAACAAACGAAACCATAAAAAATATTGTAACGAGATTTATGAAAAAACTTTGGAATTTAGAGTAAACGCGCCTCAGATTTCACCCAAATTTACTTTGGCAATCACAGGCAACAACAACGAACTTGGAAACTGGACAAAGCCTGTGAAAATGCAAGATGATGAATTTCCTGTTTGGAAACTTAAAATAGATGCGGCAAAACTGCAATTTCCGTTTGAATTTAAGTTTGTGCTTGCTGATACCGAAACCGACAAAATTGTTGAATGGGAAGAAGAAGATAATCGACAATTTATTACAAATAATTTTTCAGACAACGAACATAAAATCTACGCTTTCACGACTTCGTTATGCTGTAAAAACAGTTGGCGCGGCTCAGGCACAGCCATTCCCGTTTCTTCGTTACGAACAGAAAACGGTTGCGGAATCGGAGAGTTTTTGGATTTGAAAAAAATGATTGATTGGTTGAAAAAAACCAATCAGGTTTTGTTGCAGATATTGCCGATAAACGACAGTTGCGCATTTTTCGATTATCGCGACAGTTCGCCATATACTTCAATTTCGATGTACGCTTTGCATCCGATATATATTAATTTGCAGGCAATGGGGAAATTATCTGTCGAAAAACAATCAAAATATGAAAAACAGAAAAAACAACTTAATAATTCCCAAATTGTCGATTATGAAAAAGTAATAAAAACAAAATGGATATTTTTCAAGGAAATATTTACAAAAGACAGAGATACTTGCCTGAAATCAGCGTCATATAAAGATTTTTTCTATAAAAACAGTTTTTGGCTGAAGCCTTATGCAATATTTTGCACTTTGCGCGACAAATTCAAAACGCCCGATTTTAACTTATGGAAAGGATATGAAAAATTTAGCAAAACAGATATAAGCAAGTTTGAAAAAAACAATTCAAAATCCATTGAATTTTATTATTTTTTGCAATATCACGCCAACAAACAGTTGCAAGAAGTAAGCAAATATGCGCGCAAAAACGGCATAATATTAAAAGGCGATATTCCGATTGGAATTGCTCGCAACAGCGTTGAAACATGGACAGAACCCGAATATTTTGATATGCAAACTCAGGCAGGAGCGCCGCCGGATGCATTTTCGCAAAACGGTCAAAATTGGGAATTTCCGACTTACAATTGGGATGCAATGCAAAAAAATAATTATCGTTGGTGGATTAATCGTTTTAGAAAAATGTCGGAATATTTTGACGCTTACAGAATTGACCATGTGCTTGGTTTTTTCAGAATCTGGGAAATTCCGTTTCACTCGCTGCAAGGATTTTTGGGACACTTTAATCCTTCGCTTCCTTATTCGACTCATGAATTGAAGCAACGAGGCTTGACAATGGATACGCAACGTTATGCCAAACCTTATATTCGCAGGCATTTTATTGTTGATATTTTTGGAAAATATACCGATGATGCATGTAAAATTTTCTTTAATGAAACAGACAAAGACGCTTTTGAATTCAAATCAGAGTTTGATACGCAAAGAAAAATTGAAGAATATCTTGAAAATGAAATTTGTGATGACGATAAAAAACAAATATTAAAATCAGGACTTTTTTCTTTAATCAATAATGTACTTTTTATTGAAGATGCAGTCAAAAAAAATCATTTTTATCCGCGAATTGCAGCGCAATTATCGTCAGCATATTTTGAACTTGACGATTGTACGAAACAAAAATTTAATGTTTTGTATGATGAATTTTATTATCGTCGAAATAAGGAACTTTGGAAATCGCAGGCAATGAAAAAACTTCCTGTTCTGCTTAGCGCTTCAAACATGCTTGCCTGTTGCGAAGATCTGGGAATGATACCCGATTGCGTACCAGAAGTTATAAATAATTTACGAATTTTAAGTCTTGAAGTTCAGCGAATGCCAAAAAATATTGATACCGATTTTGCAAATCCTGAGCATTATCCGTATTATTCTGTTTGTACAACATCTACTCACGACATATCCACATTGCGCGGCTGGTGGAAAGAAAATCGAAAGCGAACACAGCAATATTATAATCAAATATTACATCAACATGGCGATGCGCCCGAAATTTGCACAGGCAAAATTGCAGAAAATATCCTGACCGAACATTTAAAATCTCCGGCGATGTTTGCTGTTTTTCCGCTTCAGGATTGGCTGGCTGTTGACGAAAATTTGCGCAGAAAAAATGAAGACGAAGAACGCATCAATATTCCTGCAAACGTAAGTAATTGCTGGCAGTACAGGATGCATGTTACAATTGAAAAATTATTGAAAGAAGACGAATTTAACGAGAAAATAAAGAAACTTGCAAACAGAAATTGATAATAAAATTATGAATTAAGAATTATGTTTTATATTTTTACAACCGCTAATCGCAATTAAAAAATAAATACGAGTGATATTTATGAATACAAATTATAATACTTTGATTTTTGCTGGAATAATTCCTGCACGTTTTGCCTCGACACGTTTTCCGGGCAAACCGCTTGCCGACATTTTGGGCAAACCGATGATTCAGCATGTTTATGAGAAATCGCAAAAAGTTTTTGATATTGTGTATGTAGCAACAGATGATAAACGCATATTTGACACTGTTGTAAATTTTGGCGGCAATGTTGTAATGACATCAGCCATGCACAAAAGCGGAACCGACCGTTGCGCCGAAGCCGTTGATATTATACAGCATCAACTCAACAAAACAATAGATGTTGTAGTAAACATTCAGGGCGACGAACCTTTTATTGCCGAAGAACAATTGAAAACTATTAAAAAATTGTTCGCCGACAGTGAAACCATGATTGCAACATTGGTAAAACCATTTACCGATAACGAAGATATTTTCAATGAAAACAGTCCAAAAGTCGTTGTGTCGAAAGCAAACGAAGCGATGTATTTTAGTCGGTCGCCAATTCCCTTTATACGCGGCAGTGAAAAGGAAAAATGGCAAAAACAGTTTGTGTTTTTCAAACACATAGGATTGTACGCTTACCGCGCCAACATCTTGAAACAACTTGCAATGTTACCGCAAGGAAATCTTGAAAATGCCGAATCGCTGGAGCAATTACGCTGGCTCGAAAGCGGATATAAAATAAAAGTTGCCCAAACCGACATTGAAAATTATGCCATTGATACTCCCGATGATTTAATAAAAATAGTAAGATGTAATTAGAGTCAATTTGTATGTTTGTTGGTTTGAAATAAGCATGCAGATAACGCAGATATAGCATTCACACTGATTTTTTTCAATAATCATTAATTTTTCATTTCGTCAGATATGCTTTACCTTTCAGGTTTGCAATGATGCTCATGAATAACATTTCGGACTTTTTGTCATTTTACATCAAAATGATTTGCCAATATGTCTTGTCAATGAGTACTTTAACGACAATTTGTCGCAAAAATATAAACGGCAAACATTTTGATAATAATAAAATATAAAACAAAAATATATTGAATTTACAAAAACAAATAAGATTATGAACAACAATTTTACAATAAAATCACAGGAAACAATTCAAAATGCTTTGAATATTGCTCGCGAAAACGGCAATCAATGCGTTGAAACATCGCATCTGCTTAAAGCAATGCTCAACGACAGCGAAAGTATATGCGTTTATTTGCTCAAAAAAGCAGGCGCAAATACGGAACTTATAAATAAAAACCTTTCGGAAGTAATTCAGCGGCTTGCAAAAGTTTCGGGCGGCGAACAATATCTGAGCCGAAACAGCAATCAGGCGATAACAAAAGCATCGGAATTTGCATCGAAAATGGGCGACAGATTTATTTCCATCGAGCATCTTTTACTTGGAATACTTGATGTTGGCGATAATGTTTCGCAATTATTAAAAGATGCGGGACTTGGTGTTGCGCAACTTCAAAAAGCAATTTCGGATATTCGCAAAGGTTCAAAAGTTGACAGCGAAACCGCCGAAGAAACTTACGACTCACTAAATCGTTATGCTATAAATTTGAATGAACGAGCAAGAGCAGGAAAACTTGACCCTGTAATAGGACGCGATGATGAAATTCGCCGCGTGTTGCAAATTCTTTCTCGCCGCACAAAAAACAATCCCATACTTGTAGGCGAACCGGGAGTGGGGAAAACGGCTATTGCCGAAGGAATTGCGCGTCGTATTGTCAATGGAGATGTTGCGGGAAATCTTAAAAACAAACAAATTTTTTCACTTGATATGGGAGCGCTTATTGCAGGCGCAAAATATAAAGGCGAATTTGAAGAGCGCTTGAAATCGGTGATAAAAGAAGTAATTGCTTCCGAAGGAAATATCATCCTTTTTATCGATGAAATTCACACTTTGGTAGGAGCGGGAAAAAGCGACGGCGCAATGGATGCTGCAAACATATTAAAACCTGCGCTGGCTCGCGGCGATTTACGCGCCGTAGGCGCAACAACTCTGGATGAATATCAGAAATATTTTGAAAAAGACAAAGCCCTCGAACGGCGTTTTCAGGTTGTAACGGTTGATGAACCTTCGGTTGCCGATGCCGTATCAATTCTTCGTGGATTGAAAGAGCGCTACGAAAATCATCATAAAGTAAAAATAAAAGACGATGCAATAATTGCCGCAGTTGAGCTGTCAAATCGCTATATTACATCAAGATTTTTGCCTGATAAAGCAATAGATTTGATTGACGAAGCAGCAGCAAAACTTCGTCTTGAAATTAATTCCGTACCCGAAGATATTGATGAATTGGACAGACGTGTGCGCCAATTAGAAATTGAACGGGAAGCAATTAAACGCGAGAATGACAAACAAAAAACAGATGTGATTTCAAAACAGATAAGCGAAATAAACGAGCATAGAACCGTTTTGAGAGCAAAGTGGGAAGAAGAAAAAAATATTATAGAGAAGATACAAAAAAACAGACAACTTATCGAAGATTTAAAATTGCAAGCCGAAAATGCGGAACGCAGCGGCGATTACGGAAAAGTTGCGGAAATACGTTACGGAAAAATACGCGATGCCGAAGAAGAAAACAAAAAATTAATGGAACAAAAGCAGGAAATACAAAAAGATTCATCGCTTATCGACGAAGAAGTTGCCGCTTCGGATATTGCCGAAGTTGTTCAAAAATGGACAGGTATTCCAGTAAGCCGAATGTTACAAAGCGAAACGGAAAAATTGCTTTCAATGGAAGCAAAGTTGCATGAGCGTTTAGTCGGTCAGAACGAAGCGATACAAGCGGTTTCGGATGCTATTCGTCGAAGTCGCGCTGGTTTGCAGGATGAAAAGCGCCCCATAGGTTCGTTTCTGTTTTTGGGAACTACGGGCGTAGGTAAAACTGAGTTGGCAAAAGCGTTGGCTGAATTTTTGTTTAACGATGAAAATATGATTACGCGTATTGACATGAGCGAATATCAGGAAAGACATTCGATTTCGCGATTGGTCGGCGCTCCTCCTGGATACGTTGGTTATGACGAAGGCGGACAACTTACCGAAGCCGTGCGAAGAAAACCTTATTCGGTGGTATTGCTTGATGAAATTGAAAAAGCGCATCCAGACGTTTTCAATACTTTGTTGCAAGTGCTTGATGATGGACGTTTGACTGACAATAAGGGGCGCACGGTAAACTTTAAAAATACTGTGATAATAATGACATCCAATGCAGGCTCTCATATTATTCAGGAAAATTTTGCAGGAGTCAACTCCAAAAATCAAAATGATATTGTGGAAAAAACACGAAAGCAAGTAATAGATTTGCTGAAGCAAACAATTCGCCCCGAATTTCTTAATCGTATTGATGAAATTATAATGTTTTCGCCGCTTGGCAGCGATGATATAAAACAGATTGTGAAACTGCAAATAGCCGAGATACAAAAACGTCTTGCAGCAAGCAATATAAAATTAGATGTGAGCAAACATTCCATTGATTATATTGCGGAAAAGGCTTATGATCCTGTATTTGGAGCGCGTCCTGTGAAACGATTATTACAGCGCGAACTGATTAATGAATTATCAAAAAAAATACTCAACGGCGAGGTGAAAAATGACAGTAAAATCACTGTTGAGTGCTTTGATGACGGGCTTGTTTTCATGAATTAAAGAAGACTTAACACAATTCAGAGAAATATTTAAATTGTTTAACTTTTCTTGTGTTTCATTAACTATAAAATGCACTACTTTTGTATCGTCAGGTGATGACAATGCATTTTCAGAAGAAAATGTAGTTTTCATAGGTTAAGTTTTTAGGTTGGTTGAAGCCGTCCAATACTCCAAAATATTGGGCGGTTTCTACTTTTAAATTTTACTATCATAAACTGCTTGAAATGAAGATATATAGGACATTTAAAAGCAGATTACAAAATGGGGCAAAATTATTTGCATTGAAATAACTCGCCCCAAGACATAAACTTATATTGCAATTACCACATTAAAACAACGTAAAATGTTTCTGTACCGGGACGTATTGCCGTACTGAAATCGGAATATGTTACATAGAATGTTATTCCGCCCGGATAAAAATCGAAGTCGTATGTTTCAGTCCAAAGCGATTCGTTCGTTCCATCAGAATCTCCCCGATGAAATACAAATGGCATTTCGTTTTTGACATTATTTCCCGTTTTTATATATGCGATAACAATGCCTTCTTCAAAAATGAAGTCGGTCAGATTTTCTATTATTTTATCTGCATAATAATAGGAATTAAGGTCGTTTGGTTGTCCTGATAGTCTCCACTCGTTTGAGTTTACAGTGAAAGATGTTACAAACCAATTACTGTCTTCTCCTTTTGGTCCCTGCGGACCCTGGCATGCCGAAAGCATTACAGCAAATAGCGCTGCAAAAATTAATGTTTTTTTCATTTCTTTTAAAATTTTGATATTCATTATTTGGGTGTTTTATATATTTTCGAAAAATATTTCAAATTAATTTATCATATTATCTTCTGCGATTTTGTTCCTGCTATTAAAGAAATAATTCGTTTCATGACAGTAATTTTTACTCGTTTATTTTATTAGATATAAAAAACATTAAAAAGTTTAATATTTTTAACAATAAATTTTAATTTTTGTGTTTTGTGCGTTTGCTGATTTAGTTATAAAGTTCATAAAGTTGAAAGTGATTTGTCATTATATTCTTAATCATTTTACCATTAACTATTATATCATTAACCATTTTTCAGTAGGGCATGGTATTAATTTTTACAGAAAGTATTTAAGGTTTACAGGTACACCTGCAAAGTTCACAGGTACACCTGCAAAGTTCACAGGTACACCTGCAAAGTTCACAAGTACACCTGCAAAGTTCACAGGTACACCTGCAAGGTTTACAGGTACACCTGCAAGGTTTACAGGTACACCTGCAAAGTTTACAGTACTCCCTGCAAAGTTTGCAGTACTCCCTGCAAGGTTTGCAGTACTCCCTGCAAGGTTTACAGTACTCCCTGCAAGGTTTACAGTACTCCCTGCAAAGTCGAGGGATTTTCTATTTACTATTTTGTTATTTACGATTTACGATTTACTATTTATTATTAACCATCCTCTGGTTGTCAACAACGAAACTCTGGTTGTTAACAACGAAACTCTGGTTGTCAACAACGGAACCTTGGTTGTCAACAACGAAACTCTGGTTGTCAACAACGAAACCTTAGTTGGCGCCAACCAGACTTTGGGTGGAGTCAGCCAATCCAGTGGCTGGAATAATTTCGTCTTGCAGGAACTTCTCGATTAACCATTATATCATTTATCATTATTTCTTCATGTGGCGCGGGGCAACGTATATTGTTCTATTGATGTTTTGTGCTCCGCATGTTTTTATTGTTGCTTTCTTTGCTACTAAGGTTACTTGAATAAATAAGGTTTTTTTAATTCTTTTACCATTAACCATTATATCATTAACCGTTTTTGTTATAATTTTTGTGTCGGTAATATAACATGTAACCAGCGATAAGCAATATGTTTCATTTTTGGGGATAGATGTAACGAGCAATAAAGCATGTGTTACATTTTTATTAGTTGGTTAATGGTTTTGTGCATAATTTTGCAGCAGTTATTTAAACTATGTGAAAAGTCATTTTACAAATAACAAAATTAATTTAATGAATAAAAATAATAAAATGCACGTATGAATTTAACCCCAAGCACAAAAAACGAGAAACAAATAAGCCTAAGACTACTGATACAGGTAGCCGCTTGTTTGCTGTTATTGATTCCTACCGGCTTATTAGCCCAAACAGGAATTGTAGTTAAAGGTAAGGTTACCGATGTAAACGGCGCTATGGCGGGCGTTACGATTATGGTTCAAGGAACCAGCAGATACACTGGTACCGATGTAAACGGAGATTATTCTATTACGGTGAACGATGAAAATGCAGTGTTATCGTTTTCGTATATAGGATACAAAACCGTAAACGAAACGGTAGCAGGCAGAACTCTTATCAACGTTTTAATGGAAGAAGACGTTGAAATGCTCACCGAAGCCGTTGCAATCGGTTATGGACAAATGAAACGAAGCGACTTGACAGGCTCGGTTGTTTCGGTATCATCGGATGCTATTACAAAATCGGTAGTTACTTCTATCGACCAAGTGTTAAACAGAGCGGCAGGCGTACAAATTACTCAAAACTCAGGTATGCCCGGCGCAAGCACATCTGTCAGGATTCGTGGTATCAGTTCGCTGAACGCCTCCAATGAGCCTATTTATGTAGTAGATGGAGTAATTATTGATGGCGGTTCGGCAAGCGGTAACAATACAAATACCAATGCCATCGCATTTATCAATCCTGCCGAAATTGTATCAATAGATATATTGAAAGATGCATCGGCTACGGCTATTTACGGGTCGCGGGCGTCAAACGGAGTTATTATAATCACCACCAAGCGCGGAAAAAGCGGTGATGCTTCGGTCAGTTACAACAGTTATATAGGCTGGCAGCAAATACCCGAAAAACTGAGCGTATTAAATCTGCGCGAATACGCCATACATCGTAATACATTAGCCGAATTGGGTATTTCTCAATGGAACAATAATTTTGTTCGCCCCGATTTGTTGGGCGAAGGCACCGACTGGCAGGATGAATTATTTACATCCGCTTTTATGCACAGCCATAATATTTCTATTTCGGGAGGCAGCGAAAAAAGTTCCTATTCAATGAATGCAGGTTATCTTAATCAGGATGGTATTGCAATAGGTTCGGGATTTAAGAGATTGAATTTAACAGGTAATTTTGATGCTCATGTAAAAAACTTTCTTAAAACAGGTATCAACTTTGCGCTGAGCAGTTCAAATCAAAAATTAACGGTTTCCGACCAATCATTGATTTCAACAGCGCTAAGAACAACGCCTGATGTGCCTGTGCGCAATGCTGACGGCTCTTTTGCAGGAACAGAAGAACAGTTTATGCCGCGAAATCCTATGGCGCTGGCTTCGCTTGTTGATAACAGAAATGAAGTTATGGGAATACGCGGTAATACCTACGCCGAAGCAAGTATTTTAGACGGATTGACTTTCCGCACCGAACTTTCTTTTAATTATGGCATAACAAGCACATACAGATTTCAGCCAACTTATCGCCTGTCTTCTACTCAGTTTGAAGATAATAATCAGGGCGAATATTCCAAACAATACAATAAATATTGGAACTGGCATAATCTTATTACATATAATAAGAAGTTCGGAATACACGGTATAACTGCCATGTTGGGACAGGAAATGCAAAAATCATCATGGGATTATCTGTCAGGCTCGCGTACGGGATATACAACCAACGGCGCAACAGACTTGACATTGGGAGATGCCACTACTGCCGCCAACAACGGCTACACGGGAGCAAGCGCAATTCTCTCGTATTTTGGTCGCGTATTCTATTCGTTTGATGACAAATATTTGGTAACTGCAACATTACGTCTCGATGGCTCTTCAAAATTTAAAGCGGAAAATCGTTGGGGATGGTTTCCATCGGCTGCTTTTGCATGGAAAATATCCAACGAAAAATTCTTCAAAAACAGCGATTTTCTCAGAATAGTTAACAATATGAAACTGCGCTTCGGCTGGGGACTTGTGGGCAATCAAAACATTCCCGATAATTATGCCTACATATCAACATATCGAACCATTGCAACCAACTGGGGAACAGGTTTGCTTGCAAGTAATACTCCAAATGAAAATCTGGAATGGGAAAGCACAAACTCGTCAAATATAGGTTTGGATTTGAGTTTATTCAAAAACCGCATTGAGTTTATTGCAGATTTTTATTATAAGAAAACAAATAATTTGCTGATGCAGGCATCGCTTCCCGTTTATTCGGGTACTGCCGGAACAGGCGCGAGCAGTCGTCCTTGGGTTAATCTCGGCTCTCTGCAAAATCAAGGTATTGAATTGACTTTAAATACTGTGAATATTGACAGAAAAAACTTTTTATGGCGTTCGGGTATTACATTTTCCCTGAACCGCAACAAAGTGTTAGCCATTAATACGCAAACAGGCACGGATACGCGAAGCATTGCCGACCCAGAAGGCGGTACAACAACGATCAGTCAAACAGTTGTAGGGCAGCCTATCGGTCAGTTTTACGGTTATCAGATAATAGGTCGTTTTGAAAAACCGACAGATTTTTATTACAAAGATGCAGACGGCAATATAAAACGTACTCCTGTAATGTTTGATTTGCCTATTGATGAACTTAACGGCGTATGGATTGGCGATTTTATTTATGCCGACCGCAACGGAGATGGCAAAATTGACGAGAATGACCTTGCATTTATCGGTAATCCCGAACCTAAATTTACTTTCGGAATAAGCAATACGTTTACTTATAAAAACTGGGATTTAACAGTATTCCTTACCGGTTCGGTTGGGAATAAAGTAATAAACTATATGCGCCGCTGGATGGAAAATCCTCGCAGAAATATCTCAAACCTGTTTTCAAAAGCAACACGTTATGCAAAAACAGGATTGATTGACCCTAACGGGGCAGATGACGATTATCGCAATCTGATAATAGTCGGCGGCGACAGCGACATGCCGCGCATACCTCTTTCCGCTCCTGCTGCCGATTCTGATTTTGCATTCAGCGACAGATATGTAGAAGATGGTTCATATCTGCGTATTCAAAATATATCGTTGGGATACACTTTGCCAAGCCGACTGACAAACAAGTTCGGAGTGCAAACGGTTAAACTTTACCTTAACCTGCAAAACGTATATACATTTACGGGTTATTCGGGATACGATGCCGAAATCGGAATATCTTACAGTAACGGCAATCAGTTAAACGGCGTTGACTACGGACGTTACCCTTCGCCGCGTATTTACACATTCGGGATTAATATTATTTTCTAAATTATAAAAAGATGAATATGAAAACTAAAAAATTAATATATTCGGTTATAATTGCATTAGCTTTATCATTAAGTTCATGCAGCGATTTTCTTGAAATCAAACCCAACAATCTTGTTACGGGAAGCAGTTTGACAGCAGAAAACCTTCCGTCTCTCACTTCTCCTCTTTACAATGTGGTTTGGGCAGATTTCAATTCTCAATTTTATTTCGGTTTGGGAGACGGCGCTTCGTATAATCTTTATGCGCCTTTTTCAAACTATGTTTATCCTTTTGCGGATTTTTCGGTAACAGGTCTTACAGGACCGCTGGTAAATGCATGGTCGTCATTTTATCAGGTTATTCAACAATCCAACAAGGTAATTATAAGTATCAAAGAAAGCTCGGCAAGCGAAGATGCGAAAAATCAATATATAGGCGAAGCCCGTTTCATGCGAGGCACGGCATATTGGTATCTGGCATCGTTGTGGGGCAACGCAATTATTTCGGAAAATCCAACAGATGTAGTAAACAATCCGTTGATGAATACAAATCTTCGCAACGATGTATTTGAATTTGCCATACGCGATTTGGAATTTGCCGCTAAATATTTGCCAGAAAATGCTGCTCAATCGGGACGTATCGACAAATACAGCGCATTTGGCATGTTGTCGAGAGTATATCTGGCTTATTCGGGATATGTATCAAATCAAACAAATCCCAATGCGGGAACACGCAACAGCGAATATCTGGAACTTGCTAAAAAAGCGGCAGAAAAAGTTATTAATAACAGCACATACAATTTGGTAGATAATTATCCCGATTTGTTTAAAGTAGAAAATAATAATAATTCGGAATCCATGTTTGCTTTTCAATGGGTACCGGGAATGAACAGTACAACAGGCTGGGGCGTTATCAACAATCATCAGGCATATTTTGCTTACAGTTCGGAAATTACCGGCGATGATGCAGCGTGGGGCGACTGGACGCGAGCCACCTACGATATTATTAAGGAATACAGTCCTATTGATACAATACGCCGAAGAGCCACATGGATGGGCTACGGAGATTTTTATCCCGAAATAAATAAAGCCAATGGCGGTTTGCTTTGTGAACGTAGCAACGGACAACAATTTCTTAATGTAAAGAAAGGAGTAGTAGGTTCTACAAAAGACAATCCCGCTATTGCACGTATGAATTCTGCACTGAACACATATATGCTGCGTTTGGCAGAAGTTTATTTGAACTATGCCGAAGCAATATTGGGAAACAGCGCTTCCACAAACGATGCCAATGCATTATTGTATTTCAACAAAGTTCGCACTCGCGCAAAAATGCCTGAAAAATCAAGTATTACATACGAAGATATACGCTATGAACGGCGTGTGGAATTTTGCATGGAAGGACAATACTGGTACGATTTGCTCAGCCGCTCGTATTATAAACAGCAGGATGTGATAGAATATCTTATCTCTCAGCACAGGGAAACTATTGTGCCATTTCTTTTTGAATCGCCCAATAATTTAAGCATAGACCCCGACAGAGACGAAGCGACACGGGCTATCGGCAACATTGATGCCTCCGTATTTATATTTCCTTATCCATCTGATGAAGTAATTAAGAATCCATTATTGAAAGAACCTCCGGTTTCTTATCAGTTTACAGAAGAAAGAATAACAGATTTATTTAACTAAAATCAATACATTAAAATGAAAAATATAATACATAAAAATCTTTTTATATGGCTTGTTGTTGCAAGCGTATTCATAAGTTTCACATCATGTAAGGATGATGATAACGACGGTTTGAATACGCCTATAAAAATTACAGCCGTTTATTTGGAAGATGCGGAATCTTCGGTACCCGACAGGCTTGTAGAATACGCTCGTTTGGGACAGACATTGCGCTTGGAAGGCTCAGGCTTTACAGGTTTACAAAAAATTTATATAAACGGGCGTTCAACTTTTTTCAACACCGCATTACTGTCGGATGCTAATGTATTTGTAAGCATTTCGGGCGAAACGCCGACTTTGGATGCCGACCCCGAACAGCGCAATACCATTGTTCTTGAAAAAAACGGCAGTCAATATGTATATCAGTTTGAAATACGTTCTGCTGCGCCTACAATTACAAATATTTCGCATACAATGCCTCAACCGGGCGAAGAAATCGTTATTTATGGAACAGGATTGCAGGGAATAAACAAAATAACGTTTCCCGGAGATGTTGTGGTAACGCAGGATATAGTTTCCGATAATGTAGATGGTAAATTCTGCATAGTTGCCATGCCTTCGGGAGTTTCCGCAGATGGCGGTTCATTGTTTGTCGAAGGCGATAATGGCGGAGCATATTCTCCTGCTTACTTCAATTTCAAAAGAGGATTGTTTCATAATTTTGACGATGTTAACAACTATTCGTGGGCATCGGGTATAGATGATGCAGGCACGCCATTGACAGATGTGATTCCCGCAACAGGAAATCAGCCGAAATCGCAAGGCGGCTATCATTGTTTCAATGCGGCAGGAGCAAGTATTGCCGCCAATGCCGACAAACGTTACTGGACAAACTCTACCGACTGGCCAAGCGCATTGCTTAACGTGATACCCGGAAACACGGCGGCAAATATGGCGGCTGTGCAAATGGACATATATGTAGAAGGAAACTGGAACTCAGGACTGATACGTATGGTAATGGCTGACGGCTCGGGAACTGACAGATATTGCATGTTGTACCGTCCGTGGTATAAAAACGGCTCTATAACGCCGTTTGAAAATCAGGGCTGCTGGTACACAATTACGTTGCCGTTTAGCGACAGCGAAGATTATTCGGGAAAAACTTTTGCCGATGTAGTTGCATCAATGGCTGCTGCAAGTTATAAACAGTCGGGACCCTGGTTTCACAATATCGGAATAGCCGACTTGTTCGAACCTGTTGCTACCGAAGTAAAAGTTTATTTTGACAATTTGCGCGTAGTGCCATTGAATACGCCTGCTTATAACGAATTTGGGGATGAGTAAAATAATTCGTGAAATTTTAAATTTAATAATATTATGAAACAATTTAAATTCATTTTCCCTGCAATAATATTGCTTATGGGAAGTTTGGTTACTTCATGCGAAGATAACAACGAGTTCTCTTATGATGATGGAAGAACTCCATTAACCGATGTAAGAGATATACCGCTTTCGGATAATGAAAAATTAGGATTATATGAAAATCTGTTAGAGTATCTTCCTGACGGATTCTTGTTGGGCTGCGGCATTGATATGGTTGATGGCTATATGAACAGCGAAACGTATCGCAATTTGGTAAATGCAAATTTCAATGCGGTTACGGTAGGTTATCACATGAAACACGGCGCTATTGTCAGCAGTAGCGGCACATATAATTTTCAGACGGTTGATAATTTTGTTAACGCTTTGCCTGCAAATATTGATTTGTTCGGACATACATTGGTTTGGCATCAAAATCAGAATAAAAGCTATCTTAACAGACTTATTGCTCCAGAAGTAATAGCCGCTCCCGGAGCAAATCTGGTAGATTTAAGCGCATTGGAAGACGGCTCATTTACAGGATGGAACGTAAATAATCCAAGCGGGATAACGGTAGAAACAGGAGGTGGAAGAGATGGCGGCGATGCTGTGCGTTTGGAAACCTCAACTGCCGGCAACGAATGGGACACGCAACTTACTTCTCCCGAAATTGTCGCTACAACAGGACACACTTACGAACTTACGTTTTGGATTAAATCGGATGCTGCGGGACAGGGCAGAGTTTCTTTTGCAGGAATGGACAACAATTATCCATGGATTAATGGAGGTGCGCTGTTTGATACGGATGGAACATGGCAAAAAATAACTTATCCCGATTTGGTGGCAGCAAGCGATGTTGTAAAAATTTCATTTGACCTTGGCAAAGTGGCAGGCGTGTATTATATCGACATTGCTTCGATAAATCTTACCGACAAGGATGCAGAGCCGACTTATGTAAACCTCATTGCAAACGGCACATTCGATACCGACTTGACAGGATGGGCTAAATATAACGGAGCCGACAACTGCATGACCCAAGCCGCCCAAGCCGATTCGTATGAAGGAACAGGAGCCTTGCAGGTAGAAAACGCTACTGACGGCGACGAGTGGAGTACACAAATACATGCTGATTTTACAACAGATTTGGAAGATGGTAAAGATTATGAAATTTCGTTCATGATAAGAACAGATGTAGATGCTACCATGCGCTGCTCTACAACAGGAAATGCACAATATCAGTCAACGCAGAATACAAGCGCTGCATGGACAAAAATCACATGGGAAATAGCAGGACACGGAACAGAAACAGGACTAAACTTTGATTTGGGAAAAGTTGCCGCAACTTATTATATCGACAATGTGATAGTAAAAGAAATTGTTGAAGGCGGAGGCGGAACAATTATCATCGAAAAAACATGGGAAGAAAAAGTCCAGATTATTGATGACGCAATGCGCGATTGGATTACCGAAATGGTTAATCATTACAAAAACAGGGTACACGATTGGGATGTTGTGAATGAACCAATGACCGAAGGCGGAAATGTTCGCCCAGGACAAGCAACTACCGAAGCAGCCGATGAATTTTACTGGCAATATTATTTGGGTAACGATTATGCGGTAAAAGCATTTCAATATGCGCGTGCAGCATCTAATCCGGGCGATAAATTGTTTATCAACGATTATAATCTTGAAACAAATAACTCCAAACTTGAAGGAATTATCAATTATGTGAACTATATTGAACAGCAGGGGCAAACCGTAGATGGCATTGGTACGCAAACACATGCCTACATACGAAATGCGGATGAATCAACAATAGACGAAATGAAAGCAGGCATAGATAATATGTTTACAAAGTTGGCGGCAACAGGAAAGTTGATAAAAGTATCCGAACTTGATATTCGCGTGGGTTCTACCTCGCCAAGTCCCGACTTGCTGGAACTTCAATCAGAAATGTATCGTTATGTGATAGAATCGTACGTAAACAATATTCCTCCAGCCCAACGTTACGGCATTACTATATGGGGCGTAAGCGACGGCAACAACGGTTCGTGGCTCGAAGATGATGCTCCCTGCGTTTGGGACAGTAACTATAACAGAAAACCGGCATATATGGGAGTCGCCAACGGGCTTGCAGGATACGATGTAAGCGCCGACTGGGACTATGGCTATATGCAGGATACGCAAGACTAATCTTGAATTAGTTAAATCCATAAAATTGATTGTTGTGAAAAGGTTGCCAAAATCGGTAACCTTTTCCTTTTTGTTGAATTTAATGCTATAATGGTTAATAGAGAAGTCCCCTCAGGACGAAATTATTCCAGCCCCTTGTTTGGTTGTCTCCACCCAAAGTCTGGTTGTCTCCACCCAAGGTTTGGTTGTATCCACCCAAGGTTTGGTTGTCTCCACCCAAAGTCTGGTTGTCTCCACCCAAAGTCTGGTTGTCTCCACCCAAGGTTTGGTTGTCTCCACCCAAGGTTTGGTTGTCTCCACCCAAAGTCTGGTTGTCTCCAC
>JAISPX010000133.1 GCA_031274595.1 Prevotellaceae bacterium | reverse complement strand
GTTTGCGCGGATTTTTTTATCCGCAGTATCATATTCCTCGCTCTGAGCGCCGTTATCCTTGCTCGGAGCGAGGATGTTTTTGCTCGGAGCGAAGACATCCTCGCTCGGAGTGAGGAAATCCTGGCAAAAAGCGAGGAAATCTTCGCTCAGAGTGAAGAATTCCTTGCTCGGAGTGAAGAAATCCTGGCAAAAAGCGAGGAAATCCTCGCTCGGAGTGAAGACGTCCTCGCTCGGAGCAAGGATGTCGGCGCTCGGAGCCAGAAATAGCATGTTTCCAAAGACGAACCTCACCGCAAAAATACATTAAGAACTTTGCCGTTCAAAATATTTAATGTAAATTTGTAGAACCGAATTTTTAAAATATCATACAACATGAAAGAAATTGAAGTTTATTGCAAAAACAACAAACAAACAAAAACATACTTTAACGGCACAACATTGCTTGACGTTGTAAACGACCAGCAAATAAAACTTGACTCTCAGGCGCTTGCCGCTTATGTGAATAACGAACTCAAAGGGCTTTCGTACGAAATTTATACGCCTGTTACCGTAGATTTCATCGACATTTCAAATCCTGACGGAATGCGCGTATATCAGCGTACGCTTACATTTTTGCTGCAAAAAGCGTTAAAAGACCTTTTCCCTAAACACAATTTGACGGTACAACATTCGGTTTCAAAAGGGCTATATTGCGAAATTACCAACGGCGGCGAAGAACTCACAATGACGCAGATAAATCAACTCGAACAGCACATGCATAATCTGGTTGCCGAAGATATTCCATTTATCAGGAAAAAAATACCTACCGAAAATGCAATAAAACTGTTTGAAACAAACGGGTTTCACGAAAAAGTATTATTGCTGAAAACGCGCCCGCGATTTTACACTTCCGTATATTTTTTGAATAATTATGCCGATTATTATTATGGACCGCTGTTGCCGTCAACGGGATTTTTGAAAATTTTCGGATTGTTCAGTTATTACAAAGGCTTGCTGCTGATGTTTCCGCGAACAGACGAACCCGATAAACTTGAAAATATTATCGTACAAAATAAAATGTTCGAGATTTTTCAGGAACACAAAGAGTGGAACAGAATTTTGGGCGCACACAGCGTAGGACGCATCAATGACGCTATGGAACAAAACAAATTCGGCGAACTCATAAAAGTGAACGAGGCGCTGCACGAAAAAAAATATGCCGCAATCGCCGATATGATTTCGCAGCGCAAAGATGTAAAAATGATATTGATAGCAGGACCTTCGTCAAGCGGAAAAACCACTACGGCAAAACGCCTTGCAATACAGTTGAAAGTTGCGGGATTAAATCCGGTAGTCGTTTCGTTGGACAATTATTTTGTAGATAGAGAATTTACGCCCAAAGACGAAAATGGAGACTACGATTTTGAATCAATCCACGCGCTTGACTTGAAATTGCTTAACGAGCAACTTAACAATCTGCTCGAAGGCAAAACGGTATTAATTCCCAAATTTTCGTTTCACACGGGCAAACGTTATTACGACAACGAAAATCTCACTGTGGGCGAAAAAGATATTTTGATAATCGAAGGTATCCACGCGCTAAATCCCGAACTTACAAAATACATTGATAACAAACGGAAATTCAAAATTTATGCATCTGCGTTAACGTCAATCGCATTAGACAACAATAATCGTATTCCCACGACCGACAATCGTTTAATTCGCCGTATTGTAAGAGATTCTCAAAGTCGGTCATCTTCTGCGCTCGACACAATTCGGCGCTGGCAAAGCGTCAGGCGCGGCGAAAACAGAAATATTTTTCCGTATCAGGAAAATGCAGATATAATGTTTAATTCGTCGTTAGTTTATGAACTGTCGGTATTGCGTATTCTTGTCGAGCCATTGCTGCTTAAAATTCCGCCAACCGAACCCGAATACGCCGAAACAATCCGACTGTTGAAATTTATAAGTTATTTCGCTCCCGCAGATGTGAAAGAAATAAAACAAATTCCTCCAACATCAGTCTTACGCGAATTTATAGGATTCAGCAGTTTTTCGTATTGAGGAAGTTTGAAAATCAAAGGAATGATGAGTTTTATAGATGTATAATATCAAAAATAAAATTATAACTTTGCAGTAAATATAATTGTATGGGATGCAGTAAATAAGTACAGATATGGCAAACGAAAGAAAAACAGAACAAATTGTTCGAGCACATTTTGAGAAATACGGCGACATAATCCGTATTGAAGAGCAATCTTCGGACACTCCAAAGATTGATAAATTGCTGAAAACCGCCTCAAAAAAAGGCGCAGGACAAGGTCGCCCCGAATTTATTATCACGTTCAACAAGAACAGCGATTTGCTGATTGTGATTGAATGTAAGGCAGATATTGCCAAGCACGAAAGCTCAAATCAAGTAAATATTTCTCCGGGCAAAATTCCTATGTGTGGCTGTTGGAAAAATTCCGATATATATGCAAAATAAATACTATTAAAAAAATGAAAATATTTGAATATCAAAATCATAAAATCATAAATGGCGATTCGTTGGAAGTTTTATCTAACGAAGTACTTGATAATTCCATTGATTTGATTTTTGTTGACCCACCCTACAATATTGGTAAAAATTTTAACGGACACAAAGACAAATGGGCAACAGACGACGATTACCTGAATTGGTGCTACAAATGGATAGATTTATGTATCAGTAAATTGAAGCCAAACGGAAGCATGTATATTATGACTTCTACGCAGTTTATGCCTTATTTTGATATTTCTATTCGCAAAAAAATGACAATACTTTCGCGTTTGGTGTGGTATTACGACAGTTCGGGCGTTCAAGCAAAAAACTATTATGGTTCAATGTATGAACCGATTTTGTTTTGCGTGAAAAATCCTGACAATTATACCTTTAATGCAAATGATATTTTAGTTGAGGCGAAAACCGGCGCGAAGCGAAAATTGATAGATTATCGGAAAAATCCGCCGCAAGTTTACAGTTCGGAAAAAGTACCGGGCAATGTTTGGGAATTTGCGCGTGTTCGCTATCGTATGGACGAATACGAAAACCATCCGACACAAAAACCGATAGCACTTTTGGAAAGGATAATTAAAGCAAGTTCCAATGTCGGAGATACGGTTTTAGACCCGTTTTCGGGAACTTTTACAACAAGTTTTGTTGCTCAACAATTAGGCAGAAAATCAATTGGAATTGAATTACAGGAAGAATATATAAAAATTGGTTTGCGTCGCCTGAATTTAGCCGAAGAATACAATGGCGAGAAACTGCAAAAAGAAGTTCGCACTTTTGAAAACCAGAAAATTCCAATAAATGTCCAAACCTTAAATTTATTTGACGAACAACCCAATGGAACATACATTCACAAATAATATCAAACAAATTCTGAAACAGGAATATGGCAAAAACTCAGAGAAAATTTTTGAGAAAAGTTTGCTTATTCAATATCTGAATGAAAAAACTCGTTCTGCCAATCGCGGCTCGAAAGCAAGAGGCAGTTTTGCCAATCTTTATGCCGTTTATGTAATCATTGAGGATTATATTTCAAATTGTTACGATAAAAAAGGTGATTATTCGACATACGAAGGCGCATTGTTTAGCAATCTTTTTACACGACAACGGGAATTACCGTTTGGTAGCAAACTGCAAAATCACGCCTTGAACAATCGGATGAATTCTGAATTTCAAAAGTATTTTCCCAATTCAGATTACATTCCTATCTTGAGAAATCTTGAAACAAATCATTATTGGATAAACGAAAATCTGTTGAAAATAACGATTGGGAGAAAGACCTTAAATATAGCAAGAACGATTATCAAAATCATAGACGAATATGTTCATACAAAGCAAGATGCTTTTCAACGCTTTGTAAAATCGTGCGAGGATTTGCAAAAAATTGGCACAAAAACGCCGGAAAAAGTCGAGGAATTTATATTAAGTTTGCTTGCCCCAAATGTAGATGCTCGATTGTTTGAGATTGTAAGTTATTCTATTTTAAAATATTATTATCACGATCAACAAATTTATTGGGGATTTGAGATGGACAAACTCAGCAAAGAAAATCTAACATTGTATAAAACCGGTAGAACGAATGCCAATGATGGCGGTATTGATTTTGTAATGAAACCATTGGGCAGATTTTTTCAAGTAACTGAAACTTTGGATTTTAAAAAGTATTTTCTTGATATTGATAAAATTCAAAAATACCCTATTTCTTTCGTTATCAAATCGGAAGAAACCATAGACGAAATATTGCAAAAAATACAAGACAATGCGAACAAAATGTATTCAATTAAAGCAATAGTTGAAAAATATATGGTTTGTATTGAGGAAATTATCAATATTTCAATATTAACCGGTCGCTTTGAAGAAGCCGTAAAACAAGGATATTTGAATACAATTCTTGATGAGATTGTTTTGCAAAGCAAGGTGGAATTTAATTATGAGGAGGAAAGTGATGAATAAAATTCCGGGACAGAAAAATAAAATATCTTGCTTGCAAGAACTTTTTGATTGGATTGAGAAAAGCAATGTGTGCCTTGTTTCGGAAAAAGAAAATGATTATTTCAGAATAGAAGCGCCAAACAATGCTGATGTATTTGTAAATATTGAAAACGATGATGATATTGAAGATATTATCTCCCGAACAATAGAGCGACTTGATGATTTTGATGCAGACGAACGATTTATGGAATTATGGAGTAAAGAATTTTCCGAACATAACCATTTTAAGCCAAGTCGGTTTATAAAATATTGCAGGAAGATGAGGATTGTTTTCGGGATTTGGCGAGGGAATTAAAATTATTAATAGATTAAAATATAGTATTTATGGCAAAAGAATTAAAAAAAATTGGCTACAATATAAATCTGCAAGGATTTATAATACACAAAGTGAATAAAATACAGGGGGAAAGACGTGCTGTCTTGAAATTGGCAAAAGCAATAATTATCCCAACTGATAAAGAAAAGCGGTTTGTTGCTATTGCCTCCGAAGCGTATTATAAAAAATCTGCCCCAACATACGGTGTTTTTGATGACTTGGAAAGTAATAAATTTCAAAATGGACTCATAGCATACAATACCAAACAACAAAATTTTTATACTTTTTCCTGTGGTTGTATGGAATATTATAAAAGCAATATACAAGATATTGCGCCTGCGACAGGTGGCTTTATTGTATTTGCTCATTATTTCGATACAGAGAAAAAATTGGAGTTTGTTTTGGTATTAGCAATCAACAATAAAGATGGTTATGTATTTAACGAGGACAAATTAACAATTGAAGATACAAAAAATATTGAATTAAATAAAATTGACCTCGCTTGCCAGATTAATATTACAAAATGGAATGATTATCAAAACAACCAAAACCCTGATGTTAAAACATATTTATCACTAATAAAAGGCAATAAAGAGTTAAGTGTTTATTTTATGAAATTTATTGGAAGTGCTAACAAAACTACAAGTACAGAATCCTCAAAAAAACTTGTTAATGCACTTGACCATTTTTGCAGAGAAAAAAATTACAACAGAGAAAAAACAGTAGAAACAAGAAATAAAGTTTCTGATTACTGTAAAGATTGTATGAAAGAAAAGAAAGAAATTTCCTTGTCTGCAATATCGGCATTGATTGATATAGAAAATCCGACTTTATTTCAGGAATATGCCTCTGAAGAAGAACGATCTGTTGATGAAATTATAAGCGGAGATGCAAAAGTATTAAGAAGCATAGGCTCTGTGAGGTACAAAGATAAAGAAGGGAAATTATCAGTAGAATTTAGCAATGAATTAATAGGAAAGAAAGTATTCTATGATGACAAGAAAAAGCAACTGACAATAAAAGATATTTCTCTTTCCGACCAAATTCCAAATTAACAGAGAATGTTAAACCGTTTTATAAATATAATAAATTCGTCTACTGTTTGTATTGTTGAGGATAGTATTTTTATAAGCAATCATATTATAAATGATTTAGATTGTTTAAATTCATTGGATACTCAAGAATGTATCAACTCATTTAATAAAAATGGGAATATAGTTACTTTTGCCGATTTGGTTATTGGTGACACAATCAATATTGAATTGTCTTTGCTACATTTAATGGCAATAGGATATTACGAAAATTTGGAATCGTTTATAAGGAAAAACCCGTATTCAATTCCTGCTCAATTACTTTATATTAGAGATATTAATAGTTTTAGTGATGGGAATAATAACGAAATTGATTATTACAAAAATGTTATATATCTCATTAATGCCATAAAAAGCAATGCAAGACATTGCTATTCTGAAATCGAAATTGATATTTCATGGATATTCAGAGAAGACAAAGTCTTATTACTGCCATTCATATATGACAATACAGATATAATACAAATAACCAATATTGATAAGATAAAATCCGTTTCATTGATGTTAAGTGAAATGGACACAGATAAAAAGTTTATTTATATTAACGAATTAATAGATTTTCTATCTTCTGAAAATGAAAATAGGAGGTTTAAATTTTTACTTTCACATATTGCTGAATTTGCAGATAGAGCCAATAACGCTTATCAATATTATATTAGAAACTTTTCTTACAACAAACTCAAAACGGAATTAGATAATGCGGCATTGGATTATTCAAAGAAAATACAATCCGT
>JAISPX010000131.1 GCA_031274595.1 Prevotellaceae bacterium | reverse complement strand
AAAAACTCATTATTTTGTCGAAAAAAACCAAAAAACATTCAACCTCACTGAAAAAGCAAATCAAAATCAATTATATTTTTGATGTTTTTTCTAACGATTAGGTTTTGCAAAGGTCTTGTTTCTTTATTTATGAACGTTATTGCAAACCTGAAAGATGAAGCAATCTAACTATTTACTATTTTATTATTTACCATTTTTTAATATCGGTTGGGTATAAGGAGCAACTATTTATAAGCAAGCAATTTTCTATCAGACATAACTGTGTATTCCACCAAAAAAATATGATACTCCAAAGAAAGTGATAATAACGGCAAAGAAAGCGCATGCGCAATAAATATGGAATTTTAAAGGATTACGAAACACAGGAAAACTGTTTTTATGCATTGGTATTGCATATACCAACATTGTGATAAGCGCCCACGTTTCTTTTGCATCCCAGCCCCAGTAGCGTCCCCACGAGATGTTAGCCCATACGGCGCCGATAAATATTCCTGCCGCAAGCATAAACAATGCAGGATAAAGCAAAATCTGATTCCAATTATAAAGTTTTGAGCGCAACCGTTTAGACAAAATACCGATTATACTTGTTATTGTGATAAAAATCAAAAGCGCATAAGATGCCATAATTACGGAAACGTGAGCAGCAAGCATTGGCGAACGCAATACAGGCGTCATTGGATTTAGTTGTGAAATATAATACCATAAACAGGCAATAGGAAAAAAAACAAAAAATATTCGCCATCGTAATTTAATCCACAATATAATCAACATCGACAATATCAGCAAAAAATACCCTGTGTATGTAATGGCAATGCCGTAAGGGTCGTGATTTACGATTAATGTAGCGCCCATTTCGTCGGCATCGTAATCCATCTGATAAAATCTGTATCCTTTGTGCGAATATATTTTATTCATCGAAACCCTGCATATTTCATTATCTACTTTCAAGAAACTGATAAAATCGGCAGGTTCGTAGGTTTCAGGGTGATATTCTATATCAAAAAGAACTAATTTAACATCAAAAGACAGCCGTTTGGCTGTTTCGTTTTTTTCGGAGATATACGTATCTGATATTTCTCCTTGCCGTATATGCATGTACCCGCGATTAGCCGTGAGAAATGTAATAAAAGCGCCAAGCAATATTATGCCGAATGCGCAGTGCAGAAGAAATGATATTTTGTTTCGATACAATGCACGGCGGATAATGTAAACAAATGATGTTGCTGCAAATATACACCATAATGCAACAAACCACCATGCGCCATAAATATTATTGATTGCAAAATCCGTTCCGAATTTTTTTTCAACTATGGTTGCGCCGACAAGTACCGTCAGGATAATTATTAATATCCCAAAGGCATACCATTTTGTATATTTTAATTTCATTAAATAGCGTCCAAAAACTTCACAAGAGCATCTCTGTCTTCTTTTGACATTTTACGGAATTTTTCTTTGCTTTCTTTTGCTTCGCCTCCGTGCCAAAGTATAGCCTCTTCGGTATTTCTCGCCCGCAAATCGTGTAGTCTGTCTGTGTGTCCCGACACAATTTTCATCAATCCGCGTCCCCACAAAGGCGTTGTTCGGCAAACTTGTACTCGCCCCGGTTCTTTCATTTCAAGATTATGACGCAATAAATCGGTATATGGATATATTTTTTGATTTGAAATTGCTGGCAGTGGCAAATAATTGCTTCGTGTTGTCCACGATGGACGATGACATGCGGTACATCCTGTTTCATAAAATAATTTTTTGCCGCGTTGCACAGTTGCATCATCAAGATTGCGGGCGGCAGGCACAGCCAAGCCGCGATGCCAAACCATAAATGCGTCAAAATCTTCCATAGTCATTTCGGGTTGCAAACTTCTTGACATCAAACTATCAAAGATTTCTGTTTCTGTTTTTCCCAATGCTTGCTGAACATCGGCGTCTTTTGACATTACTTTTGCATATTCTTCGGTAATGTAATG
Organism: Prevotellaceae bacterium; assembly: GCA_031274595.1. GTDB lineage: Bacteria > Bacteroidota > Bacteroidia > Bacteroidales > UBA932 > JAIRKV01. Next base: position 20,068 of record JAISPX010000131.1, on the reverse strand, counting down.
ATATCTGCGGTCGGGGCGGGTTACGTTAGTAATATTCCACAAAGCATTTGCTCCCGGACCATTGTCAAGCGTTGCTCGTGTGCAGAGATAAGTAAAGCGTCCTGGATGTTTTCCCGGATAATAAGGATTTAATCCTGTTTCGTCTATATCTGTTCCTATAACGCCTGAACAGTAGCCGCGCGTTTGTTCTTCCTGCCATTGGGCGCGCAAATCTTCATCCGAAATTGCATCAAGTAAACCTGTGCCGTAAATTCCGATAGTAGCCTCAATACTTGCAGCATGCTGACTCATGTCAAAATCGGGAAATAAAATTGCGCTCTGTTCAATCGAAACCTTAGGATATATGAGCGAATAAGTTGTTCCATCTTCGTATTGATTTCCATATTCATCAACATGATTTATCCATTCTATTGTAATTCCCGATTCATCAATAGGCGCTTTGAACGGAGATACGGCGCGAGTTTGCGTCATTCCCGTAAAATATTTTGATGCCAACGGCAATGCAGGGTCGTTTGGATTATAAACCATTAACAGATAACCGCAACGGCTGTCATTTGAATCGTATTTATCTACGCGCTGACTGTGTCCGCCATAACTTGGATGGCAAGCAATACACGATTTGCGTATATAAACAGGACCAAGACCCGAAAAAGCCATGTCTTCGGATGCAACAAAACTTTTATCGGCAAGACGTTCGCCTCTCATAAACTGCTTATAAAGTACTGGATCTTCGTCAATCACAGGCATTGGTTGCTTGTAGGCAAACGATGAACTAATAAATACTGTTCCGTTTTTCCCGCCTGCATAATACTCTTCGCTATATTCTCTTTTTCCGTCATTCGGGTTATTATTGTCTGAGCAAGCCGATATAATAGTCAGGCAAACTGCAATTAAAATAATTTGTTTTATCATTCTCATAATCTTACATTTTTTGAAACACAAATATTCTGCAGATACTATAAAATATAATATCCACAGAATATCAATGATGTTTTTTATTAACTCTTAATTTTATTTTTATTCTATAACATTATTGTTTATTTGTTTAAATAATTCTCCAAGTTCGGCGCAAGCATCTACGGCAGCAGCTACTTGTGTTCCGTTAATTTGGTCGCGGACAACTTCGTAGAAAGATTTATTGCCTGTGCCAATAGCTCTTATTTTATTAATACAATCGTCGATTTTTGCTTTAACATTAGTGTCAAGTTGAGCATTTTTTGATGCTACAAATGCGCTTAGCGAATTTGTTTTAGGCGTACTTAAGCCTCTGCCTCCATAATATGCGTTTTTAATACTTACAATATTATTTTCATAATCTTTGAGTGAATTCCAACTGTACCACGATTCTACTTCCAATACTTTCTGTTCATCGTATGGAGCGGCAATTTTTGTTGCGCCTACTTCATCTGCAATATCAGCTGCTCCATCGGAAATCTCGCTTATGGCATCAGTAAAACGTCCTGCATACTTGCCTGTTGCATTTTTGAGTTTATCGCCAAAATCCTTATAATTTGAGTTACTGTTCAAATGGTTTTTAATAGCAGTATTTTCATTGAAAACATTTTTAATTTCTGTTGATACATTTTCCTCACCAGCCCATGCAACATAAGCCAGTACGCAATCCCACACCAAAGCGTCTGTTGCTGCGGTCAAATACTTCAATTCAGCGTCAGTAAGACTTGCACGTGGCTGCCCTTCACGGAAAAGAAGATATTCGGTTGTGTGGAAACCGATAACTTCGGCATCCCATTCCCATGCTTCTTTTCCTGTAAGTTCTTCATCATCCTCCATATTATCAATCTCATCAAGAGTGGCAATAATGGCATCCAATTCCAAAGGCCAAGAATCAATATGACCGTCAATGTCAAGTGCATCTTCTCCTACGGGACCAAACAAGAAAGCCTCACTTTCTTCCCAATAAATACGAGCGTTTCTCCATGCTGCGGCAGCGGCTGCTATATTTTGAGATGTAGGATTAGATCTCAATGCGTTATTAGCTGTCCTCATTTCAAGAGCGGCTTCTGCCATCAGTCTGTATGTAGGCACTACAACTCCGTCAACATATTCTTGAAGAATTGCCTTGTAGGTTTCGTCATAATTAGCGCCGGGAGTAGGGTCGCTTTCACATGAAGATACAATTAAGGTTAATGACAACATTGCAGTTATCATCGGAAATAATGATTTTTTTAGATAATTTTTCATCTGTTTTATTTTTTATTTATTAATACTAATATTTTATATTTATATATTTTAAGTTTTATTTAATTAAAAAATCCCGAATATCCTATGCCGAGCGATATCGTTGGCTCATTATTGTAAGGAGAAACAAATTTACGTAACATGTACTCGGCTTTTAATACCAATCCCTGCATGGGAAAATAATTTATTCCTGCGCTGATGATTTGTTTTCTGCACCATTGTTTATCGGCTATTCCTTCTGCTGTTTTGTACATCGAGTCGGAAAAACCATAATGTGCATATACATATAATTTATCATCCTTGTTTTTGAATTTTGGAAACAGAGATAACACATTATATCCTGCTTCGACGTACAAACTCAACGCATCGGATGCCACATCCGTACGCGGCGATGGGCTTGCCGATGGTAATTTTTTATTAACGGCTGAAATGTCGGATGAACCTCCCAAATTGCCGTATATAACGTTGGTACGCGCAAGTATGTTATGATTGTCGTACACGGCATCAAAAGCTCCGACAGTTACAATACCTTTTACATCGTGTGAAGCATAACGTTCGTGTTTCAACGAATTTATTGCGCTGAAGCCGTAATATCCGCTCAATCCTATGCGCAATCCTTTGATTGAATAATTGTCGATACGAGCTGCGCCTGCATAAGTATTTGCAATTTTAAATTCGTATGGAGATGTAGAACCATTGGCAATCCAATCGGCATTGCTAAAACGCTCGGCATCAAGACCTGCAACAAACAGCGCTTCGTAACGCCACTTGCCTGCTCGTCCCCAAAAACTGATACCTGTTTCGTGCCACGTACATGGCAGTATTCCTGATTCTTCTTCGGGACGCAACACAGAAAAAAAGTCCGTAGGCATGTGATATTGATTTGTAATACCGACAGGAACAATTATATGTCCCATACGCAAATTAGCATAAGGCGACCATGTTTTTTCAATCCAAAATTGTTCTATATTTACTTCGCCGCCTTTTTCGATTTCTTTTTCATATTCGCCGGCTTCGGTTTTTTCTATTTCAAAAGTAGAGCCTGTTCCTCCGTGTTCAAATTCAATTTCGGTAGCAAGCCGCCAGCCTTTGCCAAATTCATAACCTACATAAAAAACTACATGAGGCAAATCAAATCGTCCGTGATTTTGATCTTTATAACTTTGGGGATATGAATACCGCGAAGGATTATCGCTATAAAACATTCGTTGCATTACCGCTTCGCCGTAGCCTCCCAAAACAAGCCTCGATGTTTGAAACGGACTTGCAAGAGTGTCGGTTCTAAGTGATTGTGCAGATACATTTAATGTCGCACCTGCACAAATCAACGTAAAACCAAAAACAAAAAAAAATTTTTTCTTCATACAAACTAATTGATATAAACTCTTATTTTTACGCCACAAAGGTATTTGATGTTTGAGATATGCACAATACCCATTTGTTAGTATATTTTAGTCGGTAAGTAGTTATTTGTAGGTAGATTTTAAGAAAAATTTTGACAAAAGCGGATTTTTTTTTGTAAAAAATGCAAATAATCGCTGTTTGGAAAATCAAAATTTACAGCAAAAATAATTTCATAATGCAGCGAGTTTTCTATTGCTAATTTTCTTTCCTCTCGAAAAAAATCGCTCTGGCGAGAATTTTTCTCTTCAACTTGCCGCCTGACAAAAAAAGAAGCCGCCTTTTTGAGGCAGCCTCTTCCGTTGTTCAATCATTAACAATTAACTATAATCATTTAGTTGTTTACTTTTGGTGTTTATAACATTTTATCCAATCAATATCAAACGAAACAGGTAAACTTGCATTGTTTAATTCATCTTTTACGCCTGATGAAAATGCCAGATACATTTGCTCGCTGATAAGAATTTTTGCCGAAAAAACTTTTGTTCCGTTTATTTTCCATATTATTTCGGATGAATTCCATTCAATTCCCACTATATAAAATTTTTGTTTCAGAGGAATCGGAAGTTTTTTTACAACGCTCTGATAGCCATTGAATGCTCCAACCTGAATTTTCCCGTTATTTATACAAAAAATATTTACAAACGGCAACATTTGTTCGCATCCAAGCCAAAAGGCATGATATGTTTCTTTCGTTTTGGGCGGCAGTATTTTTGCTTCTATCCTACCGTATGTTTGTACAAATTTTGTTGCTGTGGATACAATTCCTGATGTATAAGAAAATTTTTTGGATACAAATCCATATTTGTCTGTCCATAAAAGACCATCTGCCTGTTCTTTACGCGTCAATATTTGCAAAAGGCTGTTTGTTACGTTTATATTTTTGCCATCTGTTGTAAACTGCAAATCACCTGATTGTGAATATGATTTTTGAAGATGCCGTAAAGCCGTAACAGGTTGAGTTATCCATTTTTTTTCGAGAACAGCCGACACAAAATCATCGCTGAAAGAGCCTTTCCACTGCGACATTTCGGCTATATATTCTTTACATGATTTTTGCAATTTTGGCAACAATTTAATATCATCTGAATTTTTTAGATATTTGTACTCTTCAAGATTTTTGTATGCTTTGCATTTCTTGTGTTTTTGCCTGTCTAAAAGGTATGCTTTTTTCTCTTTAAATTCGGCTGTTTCCAATCTTTGCTTCAATTTCAAATATTCTTCTACGTCAAAAGAATTGGCATTATCGCCTGTTGCAAGAAATTTTTTTACTTTCTTACTTTTTTTCAGCAATTCTAATTTTTTTTCCAATTCGTATTCTGCGCTATTTTTAAATTTTTGATTTTTAACGACAGTTATATCATTTCTACATCTCCCCGACTCTACATATTCCTTTAATTTCATAAAATTATTATATGCTTCCGAATCAAGGATTTCGCCTATTCGCTTACAATTGTTATCCATTTCGGCAATTGTTTTTTCATATTTTTCTGTTGATGTAATAGGATTAAAAATCCGATATTTTAAAAATTCTATCATCTTAAATCGTTTTTTGAAATAGCAAAAGTAATTAATATTTTCGAATATTAATCGGTTATTAATTTGAATCCTTTTCCACGCACATTTATTATTTGTATGGTAGGATCGTCTTTCATATACTTGCGAAGTTTTGTAATGTACACATCCATGCTGCGCGCATTAAAATAACTGTCGTCATTCCAGATTGTACGCAGCGCAAAATTTCTGTCCAAAATTGCATTTCGGTTGAAGCACAAAAACTTGAGCAATTCCGATTCTTTGGATGTAAGTTTTTGTTCTACATTTCCTTTTACAAGTATTTGTTTTGTAGAGTTGAATCTGTAAATACCTACGTCAAATTCGTCTTGCGTTTGGTCTGTTCCTCCTTTTGTGCGGCGCAATACTGCTTCAACTCTCAGCAACAATTCCTCAATGCTGAATGGTTTGGTCATATAGTCATCTGCTCCCGAATTAAATCCTTCTGCGATATCTTCTTTCTGCGATTTTGCTGTAAGAAAAATTATCGGAATAACGTTGTTTACATGACGCATTTCTTTTGCTAATGTAAATCCATCTTTTTTTGGCATCATCACATCTAAAATACAAATATCATACGAACGAGCCTGAAATCCCTTGAATGCAGATTCTCCATCTGCGAACAAATCGGTGTCGTAACCTTTTACTCTTAAATACTCTAACAACAAAACGCCTAAGTTTTCGTCGTCTTCTGCCAAAAGAATGCTTGCTTTAAAATTATTTTCCATAATACTATGAATTTATTTTTATTATTAAAATTTATCTTTACGTTTATTTTTATGCCGTAAATTTACTAATTATTTTTTATTTGGCAAAAAAATTGTAAATGTACTTCCTTTGCCTTTTTCACTTTCCACACTAATTTTACCTCCATGCAACTCTACAATTTTTTTTACATAATTCAATCCCAGCCCCGAACCTTTCACTGTATGAATATTTCCAGTAGGCACTCTGTAAAACTGTTCAAAAATATGTTTATGATATTCTTTCTCAATTCCGATTCCGTTATCTGTTACAGCAATAATTATGCCATCATTTTTATTTTCGGTGCGAATTAATATTGTCGGATTTTTTTTAGAATATTTCAGTGCATTGTCGATAAGATTTGATATTATCTGCTGTAGATGCATTTCATCGCCAATAACGATATTTGCTTTTGCTTCATATTGAGCCATTATTTTTCCTTTTTTTGCATCTAACTGCAACTTATACGAATCAACAACTTTTTTGATAATACTTTTAATATCCACATCTTTATGTTTGATATTAATATTTCCGCGTTCGACTGCCGCCATACGCAATACTTTTTCAACCAAACTGCTGAGACGCTGAGCCTCGTCGCGTATCATTTTTGATAATCCTGCGACATTTTTCTTTTCTATGGGAACATTTTCATCTTTCAACAATTCTGAGGCAAGCGTAATTGTTGCAATAGGCGTTTTAAGTTCATGAGTCATATTTCCCATAAAATCATTACGCATTTGCGACAATCGTTTTTGATGAAAAATTATAATAAGCGTTGCCGCAAAAGTTCCTACTATAATAAGTATCAACAATAAAGATGAGAAAATAACAAGCGATAATTCCTTAAAAATATAATCTGTCAAATGCGGAACATATATGTTTAAATAATATTTCGGCGCTTGTTCGGCATCGTTTGGAAACAGTTGTGTTTTATATAAACAGTCTTCTCTGTCCGATCTGAATTCTTTTGTTTTCAGAATGTTTACTTCAACATCATCGGCATCAATAACGGCAAATTCAAAATCGGTATTTATGCGTTGCTGTTTAAATTGTTTTCGTATCAACGAGTCTAATCTGTCTAATGAGAGCCTGTCTTCGACCGACATATCAATAGTTATTTTCATTTCGCTTTTTTCGTCAACAAACAGGCGAAGCTGGTCGGACACAGGTATATTATCGCTTTTTCTAATCTCTTTATCTAATCCGTATGCAGAAATTCCTCCTTCAATTAAATAGTTCAGTCGGTTGTCGGAAGTTGCTTTTCTTGCATCGTTTTTGTTTAGCCAAAAATTTGTGGTTTTTGCATCGTTTTGTCTATAGAATGAGTTTGATGAAGTAATTAAGCTTGTTCTTGTTATATAACGATGACTGCCTATTCCGAAATTTTCATCAATAGACGGAATTTCCTTGTTTTCGGTAGTAACAAATTCTGCTTCGGAAACAACATTATCAAGTATTACCTGCATTTTTGCATCGAAATTGTCTTTTTGTATTTTTCCGGCAGCATTCAACGAATTGCCCTGAACAATAACAAGGATCACAGTGCAAACACAAATAGCGATTGATAATAATATTATAATTTTTTTCTTCATCCTACAATTATGTATGAAAACAAAGTTAAAAAAATTGTTTTGAAGTTAATTGTTATGTTAAGAAAAATTAACAAAATTAAATTTTCCCAAAAACATCGAATAAGGGCGTTTTTTTAACATTCAAGTTTATGCATGCGGTTATTCCTTTAACAGTTCTTATTGCAACGGCAATATGTTTAATGCACTCATTTGTTAAATTCCCTGAAATTTTTAATATGAAATCTACGTTGGAAAGTTGAGGAAATAGTTCTAATTCGCCGTATTTATTGCCAATAAACAAATATTCAATGCCTGTATTGTTGCACATATAATTAAAACACGAAACGGTTTTTCCATCCGAAATTCTGTTTTTCAGCACAGGATGCTCCGTTCTTTTTAAGTCCAACATTAATATGTTATTTATGTTCCAAACCAAATAAGAATCATCCTCTGCCGACACTATCGCAAAAACAACAAAGTCGTAATTATTTTCTTTAAGTTTCACCGTTTTTGATTTCATTGTACAAAATAAATAATATGAATATTGACAAATATTTCATGCAAATTTAATGGATTTTTTCGATATCAAACGTTCAAATAATTAAATGCATTTACAATTTTCTTGTAATTAAATAAAAAATCAAAAAAAAATCCTACATTTGCAGATTATAATAAAAAAACGATGAAGACAATATTATTATTCGGAACAATAGGCACACAGGAAATTCTTCTTATTTTACTGGTTGTGTTGCTGTTCTTTGGCGGTAAAAAAATTCCCGAACTTATGCGCGGACTTGGCAAAGGTGTCAAAAATTTTAAGGATGGTATGAATAGTGTCGAAAAAGAAATAAAATCGAATATCGACGATATTGACAAAAATACCGAAAACAAATAAATTCGGCAAAACAATCTGCAAATCTATAAAAAACGTATAATTATCATATTATGAGCGATGGTGATTCAAATCATGAAATGACCTTTTGGGATCATCTCGATGTATTGAGAAATATGCTTTTCAGAGTAGCAATTGTGATTGCTATATTGATGATTATTGTTTTTTTTTCAAAAGATTTTGTTTTCGGCTCGGTAATATTTTCGCCTTCGGATTCCGATTTTTGTTTATATCGCTGGCTTTGCAAGTTGGGCGAAAGTTTAAATATGCCCGAATTTTGTCCTGAACCATTTAAAATAGAAATAATAAATATTAATCTTTCCGCTCAGTTTTTCACTCACATGAGCGCCTCATTCTGGCTGGGTTTGATATTGGCTTTTCCGTATTTTTTGTATGAGATATGGAGATTTGTTTGCCCTGCTTTGTACAAAAAAGAAAAACGCTACATACGTGTTGCATTTGGTTTTGGCGGTATTCTTTTTTTTATGGGAGTATTGCTCGGTTATTTTGTAATTTTCCCTCTTACGCTCAAATTTTTAGGAACTTATCAGGTAACCGAAACTGTTGTAAATCAAATATCATTAAGTTCGTATATCAGCACATTTACATCGCTAATTTTAATAATGGGAGTGATTTTTGAAATACCAATGGTTGCATTGGTTCTTTCCAAACTTGGAGTGATTAGGCGTCCGTTTTTGCGCAAATATCGCAAACATGCAATTATATGTTCTCTTATTTTATCGGCTGTAATAACGCCAAGCGGCGATGCTTTTACATTGTTAATGGTTGCTCTTCCTTTGATTTTGCTTTACGAGTTTAGTATTTTGATTGTAAAAAAGTGAAATCAAATAACCGAAGTGCGATTGTCCGTTAATAAATGTAATACAGAATTGCTCTCAAAGATTATAAAAAGAATCAAATATTTTATCAAGAAATCATAAACATTGTATTCCATTTTCCACTTTTTATTTAAAATACTACCTTTGCATCCAATGATAAAATAAATGAATTTTCAACTCACAGCAGATTATAAACCCACAGGCGATCAGCCAGACGCTATAAAACAACTTGTTGAAAGTATCAGCGCAGGCGAAAAATATAATACTTTGCTTGGCGTTACAGGTTCGGGGAAGACGTTTACGATTGCAAATGTTATTGAGCAATTAAACATGCCTACGCTTGTACTTAGCCACAACAAAACGCTGGCGGCACAACTTTACGGTGAATTTAAAAACTTTTTCAAAAACAATGCTGTCGAATATTTTGTTTCGTACTATGATTATTATCAGCCTGAAGCCTATATGCCTATGAGCGATACTTACATCGCAAAAGATTTGAAAATAAACGAAGAAATCGACAAACTGCGGCTGCATGCAACATCTTCTTTATTGTCGGGACGCCGCGATGTAATTGTGGTTTCATCGGTTTCGTGTTTGTTCGGAATCGGTAATCCAAATGATTTTAAATCCAACGCCATAAATCTAAAACGTGGACAAAAATTAAGCCGCAATAAACTGTTGTATTCGCTGATTAACGCTCTTTATACGCGCAATGACTTGGATTTGCAAAAAGGAACATTTCGCGTGAAAGGCGATACTGTTGACATTGCTATTGCTTACGGCGATTTTGTTTACCGTATAACATTTTTCGGCGATGAAGTGGAATATATAGAATCGCTTAATCCGTCAACAAATAAAGTTTTCGATACTCCCGACGAAGTAACCGTATTTCCAGCAACTATTTTTGTAACATCTCAGGAACGTACGCAGCAGGCTTTGCGTGATATTCAAGATGATATGGTCAAAGAAGTAAATCATCTTGCGGCTTTGGGCAAGAATTTGGAAGCAAAACGATTACAAACGAGAGTAGAAAATGATATTGAGATAATTCGTGAACTCGGATATTGTTCGGGAATAGAAAATTATTCGCGATATTTTGATGACAGAAAACCCGGAACAAGACCATTCTGTTTGCTTGATTTTTTTCCTGAAAATTTTCTTACCGTTATCGACGAAAGTCATGTTACTGTTCCCCAAATTCATGCAATGTTTGGCGGCGACTATGCCCGCAAAAAAAATCTTATTGAATACGGATTTCGTCTTTCTGCGGCAAGCGATAACCGTCCGCTGACTTTTGAAGAATTTGAAAATATCACAGGGCAAACTGTTTTTGTGAGCGCAACGCCTGCCGATTACGAACTTAAAAAATCGCAAGGCGTGATTGTAGAGCAGTTAATTCGTCCTACAGGTTTGCTTGACCCGCTTATAGATGTGCGACCAACGCAAAATCAAATAGACGACCTTATTGAAGAAATAAACGCAAGAGTTGGAAATGATGAACGGATTTTAGTTACTACGCTTACAAAACGAATGGCTGAAGAACTTACTAATTATTTTGAAAAAATAAATATTCGCTGCCGCTATATTCATGCAGATGTGGAAACTCTCGAACGCGTGGAAATTATGGAAGGATTGCGGCGTGGAACGTTTGATGTGCTGGTTGGCATAAATTTGCTGCGCGAAGGTTTGGATTTACCCGAAGTTTCGCTGGTTGCTATCCTCGATGCCGATAAAGAAGGATTTTTGCGTTCTACACGTTCGCTCACGCAAACGGCAGGCAGAGCGGCAAGAAACATAAACGGACGCGTAATCATGTATGCCGACACTATTACCGACTCCATGCAACGCACGATTGACGAAACAAACCGACGTCGCGAAAAGCAAATGAAATATAATCGTCAACACAATATTGAACCGCAGCAGGTGAAGAAAAGCAACAAAGGGATTTTTACCAATCAGTCTTTGAATATTGAATACGGAGCATACGTCGAACCCGAATTACATTCGGCAGCCGATCCTGTTGTGGAATATATGACCAAGCCCGAATTGCACAATGCTGTTGCTCGCGCAAAACAACTGATGGAAGATGCAGCAAAAAAACTTGATTATACCGAAGCCATACGTTATCGAGACGAAATGTACGCACTGCAAAAATTATTGAACGAAAAGTTTAAATAACTGTTTTTCGTGAAAAGTTAAATCTTATATCGAAAATTGCGGAAAAAGAGGGATTCGAACCCTCGGTACCCTTACGAGTACAACGGTTTTCGAGACCGTCCCGTTCGTCCACTCCGGCATCTTTCCTCATCATATAACAAAAAATCTCAAAAACCGATTGATTCTTGAGATTATTGAACATTTTTTGCGGAGAGACAGGGATTCGAACCCCGGGAACCTCTCAGTTCAACGGTTTTCAAGACCGCCGCAATCGACCACTCTGCCATCTCTCCAAAATGGAGTGCAAAGGTAGTAAACTTTATTTTATTACCAAATATTTTTTTGAATAATTTTTTTAAATCTTGATACCAATACGCTATTAAGAAATGATTAATGATAAATGATTTAATGGTTAATGATTTTTTGTTGATTTGAAATAAGCACGCAGATTGTTTTATTATTTACAATTTTGTTATTAACCATTGTATCATTAGGCTTGGTTTGGTTTACTTCGCCAAAAGAAAACGATTCTACCGAGTTAAATGCAGGTATGGAAAAATCTACAAAAACAATATCTGTGCATAATTCATAAAATCACATAATAAATATTAATTTTGCAAAATTATTTCTGTTTTTTATATCATAAAACAGTATTAAATAACAATTAAAACAATGATGAAAATTTTAAATTATGTGGCGTTTTTTGCAAGTGTAATGTTTATTGCTTGTGATAACGATAATCAACCGGAAACTGGAGCAATAAATCTTGCAGAAAACGGAACCGCCAATTGTTATGTTGTAACGAAATCCGGAACATATTCATTTTCGGCAAACGTAATAGGTAATGGAAATGCAGGCATAACAGATGACGCGGCTTTTCATACAAACGAGTCTCAAATTTCGCCCGTGTCGGCAAAACTTTTGTGGCAAGATTATTATAATAATGGCGCAGGACTTATTTCTTCGGTTACATTGGACGAAACAAAAACCAGAGTTGTTTTCACAACTTCACAAACATTTATTCACGGAAATGCGCTTATTGCCGTATGCGATGCCAATGAAAATATTTTGTGGAGTTGGCATATATGGATGCCCGCAGTTGAGATAAATTCGATTAGTTCGGCAACAGGTTATGATATTATGAATATGAATTTAGGCGCTTTAACCAACGAACCCGCAAATCCCAAAAGTTACGGAATGTTGTATCAGTGGGGACGCAAAGATCCGTTTCCTGCATCTGCAACTTTAGCGGGAGATTTAAATACGGTAAGCGCTCCGCTATATGATATGCATGGAAACAGCGTTACAATACAAAATTCGAGTTGGAATGATTTGACAAATAATAATCTTGTATATGCCATACAAAATCCGACAATTTGTCTTTCCAATAACAAACAATATTCAACATCAAGAGACTGGCTCGAAGCAAGTAAAAGCGTGGATGCCCTGTGGGGAAATCCTAATGGCAACGAAAAAGATTCGGATAATAATTACATCAATAAAGGCAGCAAATCATGTTACGACCCATGTCCTGCGGGCTGGCGAATTCCTCCTGCCGATGTTTTCAAAAATTTCATAACTCCCAATCCGTACAACATGGCTTGGGATATTTCTGATTTCAATATAGTGGATGTTGATAACAACGGCGTATTGAATATAAACGATTACAATTATGGATGGGCATTTAAACTCGATGAAAATTCATCATCTTATTTTCCTGCGGCAGCTCGTTTTGATGGACAATATGCAATGCTTATGGGAAGCGTGAGCGGAGTCTGGGGTTCATATTGGAGTAATGCGCCTTATAATTTATCCAATGGCACAAGTTTAACGCCACTCTCGTTTCAGGTAAAAAATTATAACGGAACAGATGGAATTGCAACGATGATTTTATTTGGAGCCTCTCGCGCCGATGCTTACTCGGTAAGATGTATAAAAGAATAGAATAGAAAATAAATAATATTATTATGAAAATTATTTATTTTACAAATTATATTTATAACTTTGCCGAGTAAATAAAAATCACTTAATAAAAATCAAACAGTATTAATAAATTAAAATAAAAAATTATGTTCAAAAATCACCCAAAAGGATTAATTCCTGCCGCTCTTTCAAATATGGGCGAACGTTTCGGATATTACATTATGAACGCAGTGCTGACGTTGTTTTTGTGTTCAAAATTCGGATTTGAGCCGAGCACAGGAGCATTGATTTACTCATTTTTCTATGCCGGAATTTATGTATTAAGTTTGGCAGGTGGCTTAATCGCAGACAAACTACAAAATTACAAAGGTACGATTATGGCTGGTTTGATTGTAATGGCAGCCGGTTATTCACTACTATCAATTCCCATCATGTCAACATCCGACAATGCTACGTATATTTTAATTTTCACTTGTATCGCATTATTTTTGATAGCGTTTGGTAACGGACTTTTCAAAGGAAATTTGCAAGCGATTGTAGGACAAATGTACGATAATCTGGAAAAAGAAAAATCGGATAATGCAGAAGAACTTAAAAGGGCAAAAGGATTGCGCGACACCGGGTTTCAAATCTTCTACGTTTTCATTAATATTGGCGGTTTAATAGCGCCATTTGTTGCTCCACTTTTGCGCGGTTGGTGGTTGAAGACAAACGGATTGTTATACAATGCAGACTTATCGTCTCTTTGCCATAAATTTTTAAAATTCGGCGAAAGTATGATTGGCGCAGGCGCCAATTCAGACGCGATAGCCAAAGGCACACAACAATTCGCCAATTTGACACAACTTGCCAACGATGTTACATTGACAGGCGCAAGCGTTGATACATCTAATCTGGCTGATTTTTGCAGCAATTATTTGAACGTATTTAATACAGGCGTTCATTATTCGTTTATTGCATCTGTTGCAGCAATGATTATTTCATTGATTATTTTTATCGGAACGAAAAAAATATTTCCAAATCCAACGAAAAAAGAAAAAGTGGTTTCAATTGAATATACACCTAAAGAAAAAGCAGACATGGCAAAAGAAATCAAACAAAGAATTATGGCTTTGTTTGCAGTATTAGGCGTTGTCGTTTTCTTTTGGTTTTCGTTCCACCAAAACGGAGTTTCATTATCATATTTTGCAAGAGATTTTATTAATACTACACTTTTCCCGCCTGAAATATGGCAAGCAATTAATCCCTTTTTCGTAATTGTGCTTACTCCATTTGTTATATGGTTGTTTAGCACAATGAGAAAAAAAGGCAAAGAGCCATCAACGCCAATGAAAATTGCTATCGGTATGGGAATTGCAGGTTTAGGATTTGTATTTTTATCAGTAATCTCAAAGATACAGGGGCTTCCTTCTTACAACGAATATCAGTATTTAGATGTTGCTGCACAAACAGCATTAAAATGTACGCCGTGGATACTTGTCGGAATGTATTTCTTCCTTACGGTTGCCGAATTGTTTATAAGCCCGCTTGGTTTATCTTTTGTTTCAAAAGTAGCCCCAAAACACATGCAGGGACTTTGTCAAGGTTTGTGGTTGTCGGCAACAGCAGTTGGTAACATTCTGCTGTTTTTAGGCGGAATACTTTATGAAAAAATCCCGCTGTGGCTATGTTGGGTTGCTTTCGTAGCGGTTTGCTTAATATCAATGGTTGTAATGCTATCGATGGTTCGTTGGCTTGAAAGAATTACAAAATAAAATATTTTTAAAAATAAACTTAAAAAACCTCTGTTTTGCGCAGAGGTTTTTTATTTATAATTTATTGCTACTTTTGTAATGAAAAAATTATTAAAATCCAATAAAATGAAAATAATATTGAAATTCATACTTGTATTGGCATTGATATTTTCGGGATACAATATGTCGGCGCAAACCATAAGTTCATTTAATCCCGAAAAATTCCGCTTCGCTTTAAGCGAAGAAGAAAATCCGCAAATTATTGATGTGCGCACCAAAGCAGAATTTGATGCAGGACATATTAAAGACGCAATAAATATTGATATTAATAAAATTGACTTTCAAAAAAAAGTTGTGAAAAAACTGCAAAAAGACCGAATAGTTTACGTTTATTGCCGTACGGGAATACGAAGTTTACGTGCTGCAAAAATTTTATCAAATCTTGATTTTATCCGTATATACAACCTCGAAGGTGGTTTGGAAGCGTGGGAAAAACACGGCTACCCGACAAAGAAAAAAAATAATAAGGGAAATTTATAAATAAAAGCGATGAGCATAAACAACTTTAACGAGCAAAGACAGGCGTTGAATAAATCAATGTAGGATGGAAATAATTGAAGCCATAAAAATCGGCGTTATCGGCGGTGGCTCAATAACGTATCCATCGGCGAAATTTGCTTTTAAGGTTCTAAAAGAATTAAAGATTATTGAGTAATAAGTCGCTTCTCCCGAAACCCAATTCCCTGTAAAATTGATTTCTGTCGGTTGTTAAATATGATTATTTTTATTTTTCCTATTGACAGAAAAGTAACTAATCAACCCGATTATTTCCTGTTTTATTATTAACGATTAACCATTGTATCATTAACCATTTCTTAATCGCAGCTTGGTATAAATTATTTTTTTATATTTTTAGTTTTTAATTAAATATTGCTATTTTTGCAGGATAGAATAATAATTAATTCTGAGATTTGCGGATAATTACAAAAAGACTAAAAAATATAAAATAAAAAACTATGTGTGGTTTTGTAGGAGTTTTTGAACTCAAAGAAAGCCTTGAGGAATTAAGACCTCAAGCATTAAAAATGGCAAAGAAAATTCGACACAGAGGACCCGACTGGTCGGGAATTTTTGCTGGCGGTAACAGTGTGCTTGCGCATGAAAGACTTTCTATCGTTGACGTGATTTCGGGAGGGCAACCATTGTACAGCGAAGATAAAAATTTGATTTTAGCCGTAAATGGCGAAATATACAACCATCAGGAAATCCGCAAAAAATATGAAACAAAATATAATTTCCAAACCCTTTCGGACTGCGAAGTGATATTGGCTTTATATAAAGATAAAGGAGTGGATTTATTCGATGACATTACGGGAATTTACGCTTTTGCACTTTATGACAAGGAGAAAGACGTTTATCTGATAGGACGCGATCATGTCGGCATTGTTCCTTTATACATGGGATACGACGAAAAAAGACAATTATATGTGGCAAGCGAATTAAAAGCATTGGAAAACGTTTGTTCCGATATTAAGGAATTTGAGCCGGGAAAATATTTTTATAGCCCTGATGGAGAAATCAGAACATGGTATCACCGCAGATGGATGAACTATAACAATGTAAAAGATAATGTTTCGGACATTCAAAAGATTAGAAAAGGATTGGAAGATGCCGTACATCGTCAGTTAATGTCGGATGTGCCTTATGGCGTGCTTCTGTCCGGCGGATTGGATTCTTCCGTTATCTCTGCTATCGCCAAAAAATTTGCCGCCAAACGAATAGAAGATAACAATAAAACCGATGCGTGGTGGCCCCAGTTACATTCTTTTGCCATCGGGCTCAAAGGAGCGCCTGACTTGCTAATGGCTAAAAAAGTAGCTGATTATATTGGTACTATTCATCATGAAATTAATTTTACAATAGACGAGGCTTTGGATGCGTTGAGCGATGTGATTTATCATATTGAAACTTATGATGTTACTACTGTTCGCGCTTCTACGCCTATGTATTTGTTGGCGAGATATATCAAATCAATGGGAGTGAAGATGGTACTGTCGGGAGAAGGTTCGGATGAAATTTTCGGCGGTTATTTGTATTTTCACAAAGCGCCGAATGCCAAAGCCTTTCACGATGAAACTGTGCGTAAACTTGATAAACTTCATCTGTACGATTGTCTTCGTGCCAACAAGTCGCTTATGGCTTGGGGCGTAGAAGGACGAGTGCCTTTTCTTGACAGAGAATTTATGGATATTGCAATGAATCTCAATCCGAAAGACAAAATGTGCGGAAACGGGAAAATAGAAAAATATATTCTTCGTAAAGCATTTGAGGATTGTCTTCCCGAAGAAATCGTATGGAGACAGAAAGAACAGTTCTCTGACGGCGTAGGTTACTTGTGGATTGACACATTGAAAAAAATTGCAAGCGAAAAAGTTTCTGACAAGCAAATGGAGTCTGCGTTTGAGCGTTTTCCTGTCAACCCTCCGCTGTCTAAAGAAGAGTATTGGTTTCGCAGTATTTTTGAAGAACATTTTCCTTCTACATCGGCAGCGCAAACCGTACCTTCTGTACCTTCGGTAGCATGCAGTTCTGCTGTGGCTTTGGAATGGGACGAGGCTTTCAAAAACAATCCCGACCCTTCGGGAAGAGCAGTAAAAACAGTTCATAACAATGCTACCTGAAAAATTATTTGTTCAATTTTAATAAATCGGATAGCCGTCATTGTTAAATAAACTAATCGCCTTGCAGTTGGCAGATTACAGGTAAAATGGTTACAGCGAACAGAAATAATTATGTAAGTCGGTGGTAAAAAATTTTACTCATGAAATATTCGATAAGTTTTATAGAATATATCCGCCGTTTGCCTTTTGTGCGATTAATTGTTCCGTTTTTGTGCGGAATTGTTACAGAAGAATTAATATTTAAGCAAACCGTTAATATTTCATATTTTCTTTTTGCTTTTTTATTCTTTTTCGTTTTGATGTTTTTCATACGATTGGGAAAATCATATAAATATCGCTGGCTGTGGGGAGTTTTGATATTTTGTAATTTATTTCTGTTGGGCGCAGAAATAATGAAAAACCGCCAACATGAAACAACATTGTTGCTCGACAAACAAACATTTTTCAATGGAATTATTATTGACAAACCCGATATTGACACACGGTTCACAAGACTAACGTTGCAAGTAAAGGCATATCGCGACAGTTCGGAAAATTGGATTGCCGCAGATGAAAAAACTTTTATCTACGTGCCGACAGACAGTATTTCAAGCGCTTTGGAACTTGGAGATGTTTTGATGTTCAAAGCAACTTTTTTTGCTAATTCTCCACCCAAAAATCCAGAAGAATTTAATTATGCATATTATCTTGCCCGCCGAAATTTTTTCGCAACGGCATTTGTATCAGTCGATGATTATAAGAAGATTAGACATGAAAATCTATGGTTTGAAAAAGCGATTTTGGATATTCAGACTGCAATGTTCGATTGTTTTGGAAACGCAGGCATCGAAGGTGATAATTTTGCGGTTCTTCGCGCTTTGATTATTGGCGACAAAGAATTGTTAAGCGATGAAATTATAAGTTCGTACAGCGTGGCAGGCGCAATGCACGTGCTTGCGGTAAGCGGATTGCATGTAGGGTTGGTTTATGCGGTTTTGTTTTTTATGTTGCGCGCTTTGAACGAAAGGCGATTTGGAAAGTTCATTAAAGCAATAATAATTTTTGCGGGACTTTGGTTATATGCTGCGCTTGCTGCATTTTCGCCTTCGGTTTGCCGCGCCTGCGTGATGCTTTCGTTTGTCTTGTATGGCGATGTATTTGGCAAAAAAATCAACATTTACAATTCGCTGGCGGCATCTGCATTTTTCTTGCTGATTATAAATCCCTATAATATTTTTGAAGTAGGTTTTCAGTTGTCTTACAGTTCGGTTATTGCAATAGTGTATTTTCAACCTTTGCTGTACAAAACAATTCACATACGCAACAAAATTCTTGATTACATTTTCGCTCTTGCAACAGTCTCAATTGCAGCGCAAATAGGAACTTCGGGAATAACAATATTTTATTTTCACACTTTCCCAAATTATTTTCTTGTCACAAATATTTTGATAATTCCTGATGTTACGGTGATAATGTTTATTGTTGCTGCAATGCTTATGCTGTCGTGGGTTCCGATTATTGGAGTGTTTATCGGGAAATTTTTGGATATATGCGTGTCTATTGCAAATGAGATTACCAGAAATGTTGAAATGTTGCCTTATTCTCTTTCCGAAAATATTTACATAAGTACATCGCAAGCCCTTATAATTATTGCTGCATTGATATTTTTCGCATTTTATATCGGATTTAAAAACAAAAAAAATATAATCGCAATATTTTTGTGTTTCATTGCATTTTGCGGGATAAATTCTTTTCAAAAAATCGAACAGCAAAACCAACGGCAAATGATTGTTTACAACACAAGAGGTTCATCGTTTATAAGTTTTGTTGTCGGACAAAATTCGGTGAACATACGCGACCATGAAAGTAAAAATAATAATTTCGATTTCAATACAAAAAATAATTTTATCAAACTCGGGATAAAAAATATGGAAACGCTTTTAATTTCTGATGATTTTGAAAAATCAGGCATCATAAAATCGTATAAAAACAATATTTGGTTTAATGAAAAATCAATAAAAATTGCAACAGAAAATGATATTTTTCAATCACAAAAACCGTTGGAAGTGGATTTTTTAATTGTGAATAAATACTTGGGAAATAATGCTCAAAAAATACTTGATAATTATTACCCGAAAATGTTGATAATAGATTCATCCGTACAAACTTGGCAGGCTCGCCGCTGGATAGCCGAAGCCGAAAATCGAAACATAAATCATCACTACGTAACCGAAAAAGGCGCTTTTGTTTTGAAAAAATAAAAATCAAAAAATATATAATCCCAAATTACTCATTAGAAAATTACTAATCGCTTCAAGTTATTGAAACATAAATTATTATTAAAGAAAATCTCTAATGCGTAGCGTTAGGGCAAAAACAGATTAAATTTTTGTGT
>JAISPX010000124.1 GCA_031274595.1 Prevotellaceae bacterium | reverse complement strand
TACATTACTTTTAACATAGTGTGATGCAGAAATTGCAAAACAATTTTCACACTGTAAATAATGTATGTTTAAATCTTTATTGATAGTTGCATAATATTTTCTCATTAACGATTCTTTTCCTCCACAAACAGGACAATCACCCAGATGTGCAATGAAATCATCATGAGAAAAAAGAAATCCTCTGAATTTTATTCCTTTTAACATATTATTTAATTATATTAGTTTATTGATTCATTTTTTAATCTGCAGATATTTAAATTAAACATTTATTTCATCTCGCACCACAAACAATTGCCTTTCTTTTACTTGTTCAAAAATTCGCCCAATATACAGTCCTATTATTCCCAATACAAACAAGATTAATCCGCCCACAAACCATATTGAAAATATGGTAGTTGTATATCCCGGAACTCCTATAATTCCCGCTATATGGGCAAAAACATTATACAGCGCCAGCAAAAAGGAAAGAGCAGAAATATAAAATCCTAATTTTACGGTTAATTTCAATGGTTTATTACTATTTGAAAGGATAACATCCGTTGTTAGATGCAATAATTTAGACAAAGAATAAGATGTTTTGCCTTCAAAACGCTCGGCATGTTTCACATCAATGACTGTCTTCTTAAATCCCAGATATTCAATCAAACTCGGAAAAGAGCGAGATGACTCTTTCATTTTTTTATATTCCTCTATTACCTTTTGATTATAAATTCCAAAATTTGCTATCGCTTTATCTGTTTTTATGCCGCTTAAATAAGAATAGAGAGAGTGAAATGCACTCGAAGAAAGACGTTTAACAAAGCCATCTTGTCGTTCTTTTCTTCGTGCTTGTACAATATCCCACCCTTCCTGCGCTTTTATATAAAGATTAGGAATTTCATCCGGGCGGTCTTGTAAATCGCAATCCATCACTACAATCCATTCGCCTTTTGCGTAACTCAATCCTGCGGTGATAGCATAATGCTGTCCAAAATTTCGGCTTAAATTTATCCCTTTAACTTTCTTATCTTTTGCACATTCCTCAACTATAACTTGCCAGGAATTATCGGGCGAACCGTCATTTACCAATATAATTTCATAATTATCAGTAATGGTTGAAACATTTTCGTGCAATTGTTTAACTAATTCGCTAACAATTTTCTCAGCGCGATAAACAGGCGAAACTATTGATATGTGTGTCTTCTCATTCATTATTTACTTTATTATCACATATTTTAATTGTTGACCATTTCTGTTATTGTATAATATTTTACTTATATCATTCTGTTTTTATATACAAAAATACATTTTTTTATTGAATTAATCACGTTACAATACTTTTAACAATCAAATGTATTTTTTTATTTTTTCGTAACTTTTGTCAATAACATGGTTTATTTGCAGTGATATTTTGAATTTATATAAAAGCGCAATTGTCAGTATTCCCATGATAATACTTCGGTATGCTGCATCAACAAATGGATTTTGGCTCCAGTTTGGCAATAAATAATTTATGCCTGTCAAAAACAATATCAAAGCAATTTGTTTTAATGTGTTGATTGTGTATGGATTTCCTTTTACTTTTTTCAAAACAATCCATTGCTGAACACTGTAACTCAATAAACACGTCATAAGCGTGGCAAGCGCTGCGCCGGTTATGCCGAATTTGGGTATTAGTAAAAGATTTGCAATTATTCCCGATACGGAAATGAACACCGAGAAAAACAAACTCCAATAATAATAACGTGAATATGAGATAAGTATTCCTCCAAAATTAAGCGTCATAGCGACAATTTTTGACAATCCGAGAAAAAGTACAACCCATTTTCCCTGTGAAAAAGTTTCGCCGTTTGGTATTATTGCAAAAATATTGTCGATATTTATCCATACAAATAGGAAAATGATACTGCCTGTAATCATCTGATGTAAAGATACATTTTTATATAATTGATTTGCTTTTTCAAAATCATCGTTTTTCAAAGCATCTGCGGCAATTGGCGCTGCTATTGCGCTTATCGACCGAGAAGGCATTTCTATTATTGCCGCTATATACATCACGATGGTGTAAATTCCTGTAAAATAAAGCCCTTTGAGTGATGCCAGCATGAAAATATCAAGTTGTGCAAGAATATTTCCGCTTACTGCTGTTAAAAATAAAAATCCAGTATATTTTAATATTTTGTTACGCAGCGGTTTATCTATAAATTTATTGTCATGTTTTAATGTTATCGTATTAAATTTTCTTATATAAATGAATGTTATAACCATTACAACTGCATAAACCGATATTGTGCAAGTTACTAATTGAGTAAGTGTGAGCAAATTAAATCCGTAAGCAACATACAGCGCAAGCAATAAAACTCTTACTCCGACTTCGCGAATTAATTTTGGTACGGCTATCCGCATTTTAACATTCGAATAAGTTTCAAATAGTGTCCAGTACATTAAAAAGAGTATTAGCGGAATAACCCAATTAAAATATTCAACATAAAGTGCAGATTTTTCACTGAAAAAATCAATAATAATATTTTTGAACAGCAGCACCAATGGAATAAACACAACTGCGCCTATTGCCGGCAGTATAAGCATATAAAAGAAAAATCCGTTGTCTTTATTTTTCGCGTTTTTGAAAAAAGGGAAAAATCGTATAACCGACGAAGTTGTTCCGAGCATCGCTAACGAACAAATCAAAAGTCCTGATTCATAAAGAACTTTCATTAAACCGATTTCTTCTTCGCTAAGCACAAGCGGCTGGATGAAAAGCATTGTTATTATGCCTATAACGATACCGATATAATGTACTATTGTTCCTTTTATACTTTGTCTGAATATTATGCCCATAAATTTATAATTTTAATCCTTCTTCTATTGATATTTTTGATTTCCACTTAATTACCTTGTTGTTCTTTTCGATAGGAGCAACGGCATACATCACGTCCATTGGTCGATAAGCCAAACCGCCCCAGTCTATGTTGCATTTTTTATTTTCGTGTTGTTCAATTAGTCTTGCCAGCTCGCGAATTTTGGTGCCAACGCCTGTTCCTAAATGAAATTCTTCTCCGTTTGGAAATTTTTCTATTATATTTTGCAGGTTCTCAATGATTTTGGCAAAGAAACTTACAACATCGCTAATGTGTATAAAATCAAGCGTTTGCTCTCCTTTTGTCATTTTAACAGGAGCTTGAGATATTAACGATTCGCGAATGTAATCGATAATTTTTTTTGCGGTGTCATTGCCTCCGTAAATTGTGTAAGGCACTGCCGTAATATATTTGAAACTTGCTAAATTTGAATAAAAATCCACGAAATGGCGAAATGCCGATTTTGTTGCTGTGTATAAATATGCATCATTGATTTTGTCAGTTCCCGAGCGATACTCGGCAAACGAACCAACGTTAACAAACAGTTTCAGATTATTGCATTTACTCAAAACAGATAATAGTTGCACACCAAATTCTATGTTTGCTTCAAGCATCGGTTTGATGATTTCCATATCATTGCGGCTTGTTGATAAAGTTGCCAAATGAATCACAACATCAGGATTAAACTTGATAATACTGTCATAATCAGTTGATAATATATGTTTGCATTTTAAATCGCTAAATAAATTTTGGGCTTTTTCGATACTGCGGTTTATTGTTAAAATTTCAATATCTTCATAAATATGAACAAGATGAGGAATTAAATGCTTGCCGACAAATCCTGTTGCTCCTGTTATTAATATTTTGGGATTTTTTGTGCAGAAATTATTGTTATTTTTATTTGTTATCATTCTGATTTTGTTTTAGTTTAATATTTGTGTGTTGCTTTTTTACCAAAGGCGAAATATCAAGTCGCTGGGAAAAGCATTTTTTGCATACTATCTATTAATTTTTTTTTGATTCAAAAATAATTAATTGTTTTGGATTAAGCAAGTTTGTTTCAGTCAAATTTATTTCAAATAATTTTATTCTGCAGATTACTCGCTGTAAATCAATTTATTGAGAACAGAGGCAAATTTGCATCTCTCTCTGAAATTATAGGATTTTCAATTCCCCAATCAAAACCAAAACTATCGTATCTGATGCCTGTATCGTCTTTTGCCGAGTGTTCTTGCGTTGCCATGTACATTACAATAGAATTTTCGCTCAGTACTCGGTATCCGTGAGCGCAACCAATTGGTATATAAAGCGCTTTGGGTGATTTTTCAGACAATTCCACATCAAAAATATTTCCGTAAGTTGCTGATTCTTTGCGAATATCGAGAACTACATCGTGAACTGTTCCGCAAATTATTGAAACGATTTTTTCACAGGCGAATTCTCCTGTCTGTAAATGCATTGCGCGTATTACATTCAATTTTGATTTTGTAAACCAAACTTCTTTTATGTTGATATTTATGCTGTTGCCAATGTTACTTGAATAAAAACTTGAAGTAAATGGCTTAAATAATTGTCCTCTAATGTCATTAAAAGGGTTAATTTCTATGACAAAGAGTCCGTTAATATTAGTCTTTGTAAAGTTCATTTTTCCAGATAGTTAAATATTTGATTAACACATAAATCATACACATTCAATGTCTTGTATTTTTTGTACCAATCTATGGTAAATTCTATGGTTTTTTTCAATGATAAACGAGGATTCCAGCCCAAACGAGATTGCGCTTTTTTTATGTTAAGTGTTAGTAATTGAGCCTCATGTAAATTGTCGTTTAATATTATTTTTTTCAATTCGCCGCTTCCATAATTGTCAATTATCTGATTGCCTATTTCCCAGACATTTGCGATAGAATTTGGCAGTGGTCCAAAGTTCCAGCCTTCACAAAAGGATACGGGATTTTCCCACATTTTTTTTGCTAAAAGTAAGTATCCGCTCAGTGGTTCAAGCACATGCTGCCACGGACGAATTGCGTTGGGGTTACGAATCTCTATCGCTTTGTTGCTTTCGAGCGCACGGATGCAATCGGGAATTATACGATCTTTTGTCCAGTCGCCGCCGCCAATTACATTTCCCGCACGAGCGCTTGCAATTGATTTTCCGTGTGTTGCGTAATTTTCAGGATTCATAAATGAACGCCGCCAAGATGAAATTGCTATTTCTGCTGCGCCTTTCGACGATGAATACGGGTCATATCCGCCCATTGCATCTTCTTCTGTATAAGGAGTTAGTTGTTCCCGATTTTCGTAACATTTGTCGCTTGTAATCATTACTGCAACTTTTGCAGACTGGCAGGTTCGGAAAACTTCCATTAAATTGATACTTCCCATTACATTGGTTTCGTATGTTTCGATAGCATGCTTATATGATTGACGAACAAGCGATTGTGCTGCTAAATGAAATACAATTTCGGGCTGATATTTTTCAAAAACGTTTTTCACTTGCTCAATGTTACAAATGTTTCCTCGCAGGTCTGTAATTTTTTCTCCGATACGACTCAAAACAAAGTTATCTTTCTCTGTATATGGATTTTGAGCGAAACCAATAACTTGCGCTCCCAATTGGTTTAACCATATTGCAAGCCACGAACCTTTAAATCCCGTATGACCTGTTATCAGTACTCGTTTATTTTTATAAAATTCAATCATGTTTAATTATTTGTTATTCTTTATTTTATGCTTAATTAAATTTGCGTTTTTCTCTTAAATTCTATAGATATTAACAAAAAATTATAATTATCTGTTTTGCTGTTTATTATTGCCTGTTATCTATACTTTTTGTTTAAGTGCGATATTTTTATTTTGTTGTTAATCACATATTTACATTTTTAGAAAATTACCATATCTTCCATGGGGCTTTTCCTGAGTTCCAAAGTTCATTTAATTCGTTGTTGTCGCGTAGTGTGTCCATTGGTTTCCAAAAGCCGTTGTATTTATAGGCATGAAGTTGTTTTTCGTTTATAATTCGCTGCATTGGCTCATATTCAAGCATTTCATTATCAGCGCTTATGTAATCAAATAATTTAGACTCGCAAACGAAAAAGCCAGCATTGACCCACGAGCCGCTTTCTTTTGGTTTTTCCAAAAATGAACGAACAATTCCATTGTCTTCAATATCCAGAACTCCCAAGCGTCCGCTTGGCTGATATGCCAAAAGTGAAAGAACCCTTCCTGATTTTTTATGTTCTTCGATAGTTTTCAGTATATTTACATCCGAAAGCCCATCGCCGTAAGTAAGTAAAAATGACTCGTTTCCAATATATTTTTGAATACGTTTTACTCGTCCTCCTGTTAAAGTGTTTATTCCTGTATCAATCATTGTTACTTTCCATTGTTCTGAGTGATTATCAAGGATTTCCACACTATCGTCTTTTAAATTAACAGTCATATCGCAATTATGACGAAAATAATTGGCAAAATATTCTTTTATAACATATTGTTTATAGCCGCAGCAAATTATAAAATCGTTGAAACCGTAACTGCCGTATATTTTCATGATATGCCACAAAATAGGTTTTCCTCCGATTTCAACCATTGGTTTTGGGATTATTGAGGTTGCTTCGCTCAACCGTGTTCCTAATCCTCCCGCTAAAATTACAACTTTCATATTTAAATTATTAATATATTAATATTCTGATTAACAACTAATAAACAACCATGTCATTTATTGTCTGTACATTTTTTCTGCCGATTTGTTTAATACTCTGCGAGTTATCAATTCATCCAAAAGTCCTAATCCATAACCGAAAAGTTGAATATAACTTGTTAATATTGATAACAAAGATATTGATAAATTTTTATTTTTCATAAGCGAATCAATAAAAATTGTGATAATGTAAAATAATATCGGCAGCAAAAGCCATGCGCAGCCTGAAATTATACTTGCCGAAACAAGAAAAATGTTTCCCAAAACAAAACATGTCGGCAATAAATGCAATATTTTTAATGTTCCTTTGTGGCGTTTGCCGAATACAATGCGTGCGCGACCGAAGGTATATGTTTGTTTATAAAACTTTTTCAGCGTTAATCGGCGCTTGTGATAAACAAATGCATCTTTTATCAGACGTACCGAAAAACCCGCTTCTTTTATTCTCATACTCAGGTCGATATCTTCGCCTATGATTTCATCGTAACCGCCGGTTTTTGCATATACTTCTTTTGAAAAACCCATGTTAAAAGCGCGTGGCAAGAACTTGTCGGTTTTGCTTGTTGCGCCGCGAATACCGCCTGTTGTGAACAATGACGTCATTGAATAATTTATTGCTTTCTGGAGTTTATTAAATGATTCATGCGCATTGTCGGGTCCGCCGAAACAATCGGCATAATTTTCGGTAAGTTGTTTTCTTATTGTTGCAATGTATTGCGGTGGCAAAATACAATCGGAATCGAATAAAATCACATAATTTCCTGCTGCATTTTCAATCCCGATATTGCGCCGAATACTGCGGCTTGTTATTTGATTTTTAGTGTGTTTTATGTCGAGAACTTTTGAATATTCTTTGCAAATTTCATCGCAGGGTTGAGTTGATGCGCCTTCCATGATGATGACTTCAAAATCATTGTCTGTTTGCTGCGACAGCGATTCCAAAAATTCTTCGATTTCATACGGGCGATTAAATACCGGAACTACTATTGAAAATTGTATTTTGTTTTGCATTTTATTATGTTGCTTTGTTATTCATTGGTTTTTTCTTTCTCATAAAACACTTTATACATTGCATTTACAACATCAGATATTATTTTGTCTTTGCCGTTTTTCGGTGAACTTCCGTTTGTTATCATTACGACTCCAAATTTTGTGTCGGGATTAAAAAACATTGCGCTTGTAAGTCCGTAAGCGCCGCCTGTGTGTCCGATAAGCGTATCGCCATCGACCAAATCTTTTGAAACCATAATTCCTAATCCGTATGAACTTTTCCCGTTTGCAGGTTCAACAGGTATAAACATCTGTTTAGAAGATTCTTCGCTTATGATTTTTGTGTCGTTTAATGAGCCGTAATTCATTCTGCAAAGCATCCATTTTGCCAAGTTTACCGCCGATATTTTCATTCCGCCTGTTGGTGAAAATAATATAGCATTTTTGCCGAGCGCGTAATTTTCCATTTCGTCTGAGCGGCTTTTATATGCATCTTTTGATTCAATCCAAACAGAATCCTGCCAATTGTAGAGTGTTACAAATTTTTGATTATCAAGCGAGTCAACATTAAATCCAGCATCATCGATTTCGAGAGGCAGCAGAATGTTTTGGCGAATGTAATTATCAAATCTTGTTCCCGAATGAATTTCAATCAATGCACCGAGTAGATTAAATCCGAGATTGCAATAATTGTATTTTTCGCCGGGAGCATAATCCCAATAAGCGTTTGCGTAATTAAGATTGATTTCGGGTTTAAGAATGTCATAATCAAAATATCCTTCGGCGTCGCTCAGGCTCGATGTATGCGAAAGCAACATTTTGTATGTGATTTTGATGTCGGGAAAATTCGGATTGCGAACGCTGTAACCGAGCGCATCGCTGATATCGTCATCGAGATTAAATTTTCCTTGCTCGTAAAGTTGCATTATTGCTGTGGATGTGAATGTTTTGGATATTGATGCTATGCGAAACAAATCGTCTTTTTTGATTTTTTCCTGTGTTTCGACATTTTTCACTCCAAATTCGTTTGAATAAACTATTTTATTTTCATTGACTACGGCAACTGCAAGCCCGACATAGTTGTAATTGCTTAAAACCTGATTTATTGCTTCGTCGGCTTTGCGATTTAATTTTTCGGTTTTGTTGTCGCACGAAGCAAAAAGTGTAAATAATAAAGCAAAAATAATTAGATTTGTTTTTTTCATTTTCTTGATTTTTTGAATATTAGTATTGTTGTTATTTAATTTTATTGTCCTATTCCGTAATACGAAAATCCCATTTTTGTAAGATATTCTCGATTATAAATATTTCGTCCATCGATAATTACATGTGTGTTCATTTGTAATTTTATTTGCTCCCAATTTGGAATACGAAATTCTTTCCATTCGGTTATAAGTAAAAGTGCATCAGCATTTTTTGTTGCATCGAGCATATTTGCGGAATAATTTATTTTATTTCCGAAAATTTGTTTAACTTCTTGCATTGCGGCACAATCATATACATTTACTTTGCATTTGGCATCAAGCAGCAATTTAATAGTTTCTATAGACGGAGCTTCTCTAATATCATCTGTTTGAGGTTTGAACGATAATCCCCAAACGGCAATTGTTTTTCCTTCCAAATTTCCATTAAAATGCGTTTCGAGTTTTTTGAATACCACTTTTTTTTGTTCTTCATTTATAGATTCAACTGCATTTAGAATCTGCATGTTATATCCCTTTTCTTTTGCTGTTTGTATGAGCGCTTTTATATCTTTTGGAAAGCATGAACCGCCGTATCCGCAGCCTGAATAAAGAAATTTAGAGCCTATTCGTATATCGGCGCCGATGCCTTGTCTTACCATATTTACATTAGCGCCAAGCATATCGCAAAGATTTGCAATATCGTTCATAAAACTTATGCGTGTTGCAAGCATTGAATTTGCCGCATATTTTGTCATTTCTGCCGATGCAATATCCATAAATATCATACGGAAATTATTTATCATGAATGGATTATATAGTTGCGCCATGAGATTTTTTGCCCGTTCAGAATTAACGCCGACAACAATTCTGTCGGGTTTCAGAAAATCGTTGACCGCATCGCCTTCCTTTAAAAATTCAGGATTTGATGCAACATCAAATTCAATATTTTGATTGCGGATTTTGAGTTCGGCGTTAATTGCCTGTTGTACTTTTTGTGCAGTGCCAACAGGGACAGTGCTTTTGGTTACAACAAGAAGATATTTTTCGAGATTTTGCCCTATGGTTTTTGCCACATCCAAAACATGGTGTAAATCAGCGCTTCCGTCTTCCTGTGGCGGTGTGCCTACGGCAATAAACAATACCTCAATATCGTTTATGCAATCAATAAGATTTGTGCTGAAATGTAAACGTCCCGCAGCAATATTTCTCGCTACAATTTCATCAAGACCCGGCTCAAATATAGGAATGACGCCGTTTTTCAGGTTTTCTATTTTTTCGCTGTTTAAGTCGATACAGGTAACATTTGTCCCCATTTCGGCAAAACAACTTCCCGTAACCAATCCGACATAACCTGTTCCCACAATTGCTATTTTCATAATATTTTTTGATTTGTAATATAAATTTTGCAAAGTTAAAAAATAATTTGTTTTATCTTTGCAGATATTTGTAAAACACAAAAATGAACGATTATAACGACATATTTTCAATAAAAAACGAAGACGATTTTTTAAATATTTGTTTTGAAACATTTTTTCATCAGGTAAAAAATTGTGAACCATATAGTAAATGGATTAATTTACTTAATATCAATATTAAAAATATAAAAAAAATAGAAGAAATTCCGTTTTTACCTGTCGAATTATTTAAGTCAAAAAGAGTTTATTGTTCAGATAAAAAAGAAGAAATAATTTTTTCAAGCAGCAGCACAACAGGTATTGGACAAAGTTTTCATTATGTCGAAGATGTTGATTTATATGAAAAAAGTTTTACTCGTGCATTTAGTTCATTTTACGGTAAACCAAGCAATTATGCTATACTGGGATTGCTGCCTTCATATTTGGAACGTACAGGTTCGTCGCTTATTTACATGGTTGATAGTTTAATAAAGCAAAGTGCAAATATGCGCAGCGGATTTTTTCTTCATAATTTTGATGAACTTTATGAGTCGCTTTGCTCTTTGCGAAATGAAAATACGCCGACAATTCTTATCGGCGTAACTTATGCATTGCTTGATTTTGTTGAAAAATATTCGATTGATTTTCCTGATTTAATTGTCATGGAAACTGGTGGAATGAAGGGTAGGAGAGAGGAGGTTTCACGCGCCCGATTGCATGAAAAATTTTGCCTTAATTTTGGCGTGCAACACATTCATTCTGAATATGGAATGACCGAGACTTTATCGCAGGCATATTCAAAAGGCGGCGGAAAATTTTTGTGTCCGTCATGGATGAAAATTCTAATACGCGACATTCACAATCCCTTCAAAATTTTGAATAAAAACGAGAGCGGAGGAATAAATATTATTGATTTGGCAAATTACAATTCCTGTTCGTTTATTGCAACTCAGGATTTGGGCAAAACCAACAACGACAACAGTTTTGAGATTCTCGGACGCCTGACCGCAAGCGACATTCGCGGCTGCAACCTTTTGGTGCAGTGAAAGATTTGAAATTAATTTTCCTTCTCGTAATAGATTTTATAGAATTTGCCGTTGTTGTCGACGCCTTGTTCTATCAGATTTTGGTTGCCGTGTACGTAGATATGAAAGTTCTTATCCAATTTGATAACGCTTTTAAACACACGAGATTGTTTTTTGACAGCGCTTTCGGAAATGGTGAAATCGTCGGCAAGGTCTAATTCGTATTCCTGCTGATAGTCTTTTTTATACTGATTAAAACTTTGAATCACATCAGGATGTTCCATCACCTCATTGGCGAACTCGTCCAGATTAAAGTTGTCTTTTTCTTTGAAAAACTTCACCGATTTATTCAGAAGAGCAGCCTGATCGCCTTTGGATATTTCAAACTGCTGCGGCAATTCTTCTTTGACAAAATCTTTGCAGAGCGATAAAATATGCTGTGTATTGTAATATTCGTCGTGCCGTTGACGGATATGCAGGAAATCATCTGTCCAATAGTGCGCCTCCGCACCTTTTCCTGAATTATCCACCACCGCAACCACATATCCGTTTTCTCGTTCGGTGTTGAATATCAGACAACCTTTGTCCAATTTGTTGATATTGATTCCCTGTTCGCTTTCAATTTCAAAAC
>JAISPX010000084.1 GCA_031274595.1 Prevotellaceae bacterium | reverse complement strand
TTGAATTTGCTGAAAAAGGATACCGCCACAAAAGCAAGCCTGGTTTCCAAACGCTTAAAAGCCGCTTGGAATAAAGAATATCTCATTAGATTACTCCATTTTTAATGCGTTGACCCTGTATAGTTTTTGTAAAATAATTATATCTTGAAAAATTTCATTATTTTTGCAGATTATTTTCATTAAAACATACAAACATGGCAGGAATTAGTTCTATTATAAAAAAAATATT
This sequence comes from Prevotellaceae bacterium, assembly GCA_031274595.1. Taxonomy (GTDB): domain Bacteria; phylum Bacteroidota; class Bacteroidia; order Bacteroidales; family UBA932; genus JAIRKV01. The sequence goes on along the minus strand of JAISPX010000084.1, from coordinate 5,831 downwards.
CGGTTCAAAAGCTGATAGAGATTGGAAATCTATTCAACCTTATGTTGAAAAAATCAAGGCAATATATCCATCAATTGAAAAATTAAGCAACGATGAACTTCGTGCCCGTACAAATGTTTTGCAGCAAAAAATACGCGACAAAATAAAAGAAAACGAAGAAAAAATAGCCGAACTTAAACAAACTGTTGATTCTCCGGATATTGACATAAAAACCAAAGAAAAAACATACGACGAAATTGATAAATTAACAAAAGATATTGACAAAGCTATTGAAGATGTTTTGCTCGAAATTCTTCCCGAAGCGTTTGCTATTGTGAAAGATACGGCTCGCAGATTCAAAGAAAACGACGAAATTGAAGTTACCGCTACCGATTTTGACAAAAATCTGTCGGCAACACGCGAACAAGTGCGTATCGAAGGCGACAAAGCATATTGGGCAACATCGTGGATTGCAGGAGGAAATATGCAGCGTTGGGATATGGTTCATTATGATGTTCAATTGTTTGGCGGCGTAGTTCTTCATCTTGGAAAAATAGCCGAAATGGCAACAGGCGAAGGAAAAACTTTGGTTGCTACTCTGCCTGTTTTTCTCAATGCGCTTGCAGGAAAAGGCGTACATCTTGTAACAGTTAACGATTATCTTGCAAAACGCGACTCGGAATGGATGGGACCAATTTATGAATTTCATGGTTTGTCGGTAGATTGTATCGACAAGCATCAGCCCAACACAGATGCGCGACGCAAAGCATATAACGCAAATATAACATTCGGAACAAACAACGAGTTTGGTTTCGATTATCTTCGCGATAATATGGCAATAGGAATTGACGATTTGGTTCAGCAAAAACATCATTATGCAATAGTCGATGAGGTCGATTCCGTGTTGATTGACGATGCACGTACGCCGTTGATTATTTCAGGTCCTGTGCCTCGCGGAGACGACCAACTTTTTGATGAATATAAGCCTTTGGTTGAACAACTTTATAATTTTCAAAAAAATTATGTTACACAAATTCTTGGCGATGCACGCAAATTAATTGCCGAAGGTAACGAAAACGAAGGTGGAAAATTACTTCTGCGCGCACATAAAGGATTGCCTAAATACAAACCGCTTATCAAATTTTTGAGCGAACAGGGAATGAAAGCCTTATTGCAAAAAACCGAAAATTTGTACATGCAGGATAACAATCGTCAAATGCATATTGTTACCGATGACTTGTTTTTTGTAATAGAAGAAAAAAACAATTCGGTAGATTTGACTGATAAAGGTATTGATTTAATATCCAAAAAAGTTGATGACCCAAAATTCTTTGTGCTTCCCGATATAGGAAACGAAATTGCCGAACTTGAGAAAAAAGAACTTTCGGCAAAAGAAAAACTCGAAGCAAAAGAAAACCTGCTTACCGATTATGCAATAAAATCGGAACGCGTGCATACGGTTCATCAATTACTGAAAGCCTACGCAATGTTTGAGAAAGATGTTGAATACGTTGTTATGGACAACAAGGTAAAAATTGTTGACGAACAAACAGGTCGTATTCTCGAAGGTCGCCGATATTCTGACGGTTTGCATCAGGCAATAGAAGCCAAAGAACATGTAAAAGTTGAAGATGCAACACAAACATTTGCAACAATCACGTTGCAAAATTATTTTAGAATGTATCATAAACTTGCAGGTATGACAGGTACAGCCGAAACCGAAGCAGGCGAATTTTGGTCTATCTATAAACTTGATGTAGTTATAATACCGACAAACAAAGATGTGGTTCGTATCGACCATAACGATTTCGTTTATAAAACAAAACGCGAAAAATATAACGCCGTTATTAACGAAATAGTCCGTTTAAGTAAAGATAATAACAGACCTGTATTGGTGGGAACAACATCGGTTGAAGTTTCGGAATTGTTGAGTAAAATGTTAAGATTGCGAGGAATAAAACATAATGTTTTGAATGCAAAACAGCATCAACGCGAAGCAGATATTGTAGCAGAAGCAGGACAACCCGGAGCGGTAACTATTGCTACAAATATGGCAGGTCGCGGTACCGACATTAAATTAGGAAAAGGCGTAAGAGAATCTGGAGGTCTTGCAATTATCGGTACTGAACGTCACGAATCTCGGCGCGTTGACAGACAGTTGCGCGGACGTGCAGGTCGTCAGGGCGACCCTGGATCTTCACAATTTTACGTTTCACTCGAAGATAATCTAATGCGACTGTTTGGCTCGGAACGTATTGCAAAAGTAATGGATACTTTGGGATTAAAAGAAGGAGAAGTTATTCAGGCAGGATTAATTTCGCGTTCAATAGCGCGTGCGCAACGAAAAGTTGAAGAAAACAATTTCGGTATTCGTAAACGTTTGCTCGAATATGACGATGTAATGAATTCGCAACGCGAAGTTATCTACAAACGCCGCCGCAATGCGCTGTACGGCGACCGCGTAGAAGTTGACGTTCGCAATATGATGAGCGATTATGCAGGAACAATTATCGACAAAAATATAGGAAATATCGATTATGAAGGCATGTCGTTTGAAATCGCGCGTAATTTATCTGTCGAACCCGGATTTACTCAACAGGAATTTGAAGACAGTAATAACACGGAACTTGCAGATAAATTACTCGAAAACATTGTCGCTACTTATGAAAATAAGATGAAATCAATTGCCGAAAAAATTTATCCTGTGATTGAAAATGTATATAAAAATCAAGGTTCGATTTACGAAAATATCTTAATTCCCATAAGCGATGGACAACGAATATATCAGGTAAGCGTAAATCTCAAAAAAGCATACGAAACACGAGGCATTGAATTTACAAAAGTTATTGCAAAAACAGTTGTACTCATTACTATTGACGAATACTGGAAAGAACATTTACGCGAAATGGACGACTTAAAACAATCGGTACAAAATGCTACTTATGAGCAGAAAGACCCGCTTTTGATTTACAAATTTGAATCGTTTAATTTGTTTGAAACCATGCTCACAAAAATCTGTAAAGATGTAACTGCATTTTTGTTGAGAGCATTTATTCCGTTGCGTGATAAAAATGTTGCCGTTCGTAATGAAGAACAACGCAGGCGCACAGATATGTCGAGCCTGAAAACAGGACGCGAAAATATCACGACCAACAGCGGCGAACAAAAAACAAATGCTCCTGTGCGCGTTGAGAAAAAAGTTGGTCGCAACGACCCGTGTCCATGCGGAAGCGGGAAAAAATATAAAAATTGTCATGGTAAAATTGCATGATTTTGTTAGGCGGCAGAATTGATTTTATACTTTTCATCAATTTTTTTCGGCTAAAATTTCATCAAATTTGCGATTGGTAAGTTTGCTTTGCATCCACGATATAAAATCAAAGATAGCGAGTATTTGCCGTTCGTATTTGTTTTGTTTTATTTTTATGATTTCTTTCTCTAATTGTCGGTGCAATTTTTCGCGCATTTTTCGGTCATTCAACAAGTAATGATTTTGAATAAATTTGAATAACAGTTTTTCGGTTATATATGAATGTTTTTCATAACGAATACTTCGTTTTATGGATTTTATTTCGTTTTCAAAAAAATCATAATTTTCTGTTTCCGCCTGCAATACGAGATTTATCAGTCGCGCATACCTGTAAGCAGGCAGCGCATAAAATAATTTTCCCGAACTCATAATATTTTTCATTTGTTTGCGAGCGCTTTTTATATTTCCCAGTGCCAAATCAAGAATTGTTAAATTAATCAGTAAATCAAGTTGAGTATCCAATCTTAACAGCGGCATATTTTTTAACAGACTTTCGTCGTATTTTGAAATTAAATTGGCTGCAGCAGTGAAATTTCCCGTGTTGAATAAACATGTAAATTCATACGAAAAAATGAGTGAGCGAATGTTCAAAATAAAATCAACGGCATAATCTCCATGTTCGATTTTTTTGAGTTTGTTGATAAAAAACGGCATTTCTTTGTACTGCGAAGCAATTTTCAAACTGTTCAGGATTCCTGTTATCGCCTGAAGATAATAAATAGGAGGATTTAATATCATGTGTTTATTTTCCTCAAACAAATCAATCAGCGTTTGATAAAAACGAATTGCCATTTTGTAATTTCCCGAATCAAGATAATATGTCGATTGAAACAGCAAATGCAGTTTTTGCGTTTCAAATCCTTTGTAAGAATTATTTGCAACGACATTCAATTCACTTAAAATCAAATCATTTAGACTGTCTTTTTGTTTTTCCGACCGAGCGTATCCTTTGTAAAAAAGCCGATGTTTGAGAATATCGTAAAGTTGTGAATGAAGATTTGCGCTTCGCAGGTATTTCATTTCTTCAACGATTTTCATTTGCTTGCTAATCAGTTGCCTTTCGGTTATGTTTTTGAAATTTGTTGAATTAAGATACTTCAATTCTGTTCGTCTCAATAATAATATTAATGAATCCATTTCGTACATCGCCGCCATTTTTTTTGCTTTTTTCAGCGCTTCCATTGCATCGTCAAACAATGCGCGTTCGTACAAAATATCGGCTTCCGAAATCAGAGCAAATATCTTGGTTTGTATGTCCTGCTTGCGATGCAGGTATATCAGGCAATCCATAATTGTATTATAAAGATGTTTTGCAGCCATATTAAAACTTGCACTGTTGTATTTTTCGCAAAACTGCGCATGAACCGTATTGACTGAATTTTTTGCTTCAATCAAATCAAATAAATACACATATTTTTTATCGCCCGTTTGGATGTTTGAGAATAAACGGAAATATCGTTTTTCGGATTTTGACAACGATTCTGTCAAAATCATCAGCGATGTTAATTTTTGCATAACCTGAATGTTAAATTTAAACTTATGCAAAGAAAATAATATTATTTGAAACGACCAAAATAGACACTATATTTTATTATATAAATACTTTATTTAATGATATTTATAACTTAAAATAAAAATAAAATTGCAGTTTGAGATTATATAAATCAGTTATTTTTGTCCTTTTTTGTAACACATATTTAAAATACTTTTGTCATAAAAAACATTAATAAATTGTAAAACAGATTTAAAATTAACAACGCATTTTATTAATAGAAAAAGTAACATCACGAAACAAACAAAACTCTAATTTATAAATTAAAATAAATATGAAGACCCGTGTAAAAAGAAAATTTGCTGTAATTTTATTTACAGCCGTTATGTTGACAAGTTCGGTTTGTATTGGTAGCGCCCAACAAAAACGAACTGTGAGTGGTACGGTGTTTGAGGCAATATCAAATACGCCACTTCTTGGAAGTACTGTTAATGTGAAAGGTACTAATTCTGCTGCAATTTCCGATGCTGATGGTAATTTTTCTATTACTGCTGCATCTGGAGATGTGCTTGTGTTTTATTTTATGGGATATGTAACACAGGAAATTGTGCTTACAGACCAATCTCATATTAACGTATTTATGGAAGAAGAAATAAGTGAACTCAATGACTTGATAGTTATTGGCTACGGTACAACTACCAAGAAAGAAATTACTGGTTCTGTTTCTTCTATTAATAGCGATGATTTTAAATCCGGAAATATTACCGACCCAATCCAATTACTTCAGGGTCAGATTGCCGGATTAAACATCATTCGTCCCGATGGTGGAGATCCTAACGGTTCGTTTCAAATTCAACTGCGTGGCATTACTACCATGAGGGGAGGAACATCGCCTCTTATTGTTATAGATGGTGTTGTCGGAGGAGATTTAGCAAGTTTGAGTTCTCATGAAATTCAAACAATAGATGTTTTGAAAGATGGCTCTGCGGCTGCCATTTATGGTACGCGCGCTACGAATGGCGTCATTCTGGTAACTACCAAAAAGGCAGC
>JAISPX010000080.1 GCA_031274595.1 Prevotellaceae bacterium | reverse complement strand
AGCAGGGAAACATCATAGACTATTGCTATCGTTAATAAGCGCTTTCGTTTTTTTATTTTAGACTGCTTGTCCATCGCGATTACCAACAACCAATTGACTATTATGGATAGAAACATGATAAAAACAAATAGCGGTTCGCCCCAAGCATAAAATCCTAAACTTGCCAATAACAACAAGGGATTTTTAAACCATCTGCCTTTCACTATTGGGTTGTAATAACAAATCAATATTAAGGGTAAAAATAAAAACAAGAAAAGAGTGGAAGAAAAGACCATAATTCAATACAAATATTTTATGTTAAAAATTTGTGTAATTTCGGATGTATTTCAAGTAATACCTATTTAACTTTCAATTTCAAAATACAAAAGTAAGAAAATTTTTAAATTTAATCACTAAAATTTAATTATTAAATCAAATAACTTATTTCAAAAAGAATATCGTAATTTTGCAAGCAAATAAAAATAATACTGCGATGATACATAAATTTGATTTTTTGGTTATTGGTTCCGGAATCGCCGGTATGAGCTATGCCTTAAAGGTAGCCGACAAAGGAAAAGTGGCTCTTCTTAGTAAAACGACTCTGGAAGAAGCAAATACATTTTATGCACAGGGAGGAATCGCTTCCGTAACTCTGCCTTGGGACGATTTTGAAAAGCATATTCAAGACACTTTGATTGCAGGTGACGATATTTGCGACAAACAGGTAGTGGAAAAAGTGGTACGGGAAGCGCCTCAACAGATTAAAGAATTGATTCGCTGGGGAGTAGATTTCGATAAAGACCAAAAAGGAGAATATGATTTGCACAAAGAAGGAGGACATTCCGAATTTCGCATCCTTCATCATAAAGACAATACCGGCGAAGAAATACAAATCAGCCTGATTGACGCCGTTAAAAGAAATCCTAATATAAAAGTTTTTGACCATCATTTTGCTATTGAGATACTTACGCAACATCACTTGGGAGAAAAAGTAACAAAAGATACGCCGAATATCGAATGTTACGGCGCTTATGCCTTGAACGAAGGAACGAATGAAATTCATACTTTCCTTTCCAAAGTAACGATGATTTGTACGGGGGGAATCGGCAATATTTACCAAACAACAACGAATCCGATTGTCGCAACAGGAGACGGAATTGCTATCGTTTACCGGGCAAAAGGATTGGTCAAGGACATGGAATTTGTTCAGTTTCATCCGACAGCTTTGTACAATCCGATGGAACGTCCTTCTTTTCTGATTACAGAAGCCATGCGAGGCTATGGAGGGATATTGCGAACAAAGGACGGAAAAGAATTTATGCATAAATACGATGCGCGGGGTTCGTTAGCGCCTCGTGATATTGTTGCAAGAGCTATTGATAATGAGATGAAAAGCAGTGGAAGCGATTTCGTCTATCTGGATGTTACCCACAAAAATCCGCAAGAAACGAAAGAACAATATCCTACTATTTATGAAAAATGCCTGAGCGAAGGCATCGACATAACGAAAGAATATATCCCGGTAGCGCCCGCCGCCCATTATCTTTGCGGAGGAATTGCGGTCGATATGGATGCACGAACGACTATCAATCGTTTATATGCCGCCGGCGAATGTTCCCGAACTGGTTTGCACGGCGGCAATCGATTGGCGTCTAACTCATTGATAGAAGCAATTGTATATGCGGACGCCGCGGCCAAACACAGCATTGCGCATCTGTCAAAATATACTTTCAATGAAAATATCCCTGTCTGGAACGATAAAGGAACTTCTCTGACTGAAGAAATGGTACTGATTACCCAGAGCGCCAAAGAAGTAGGCTCTATTATGAGTAATTATGTAGGAATTGTCCGTTCTAATTTACGTTTGGAAAGAGCATTGGAAAGGCTTGAAATCATCTACCGGGAAACTGAAAATCTCTTTGTCCGTTCAACCGTTTCAAAAGATATTTGCGAATTGCGAAACATCATAAATGTAGGATATTTAGTGATTAAACAAGCAATGGAAAGAAAAGAAAGTAGAGGACTGCATTATACGATTGATTATCCGAAGAAAAATTATTAAAATAATTTGTTTCCTAATCGGGAAATAAATACCTTTGCAAAAACTATTAGTAATGAAAAAAAAATTTGACGTTGAGTTATTACCTGAAGCAATCGACTTTTTGGAAAATCTTGACGAAAAAGCAAGAGATAAGATTTATTACAACATAAAAAAATCACAGTTCGTCTATGACGATGACTTATTTAAAAAGCTGAATAGTTCTATATGGGAGTTTAGAACATTATTCAATAATAAATCGTACAGGCTATTTTCGTTTTGGAATAAAACAGAAGAAAAAGAAACTTTAGTTGTTGCAACACATGGAATTTTAAAAAAAACACAGAAAACGCCAAACAAAGAAATTAAAAAAGCGGAAGAAATAAGAAAACAATATTTAGATAATAATATTAAAAATAAATAATATGAACAAATTCAAAACAGTTTCACTTGAAACAATGATTGACAAACATATAGGAGAACGAGGTACCCCAAAAAGAGAAGCATTTGAAAACGAATTAAGAATTGATTTGTTGGGTTATGCCATCAAAGAAGCAAGACAACAACGTAAATTGACACAGGAACAATTAGGGGAGTTGGTGGGTGTTCAAAAATCACAAATTTCAAAAATTGAAAATAGCGTAAAAAATGCTCGATTTGAAACTATCTTAAAAGTATTCAATGCATTAGGGACAAAAGTGAGTTTTAATGTAGAACTTATGCCTCTGTAAACTTTGGACTGCACTACACTATTGACTATCCGAAGAAAAATAACAAGCCTGTCTAAAGGGCTAACTAAAAAAGACTTGTCATGGCGGGCTCGACCCGCCATCCCCTGAAAATCGTTAAACACTAATATTATAAATTAACGACTATCAGGGGATTGCGGGTCTTCGCTTCGCTACGCCCGCAATGACAAAAAAACGACTTTTTTGGTCAGTCCCTATTCTTTTGCTTCTACAACAGCGCCTTTGATGTACAATACGATACTTGCCGGATTTCCGTTGGAAGTAACCGTCAAGGACTTATTGAACGAACCAAGACTTGCTGCATTGTAAGTTGCTTGTACATAACCCTTTTCGCCAGGTTCAACAGGCTCTTTAGTCCACCCCGGAGTCGTGCAACCACAGGAAGGCCGTACACTTTGAATAATAATCGGCTCGGTTCCGGTGTTTTTAAACTCGAATGAAAATGTTTGCGGAACACCTTGTTGAATTTCACCAAAATCATGCGTAGTTGACGTGAAAACAATGCTAACGGCATCTGTTTGAGCATAAGATGCAAAACTGATAAGACATACAATCGCTAATAGAATCTTTTTCATGAATAATTTGTTTTTTAAGTTTATAATTTTTACCGATGCAAAGTTCGATACTTAATTTTTATCAAACAAAACTTTTAACCCAAAAAATAACACCATTTAGTACAAAACTTTCTTAGAATGTCAAAAAAAAGTAGTTTTTACGTCAAAACAATATTTTTGCTACTTAAATTGTAGTATATTTGCGAATGTTTTCAAAAAAATTTACACGAACAATTGGATTATTAATAAGCATCATAGCGTTATTAACTTTGGAATTATTTTGGTTAAACGATGTTTATCGCAAAGAGTACAAACAGTTCTTAACGGATGTCAATGAAGCTTTTAAGTTAGCCTCCCAAAAAGAACAGACCTACCGCATCCCGGTAAATGAAATTATAAATCCGGGCGATTTAACGATACAAAGCTGTGGAAAAGAAGAAATAAGAATCATTCGGCAATGTCCCAAACCGGATACGATAATATTCAATAATTTCTCCGAACAATCCTTGGAAACATTTATACACCACGCATTCTATGAATTGCGGGAAAGTATTACTCCTTTGAATATCTATTGTTTAGCTGATTTATTTGCCGGCGTATTGCAAGAAAAAAATATCCTCCTTTCATTTACTATCGAGTATTTGAATAACGCGACAGGCAAAGTAATAGAAACAACAGCAGAAAATTCTCATTCAAACGCAGTTCCGGCCTATAGCATCATCGAAAATATTTCTGCAAACACGAGTTTGCGTGCCAACCTGTTTTTTAGCAAATCAATTATTTTCGAACGAATGAGCGGAGATATTGCTATTTCTGCATGTTTACTCGTCATAGCGCTGATTGGCCTTTGCATCCTAATGTATTCATCTCCGCAAACAAAGCAAAAAACCAAAGATGAAACTCCAACTATAAGCGAGAAAATTTTAGAATTAGGCAAGTATCATTTTTATTTCGAAAAAAACGAATTATCTGTTTTTGATAAAACGATTCATCTTAATAAGAAAGAAAATGCTATCTTGCAGACATTATGTGAAAAACAGGGCAAAGTAGTAGAAAGAAATTTTTTGTTGAAAGAATATTGGGGAAACAC
>JAISPX010000074.1 GCA_031274595.1 Prevotellaceae bacterium | reverse complement strand
TTCGGACGTGCGAAATAATCCTCGACCTTGTACTTGAAATCGCCTTTGTCGTAAGCAATCAGTTCAGCGAGTTCCGCTTCGGTGGAAGGCAGCGAAACGTCTCCGGGCAGTTTGCTCTCGAATTTGGTCAGATTCAGCGGCAGCGACATCCCTGCCTGTTCAAAAGTTCCTTCAATGGTTTCGCCCGAGAGCGTTCCTTTGTAAGATAATTGCAATTGCGCCGAAGAAATTGTCAATAGATTGTCTTCAAATTTAATAGTTTCAATCGGAATACCTGCGGCTCCCTGCAATGGAATATCCAGTGTTGCAGAATAGTTTTGTTCTGCATCCGTAATATGGAATATTAATTCCAAATTCATACCCTGTACGTTTAACGTACCTTTCCAATCGCCTGTGATTTGTGCTTTTGCGGTCATAAGTGTTAGTAATAAACTTACTGTGAATAATAATTTTTTTGTATTCATATAAACAAATTTTTAATTGTAATAAATTAATTTTCTTTATTCCTAAATTCCAAAATATCTCCCGGTTGACATTCGAGTTCTCTGCATATAGCATCCAAAGTACTGAAACGTATGGCTTTTGCTTTTCCTGTTTTTAATATTGAGAGATTTGCGGGCGTAATATCTATTTTTTGCGAAAGTTCGTTTAATGATATTTTCCGCTTAGCCATCATTACATCTAAATTTACAATAATTGCCATTGCCTGATTGCTTTTTATATGGTTAAATCCTGTTCTTCTTTTATAACTGTCGTGTATTTCAAGATTTCGGACAAAACAAGTATGACCAAACCTATGAAAAGTAACGAATAATTAAGATAGCCAATGCAAGACGTATAATCTTTTATCTGTAAATAGGCTTTGGTTACTGTCATCGTCGAAAAATTAACAAAAAACGTTAATACAAATATTGTAAGTAAAATAAGCGATACTTTTCGGATACGCTTAATATTCCTTATGCTGTAAAATTCATTTTTGGTAATTGATTTCAATATTTTGTAAACAATAAACGGAAGATATGCAAAAAATGCCAGAACAATAATTCCAATAACATCTGCCATTACGCTCATTGTTTTTACGTAAAACGGAATTTTATCGGGTACTTGAGACATATATGCGAATATTTGCCTGATTTCGCAGTGAACTTCTTCTCCTGTTTTTTCATTAATAACGGTAGAAGGAAAAGTCAACGCTCCAGCAACAGGTTCTACATCGCCTCCGCAAACATGCAAATTGTTGTTTTCTTTGCTTTGGCTGTAGCCTAATTTAAATCCTGCAACTCCGAATTTTATTGATTCATAAGCATTATGTGCAAAAAATATGACATATACTATTGCCAAACATATACTGTAGAATTTTAATTTTTTACTCATGTTTTTTATTTTTGTTTATAGATATATAAATAATGTATTGCAATATTTTTTTACTGTTTTTCAATATGCAAAAGTAGATATATTTTCCGAACACAAAAGTTAAATAATATTAAATAAAGAATAGGTTTGTGTGGAATATCGGTTTGGTATAAGGAGCGGCTAACTAAATCCTGTATAATTGATATTTGAAAATTAATTTTTACCTTTGCAGTCGTTTTGAAGACTTCGTAGCTCAGTTGGTAGAGCAAATGACTCTTAATCATTGGGTCGAGGGTTCGAGCCCCTCCGAGGTCACTGCTCAAAAACGCAACAAAAATGCGGCTTCCGAAAGGTTGCCGCTTTTGTTTTTCTGCATACTTTTACATACTCACTACCGCTCGTTTCCTAAGGAGTTGTAGCAGAACAGTTAAAATTATTCAAACTTCAATTAAATTTTATTGCATGTTTTGGTCAATATTTTTAGCCTCAGCAATCACTGCTTCGTAATACTGTTCATTAAAGTTTTTGGAAATAGTCTCTTCTATATGTCCTGCCATGCTCATCAATAATGCGCCAATGGCAATACCTGTCCAATATTCCCGTTTGACTGCAAAAAGAAGAACAATCCCTGCTATTGACAAAATACTCTAATACCTTGCCACGAATTATGTGTTTTCTCTACCTTGACAATTTCTTTACTGAAAAAATCTTTTTGGTCTTTTTCAAAGAGGCTCACTTTTTCAGGAATAGATTTACGAGAAATGTATCCATCGGCAGAACCTCCAATGCCCATTATAAGCCAGACTAACATAAAAGGTATGGCTAAACTTTTTAACCATGACGCAGGATTAGCAAACTTGAACAGTAATATTGCAGCAACAATTACAATAACTCCGAATATGGCAGAGCCGAACCCTGTTGCGATTCTCGAACACAATATTTTATTATGATTTCAATAAAATCCATAATTATTCATTTTATCTAAAAGTTGTATTTTCGTTTCACAAGTTTTTGCAGATAATCATCTATAACTCGTTTATTGTTTTTCGTATTTTCACTAATCTTGTTAAAACGCCTTCGAGCAAATCAAGTTGCAGCATATTTGCTCCATCCGATTTTGCAATTTGCGGATGAGGATGAGTTTCAACAAAAATTCCATCAATACCGACAGCAACGCCTGCCCGCGCAATAGTTTCTATAAAATCGGGTCTGCCGCCTGTTACTCCCGAAATTTGATTTGGCTGCTGCAACGAGTGTGTAACATCCAAAATCACCGGACAATTATTTTTTTTCATTTCCACAATTCCGCGAAAATCCACAATCAAATCGTGATAGCCAAACGACGTTCCTCTGTCGGTAAGCATTACTTTTTGATTGCCCGACTCGCGAACTTTATTTACGGCAAAAACCATCGATTCGGGCGAAGCAAATTGTCCTTTTTTGATGTTTATTACTTTTCCCGTTTCGGCGGCGGCAATGAGCAAATCTGTTTGCCGACAAAGAAATGCAGGAATTTGCAAAACGTCGATTCCGTATCTAACCGTAATTGCTGCTTCTTCGGGATTATGAATATCGGTAACAACAGGAATTTTCAAAGTTTCGCGAATATCGCACAAAATTTCCAAAGCCGTTTCATCTCCGATTCCTGAAAAAGAATCCAGACGCGACCTGTTTGCTTTTCGATACGAAGCCTTAAAAATATAGGGAATTTCAAGCCTGTCGGTGATTTCGATAATGCGTTTTGCAATATCAAAACACATATCGCGCGACTCCACAACGCAAGGTCCTGCAAGCAGAAAGAAATTTCCGCTGTCAACGTTTTTTATATATTGAATATCTTTTATCATAATGATTTGTTTTGTGCAAAGGTAATAAATTTAATAAATCTGCTTACCTTTGCCCGATAAAATCAAATATGAAATTCGAACTACAAAATATCGATAATCAAACAAAAGCGCGGGCTGGAATAATTACCACTGAACATGGAAATATCGAAACGCCAATATTTATGCCCGTAGGAACTATCGGCAGCGTGAAAGGCGTGTTTCATCGCGACCTTATAAATGAAGTTCATGCCCAGATTATTTTAGGAAATACTTATCATTTATATTTGCGTCCAACAACGTCTATACTTGAAAAAGCAGGAGGATTGCACAAATTTATTTCGTGGGATAAACCCATACTTACCGACAGCGGCGGCTTTCAAGTTTTTTCGCTGGCAGCAAATCGCAAACTTACCGAGCAAGGTTGCGAGTTTCGTTCGCATATCGATGGCTCAAAACATTTTTTTACTCCCGAATCGGTGATTGATATTCAACGGGCTATCGGCGCAGACATTATTATGGCGTTTGATGAATGTCCTGCAGGAACAGCATCTTACGACTATGCCGAAAAATCATTGAACCTTACTCAAAAATGGCTTGAGCGTTGTGTTAAACAATTTCGTGAAACCCAAGATAAATATGGCTACGGTCAAACATTATTTCCGATTGTTCAGGGTTGCGTTTACAAGGATTTGCGCCTGCGTTCTGCCGAACATGCAATAGCGCAAAATTGCAAAGGTTATGCTATAGGCGGACTTGCCGTAGGCGAACCAACCGAACAAATGTACGAAATTGTAGATTATCTTTCGGATATTCTTCCGTATGACAAACCGCGTTATCTCATGGGCGTGGGAACGCCCGCAAATATTCTCGAAAATATTTCGCTCGGCGTGGATATGTTCGATTGTGTAATGCCAACGCGCAACGGACGTAACGGAATGTTATTTACAGGCGAAGGCATCATAAATATAAAAAATCAAAAGTGGAGCGAAGATTTTTCGCCGATAGATGCAAACGGAACAGCATTTGTAGATACTGCTTACAGCAAAGCCTATCTGCGGCATTTATTTGTTGCAGGCGAGATGCTCGGCGCTCAAATTGCAAGCATGCACAATATTGCGTTTTATCTGCGGCTTGTAACCGAAGCCAGACAACACATTATGGCGAAAGATTTTCTTTCGTGGAAAAAAATGATGATGAGTAAAGTTACACAACGTTTGTGATTTTAATTGTTAATATTTGTTGGTTTGCTGCTTCGTCATTGCAAACAGGCAAGGTGAAGCAATCGAATTACTTACTATCTTATTTAATTATAAAGGTCATAAAGTTAAAAGTTGATGGTCATTGCAAACCTAATACCAAACAGTCATCACAGTACGCTTAATGTTTTTTGATTACTAATATTATGTTCCACTTGTTTCGCCTTGCATTTGTCCGTAGGTTGCGCTATCGCTACACAACCATTACCAAAAATTCTAATAATTTATGTAAATAAAACTCCAAACTGCAAAAAACAAATTTGCAGAATTTAATGTTTTTTAAACAAATATTTTGAAAATCAACATAATTACTCTAAATTTTTGCTCTATCTTTGCTGCAATAAAAAAATATGTTATCTCATTAAAACTATTATAAAACAATAATAAATTTAATACATATAAATCTTTAATAAAAAACAAAATTATTATGAGAAAAATAACATTAGTCTTAGTAATTTGCTTATTCACGGCAAATTTATTTGCACAAGAGAAACAAGAGGAATCAAATTTTTTAACAAAACTTTTTGACAATGGGTTTTTGATGTCAATGGAATTTCGCACAGGCAGCAATCCTACTTTTAAGAAAGCAAAATCATTCCAAAACAGTGACTGGATAACATCGTTTGGTTATAATTTCAACAAAACCCTGTCAGCATACATTCCTATTGGAATGGAAACCGCATTGTTTGAGCAGGATGGCGAAAGAGACTGGAAAGAAAGCGAAACACTCGGTTTGGGTTTAAGTTTTAAAATATTCAAACGAGAAGATGGAGCAGGCTTTGCTGCGCTTAACGTATCGGCAGGCAGAGCCATAAGCGGCGATAAAGATTGGAAATATACTTATTATGATGTGGGATTTAATATGAGTGCGGGCATAAAATATCTCAAAGGAATGTTAGGCTTTGGTTTTCGTTTTTACGATGCTCATAAAAATGTCAAAAACCGCAATGCAATTTATTTGTCGCTCGGATTATTCTTAGGCAGTTAAACACATTTTATTACAGAATAAATTAAAATCACAAAAGGGGCTGTCTTAAAAGCCCGTCATACCGTGCTTGACACGGTATCTCCTGAAAAATCGCATGTGATAATTAGGAGATTGCGGGTCAAGCCCGCAATGACAATCGCTTTTTTGAGGCTTTTAAGACAACCTCTTATGGAGAAAAATACCATTCCTTTTGCCTATTAAATGATTTTTGCCCTGAAACACCATTCCTTTTGTCTATTAAGCCTTATTTAAAAATATATAATCATTAAACCATTGGATTACTTTATGAACTTTATAACTAAATAAAATCGTAAATACCCAAATAATAAAGAATTTTAACACTTTCGAAAAAAAAATTGTCCCATAATTTACATTATGTTAAGTTTTAAATACTGTAATATCAGCAAGATAAGCATTTTTGCACGTAAAAAATCGAAATATTAAAATTTGCAACTTATTGAAAAATAAATTACTTTTGTAATCAAAATTAACATAATGTAAATTATGGGACAAAATTATTTTTAAATAAAAATTATAAACAAAATTAAATTAAAATTATGAAGAAACTTTTATTTTTCGCATTTGCCTTATTGGCATTAAACTTTACTTTCACATCATGCAGTGATGATGATGATGTGAATGCTCCCGATTCGCTTGTTGGAACATCTTGGAGTTGGGCACAAGAAGAATACATTACTACTTTAACTTTTAGTTCATCTACTGTTACTTTTTCATATAGCGATGATGAGGATGATGAAATAGTACCTTACACGTATTCAAAACCGACTGTTACAATTTCGGATGGAGAACAGACAATGATAGGAACTGTTGATGGAAACAAACTAACATTTACAGTACAAGGTATTCAGATAGTATTCACTAAGCAGTAACAGTGTTTATTAAAAATTATGAAAAAACTTTTATTTTTCGCATTTGCCTTATTGGCGCTAAACTTTACTTTCACATCATGCAGCGATGATGATGTTAATGCTCCTGATTCGCTTGTTAATAC
>JAISPX010000025.1 GCA_031274595.1 Prevotellaceae bacterium | reverse complement strand
CAAAGTTCCTTTACATCGCCCTGTGATTTTAATACGGGAACTGTTGTTGTTGATTGACTGTCCTTTGCTATCGATACCTTATCCGACTGTGAAGAACAATTATCAACTGTTACTACTAAACTGTAATTCCCTGATTCTGTCGCAAAGTATTGAATTCCTGTTGCTCCGATTATTAATGTGTCGCCTTTGAACCATTGATAACTTATGCTTCCGCCTGTGTATGTTGTCGTTAACTTCAGCATGATACCGCCGTTGCTGCCGCAAATCACTGTTGTGCCTGATTCAGATACGATTACAGGTTTTGTTATTCCTGCGCCGTTGCCCTGTGTAAGTTCTATCTCATTTGATAATGAACTGCAACCTGTTGTTTCATATATCACTACTTTGTATTTGCCTGCTGAGTTTGCTACATAATTGTCCAAACCTGCGCCACGCAATACTTCTATCTCGTTTCTGTACCATACATAAGTTGCCGTTGCTCCGAAAGAGGTTGAATTGTCTACATACAGTCTTATGCTACTGCCTGTTGAACAAAGTTCTTTAACATCGCCCTGTGATTTTAAGACTGGAACGGTGGTCGTTCCCGAACCGCTACTAATTATTTTTATTGATGCAGAAGCTGCCGCGCAAGTTGCATCTGTTACAACAACATAATAATCACCCTGTGTCGTTACACTATAATTAAAATTAGTAGCATTATTGATTATTTGTCCATCTTTGTACCATTGATAAGTAGCATTTGTACTATACGCATTTTGGTTATTTAATTTAAGAAACACAGATCCTCCTGTTCCGCAAATAGTCGTACCGCCTGATACGGAAGAAATAACAGGATCAGGAAAATTAATACTAAGGTCTTGTGTAATTGTTGTATCTGCATAGATGGAACAGTTTGTTCCCGCATCGGTAACCGACACCTTATACAAGCCAGGAGAATTAACCAATAATTTTAATCCTGTTTCCGATGTTAAAATAGAGCCATCTTTATACCATTGATATGACATACCATTTTCGGGATTTGTAACCATCAATGTTAGCGTATTTGTATTTCCGCAAAGTTTATAATTACCGTATAAAGAAGAAATTTTTGGAGTTTGTGGTAATTTATCAAGAACATTCAGATAAATAGCCTTCGAAGATGCTCTACAGTTACGATAATCAATAGTTGAACTGTTACCTATTATAAAACGGTAATAACCTTTGTTTGATAAGGTAACATTGTCTATTATAAAAGTTGAATTTAATGTTGGCGAATTTACAGTTGTTATCTCTTTCAATGTAGTCCATACGGCTTGGGCATCATTTACCGTGCTGTATTGCCAACGTCCGACCAAATTATTTCCAAATTCACCGCCATCTGTAAATGAAGCATCTATAGAGAATTTTTCCTTTTGACAGAGTGTTACTGTATCAGGTGCAGTATTTAGTATTACTAAGGGAGTGCAAAGACGTATTTCAATATCATCCAAAATAAAGTCGTTGCCTTTGGAACCCAGCATATTATTATATATTTTCAGCGTTAATGAACCGTTGCCTTTCGGATCAAACTCAAAGCCATAATTCCACCATTTCGTCTTACCTCTTTCGTCTCGCGGTACAGCGGAGGTGATATATGTAGCCAGAATATTACCGTTATTGTCGGACAATTCAAATTTCAACATTGGGTCGTGCGGAATTTTTGTTTTATCTTGTTCTTTTGGTATCAGATTGGTTGCCCATGCGGAAAAATACATTTTACTTGTATTATCGCACAAACCTGTTATTTTATGTTCGTAGAACTTACCCGGGTTTGTTGAAGCGTCAACCATAAACATATATCCTCGTGTCATATCGTTGGGATGCGTATGGTCGCTGAAATTTGCCTGCCAACTGCCGCTAAATGCCTGTGAATTATATTTTAAAATCGCATAGTCGTTTGGATTTAACACATCGGCTTCTCTAAAATTATAATCCGTTACTTCCGAAGGCAGAGGAATTTTGCTGATTCTAACATCCGACACGTTATTCCCTCCGAAATCTTCACGGAACAATAATTGTCCGTTGACAGCGCAGCCTGTGGGGTTAGTTGTTCCGCAATTATTAGATTTCAATACGGAAATTTTATACCGAGCAGGCATCTTTTTACCTTTATATCTAGGTTCAATATGCCAAGATTGAACATCCGAAGCATTTTTGGTAAAAGTAAGTTCATTCTTATTACTTTGTGTCAGATTACCTCCTGTCGGAGCATCATACCAATAATATTCAACGCCTGAAATCGGATACATTCCTATAGTGAGTTCTACATTTTCGCAGGCTACATAACCTGCCGACAATGGTTTTGAAACAATGAAATATACTTTTGACTTACATATACTTCCTTGACATGTAATGGTATATTCAACACTGTCTATTCCATATCCTCCTTTATCGGCTTTATAAGTAAATGTTTTGTCGGAATTTATCGTAAGGTTGCCATAATGCAAACCCGAATTTGCAACTATACCTACAGTAATTTGGTTTTTATTGCACGCAAATTCATCATTTGCCAATGCATCGAACCTTATGGTATCATTATGCATAACAAATACGGTATCGTTAGTTGTTTTACATAGCGAGCTTACAGTTACAACACCTGTTGTATATACGCAGCCGTCTGTTGTTATAAAAACAAAATCGGTTTCACCTTCGGAAACGCCTGTTACTATTCCTTTATTATCAACAGTAGCTACTGCAGTATTTCTGCTTACCCACGTGCCGCCTGTTGTAGGTGACAAGGTTGTGGTTTGTCCAACTCCGATTTTTGTTGGACCTGTAATAGAAACTGTCGTTAAATCAATTGTAAAAGTAGTAGTTAAAGTTTTTATTTCTCCATACAAATCCAATACTTCTATTTTAACAGTATGAACGCCCGGCGTTAAAGTTTTGCTCCATGTTAATTTATCACGAGCAGCAACTTCCTCCGTACCATCAATATACCATTTTAGATAACCAGGAGTAGTACTCATAGCATATTGAATAACAGCTTTGAAATTAAATGATGATTTATTACAAAAATATCCTCCATTTATATCTTGATAATGCATATCATCTATATAAAAGGCAGCATCCAGATCGCGAGCTGCAGAGCCTGCCAAATAGTAATAAGATTCAGCGCCTCCAAGCCCATATCCCATAACAAATAATCCTTTAGGATTTGTAAAATAATAAGATGCTGTCTTACTGGTTAATTGGACAGAATAGAATGAATAGGCGGATCCTGCGGTTCCATTACCTGTAGTCCAAGCGCCTCCTGTTAACGAAGTCGGAGGGTTGTTTCCTTCCGCCACCATCGTTTGATCTCTGGTGGCTGTTGGAGTTACTATCAATACAAAATGTTCAGTCAAATTAGTTGATCCTTGAGGTATAAACGGAGCAACGACAACATTATTTATTAGTTGTTCAACAGGAGGAACCCATGCCATAGAAGGATCGCCCGTGCGAAAAGACGCAGGTATAGGAGTATAACTATATCCTGGCAAATAAGACGCAACGGCAATCGGTTTACTTGCAGAAATATAACATCCTCCCGTTGCCAATCCTATTTCCATATCTACGTAGTGACCTTCATTTAATGTAAATGTACTTGCATCTGACGGATTATCTGCGTTTACGTCCTCTGTTTTTATAGTTCCTCCTGTTTGAGTTATCACTGTTCCACTTTGTGAAGCCACAATTCTTACTCGCTCAAGAGTACGCTTGGTAACAGGAATTAAAAAGTTGTTGCCCCACATATTCACCGGAGCCAACTGCTGGTAAAAGCAATCGCAAGACGCTATGCCAATAGGAACATAAGCGCACGAATTGGTTACGAAATAAGCAACAGGTTTGTCTGATGTTATTTTAATCCCGCTTGCATCGAGATAATCATAATTAGAATATACGTATCCTGCATCCAAAGTCGCTTTCAAAGTATTACCTTCGTAAATCTTCGTATTATCTTCCACAGCAACAATCGTATAACCATCATAGTATACGGGAAAATCTGTTATCGCTTTGTATGAAATATGATAATACTCAGTACCCAAATCTTTAACAGGAAATACATTAGTAGCATCTGCTGTTCCTTTGGTTTGAGTCAATGCATAAACAGATATTGGTTCGGTTGACTGTATCCGCAAAGATTTATCTGAAACTCCCGTAGCGTTTGAATAAAGAGCTGCTCTTTCATTAACGTTGAAATCTTTCACATAAATACTTCCTGCGGCAATATCAACAGAATATATATAATTCACGTTTTTTAATGTAAATGTAACTTTGGTTTGCTTAGTCGTTACAATCTTTACTTGCATAGTCACGTTTTCAGATGTACCATTATCATTACGACCAAATGACAAATAGAAATCTGTTCCCTGTGTTGTTTTTTGGGAAAACAAATTATTATTGATGATCAATAATATAAACGTAAGTATAAAAATTTTTTTCATCTCATTTATAATGTTAATGCGTCTTAATTCATAATCATTTTATTTGTTATGTATATATTAATTTGACGCTGTTGTTTTTTATTATTTAATTTTAATATTGTGTATCTATTCATTTATTTCAAAATTCATTCCTGTCCTTCTTAATTTATTTACAGAATATTTAATTACAAACGTTTCAATTTCCGAATAAACTCATCATTGTTTGATGAAAAATATAATTGCTATTTTCATCTTTTCAGAGGTCTTCTCAATGCACTTGTTTTCAAATAATTATAAGATAAATAAAAGGGTGTCAGAAATTTAGTGCAAAATACAGCAAAAGAATTCTAACGGCTTTTACAGAAAAAACCCTTTATTCTTATAACAAGTATTTTTTTTTCAAAATAACTTATTATAACCTTTCCATTGGATTTTGGTCAACATAACAAGAATATTTACAAAATCAAAAAGTAAAAAACTTGTTTGCTGGAAATTTTATTTTATCAAAGCATTTTTCCTGCTCGCAGATTTCCGGGTGTTTTGCCAAACATTTTTCTGCAAAAATTATTCATGTGAGCAGGGGATGAAAAACCAAAATCATAAGATAACTGTGTAAACGTTTGTCTGCTGCACGTTATTGCATGAAAAAGTCTTTTTGATTTTTCCTGACACAACCATTTATAAGCAGATGTTCCAAAAACTCTTTTAAAACGTTTTTTAAATCCTGATAAACTGTAATTCATCGCTTTTGCCATATCTGTTACGTTGTGTACATTTTCACTGATTGCATAAACCATTTTTGAAAATGCTATGTCTTTTGTCAGTACCGGCTTGAAGAAGTAATATAATTCTTCCTTTTTATAGCATTTCCCAAAGTAATAAAGCAATTCCTTTTGTTTCATCTGAAAAAATTCCGCACCTTTTATTCCGTTTGACAAACATTGTTTTATATGTTTCAAGTAATCAAACATTGTTTTATTAATTTTCAAAAAGGCAACTTCATCTTTTTGAGGTATATTTGTAAGTTTGTCTTCAACTTTAATTAGCGCTTCAAACGGAAAATCGTTACAGAAATTTAAATCAATAGTTAAATAAATAATCAGCAATTGAATACTGCTTTCTACATTTATAATGCAGTTATTTCGTGGCGGTACCAAAACCACATGCCCGCTTTCAAGCGACACATCAAAATGTTTTGCACAGAAAAAAGAGCAAGAACCTTTCTGTATAAAAAAGAGCCTTATCTGAGGCGATTCGGCTATATTAATTTCCCCTTTTTTGTTTTTCTCAATACACTCAATGTAAATTTCATTGTTATCAGCATAATTTGTGTCCATAATTTGTTTTTCTTTGTTTTTCATAATTTTTTTCTCCTATTTTTTGTATTTCAAATTCATTTTACTTCCTATATATAATTCTACCCATCCTAAAAATGCGCAAATTATTCACATTTTTGTCAAATAACCGTTACATAAAAAATCCATTCTTTTTGTTATATAAGCAAAATGACATAAATTCAACTTTTTATGCTCGGAAAAAAATATAAATCCATTTGTTTTTTGTTTAAAATGCCGCTGAATTTTCAGATACCGATAATTTATTGTGCGTAGAATTGTCCGAGATATTTACTTTACAGAATTATGGACTGCAACAAGTGTATAATTTGGTATTTATGACACATAAAAAACATTGGTTTTTGACCTTTATTTTTTTGCTCAAAATAATTTTTGTTTTGGCGCGATATTTCTAACAGCGTCTTTACAAAATTTATTTTTGTTATTTAGTACGGATTTGAAAGATAAAAATGTTGTAAATGTTCTTGTACATTTTTTACAAATATATTTCTTCAAGAGAAGACATAGATAACAGCGAATTATAAACTGTTAAATGATACTTGTAAACTTTCAAAAATTACAATTAGTATTTAATTGTGGTGCAAAGGTCGGGTATTTATATGAAATACTGTTACAAAAACTGTTAAAAAAAACTTTTTTTTATTAATCTAAAATGTATATATAGTGATTTACAGTAAATTACATATTACAATATTTGCGCTGATTTACCTATTTTTTTTGTATATTAACTCATTATTTTGCAAAATCAATACACTCCTCCATGATGAAAATACAAAAATTAAGAATAAATAAAATCTTTGAATAAAATAAATTCTGCCGAATACAATCAAACGCCAATAATTAATCGCTTAAAATTGCTCCTTTCGCAATCATCATCTATTATGGAAATCATTTCAACAAACCTGCTTTAATAAAGACTTCACGTATCGAAGCGTATGTGTAATTAAGACGTTCAGGTAATTTATCCACAGGCACAAATTCCGCTTTTTCAATATTTTCGGCTGTCTGAGGAATTAAAATTTTGTCATTGCAAAACATTTCATACCAAAAATTACGTTTCATCATCAACTTGCCATCCATAAAATAAC
Source organism: Prevotellaceae bacterium (assembly GCA_031274595.1). GTDB lineage: Bacteria > Bacteroidota > Bacteroidia > Bacteroidales > UBA932 > JAIRKV01. The sequence continues at coordinate 5,441 of JAISPX010000025.1, read as the reverse complement.
AATGGTATGTTTCGGTTAAAAAATTGCCTGATGTTACATCCTTTATTCCACATTCTTCTTTTACTTCGCGAATTGCCGTACATGCAATGTTTTCGCCTGCTTCCTGCTTGCCTTTCGGCAAATCCCAATGTTCGTAGCGATATATCATTAACACATCGCCGCTGGAATTGCGCACAAGACCGCCGCCGGCAAAAATCATATCAAACAAATCGCAAAAAGCGACGAAAGTTTCATCTTCGTTTTTGCAGGCAACATACAATTCGTTTTCTGTACAATTATACAAAAACTTATTCAGTAAATACGGAAGTTCGGCAAACGTATCTAATTCATAAATATTATATTCGGCTTGGGTTTCGCAAATTTTATTATCGCAGCCGAAAGCAATAAATCTATCGTTAAAAAAAACTTTTTTCATAACTGTATCGTTCAAATCGATGGATTGTGAATTTTCTACATATTCTTAAAAACAGATTGAAATTAAATTTTTAATAACAAAAATAAACTTCTTGTTATTAATTGTTATTTTTGCACAAAATTAAGAAATATGAACGAAACAGCAAAACAAATAGCAAATAGTTTATTGCAGATTAAAGCCGTGAAGATAAATCCTCACAGGCATTTTGTCTGGGCTTCGGGATGGAATTCGCCGATTTATTGCGACAACAGAAAAATACTTTCGTATCCTGAAATCCGAAAATTAATTTATACCGCATTTGCCGAAAAAATAAAAGAACAGTATGCCGATTGTGAAATTATTGCAGGCGTAGCAACAGGAGCAATAGCGCACGGCGTATTGGTTGCCGAAATGCTGAATATGCCTTTTGCGTATGTTCGTTCTTCGCCAAAATCGCACGGCATGGAAAATTTGATTGAAGGCGAATTGACCGAAAACAGCAAGGTTGTTGTTATCGAAGATTTGGTTTCTACGGGAGCAAGCAGCATCGCGGCTGTTGATGCAATCAGAAAAGCAAATTGCAAAGTACTTGGAATGTTGGCTATTTTCAGTTATGAATTTGATGCGGCAAGTCAAAATTTTGCAGCAGCAAACTGCGATTTGACAACGCTTTGCAATTATACAACTCTTTTGAGCGAAGCAATAAAATACGGTTATATAAATGCCGAAGACATGGAAATCATCAACAATTGGAGAAAATCACCCGAAACTTGGAAAAAATAAAATGCAGGAATATATAAGTAAAACAGTATCAATACAACGTCAAGCCGAAGATATTTATGTTTTCTTTTCGGATTTCGGCAAATTTTCGCAACTAATACCACGCGAGCAGATTGACGATTTTCTGGCAACAGCAGACGAATGTACATTCACGGTAAAAGGTATCGCTATGGGACTGAAAATTCTTAACAGAGAACCTTTTTCGATGATAAAATATATGGGAATAGGTAAAGTTCCGTTTGAATTTTTATTTTGGGTACAATTAAAGCAGGTTGCGCCTTACGATACTCGAATGCGACTCGTATTGCACGCAAAAATGAACATGATGCTGAAGATGATGCTGAAAAATAAAATACAAACAGGTTTGGATTCATTTGCCGAACAAATATCTTCGGCATTCAACGGCAATATGCAATATAACGGAAATTGATAGTCTATTTACTATTTTGTTATTTACAATTTACTATTATATCATTAAATCATTTTATTTAGTTGTAAAGTGGAAAACTATTTGGCGTCATTTGCGAACCTGTAAGGTGAAGCAATCCATTATCATTTATCATTAACCATTAATTTTTATTTCTTTTTTTCTGCATTTGTTTTGTGTGTTCTTCGATTCCCATTCCAAAAACTTTTTTGTAAAGTTCGTTGTAGTCGCCGTATTCGTATATGGTTACAAGTTTTTCGAGAATTGCATCGTTTCCGTTTTTATCGTATTTATATTTCAGGCTTGCGCCGAAAATGGCGGCAACGCCTTGCCAAAAAAATGCGGAAAATCCGCCTTTCATTTCTTTAACAATTTGATAAACCGTTGTTTCTGTTTCTCTGTTTATGAGTTTTATCAGCATTTTCCCTTGCGACAGGCTTAACTTTTTCATTGCCGATTTATACTGGTTCATCATTTCTTTTTCAACGGTTTTTATGTACTCTTTTCGTTGCCGTTTGTTGTTGATTTTTGAAAATTGCATATCCATTTCGGCAAGTTTGTTTTTTGCTATTTGCGCATAAGGGTAAACTCGCGGCAGGTTGTAAACCATTCTGTAATAATTTTTCCAGTCGCGCTTGCTTTTGAATTTCGGCGCGGCAACAACTTTCAATTCCTCTATTGGCATAAGGAATATTGTGTCGCCGTTTTCTACAATATAGTCAAGATAATAAGATGGTTGCGTTGCCTGTGTCTGCGCATTTGTGCAAAACGCAGATACAAAAATAACTGTCAATATGCACAAAACCTTTTTTATCATTTAATAATTATATTGTATGTTGATATTAATAAGTTTACAACTTCAGAATAATTTTTTATGCCCGAATTTATATTATTTGTTTTAAGATATGTGTCGTAAACAACTTTATGAGCATCGGATAATGTTTGATTTCTTGCTTCCAGCCAGTGTTTAGACATAGTTGTCAAGTCGTTAATAATTTTGCTGTCGATATCGGCAAGCATATTTTTGTAATCTTCGGGAAATGCTTTTTGGTAATTATTAAGCACATATCCTATCGTTGAAATGTATGCGCTATAACATAACTGAGGTTCGTTGCTTGTTGCGCACACAATGAAAGCAAACAAATTACATTCCGCTTCGCTTGCAACTCCAAACTGATGGGCTTTTTCGTGAGCCAATGTAAAAGGATATTCAAAATCCAGAACAAAATCGTTGACATGAATCTCGTTGAAAAACGGACCGAAATATCCCGAAACGCCTATTTTTGTATGCAAAAATTCATACAACATTCGCTTGGGTTGTCGTTTTCCGTTTGGATATTTTATTTTTAGAACATCTTTCAGTTTTTCGTATTGCTGTTCTATTTTTTTGTTTATATCATTCTTGTCAATGCGGTCTATATCAACGTATGCGGCGTTTGCATCATCAACAAAATTTTTTACAAACATCTTGAAATTTTCTGCATTGTATTCGGATTTTTGAATATCGCAGCGCGTGTAAAAATCTTTACGAAAATAAGAAAATCCCCACGAAAAATAAAAATAAGCGATTATAAATAAAAACGAATATGCTATTATATATAAGGCTTTGGAGCGTTTTATTTTTTTGAAAAGCATTAAAAAAATCAGCACAACAAAAGCAATAATTGCAAGTATGGTGAAAATGTCAAACAGCGAAAACGGAAATAAAGCGGAGAAAAACGAAAGCGCTACGGCAAGCAACGGATATATATTTACAATATACCATTCGGCAATGCTTGGCATTTTGCTTGTTGCAAACAATATAACGAACAACAATATTGCAACTGCTAATAATTTTATTGGTTTCGACAATTTCATCTATAATTTGTTTTGATGCAAAATTAATTTTTTTTTGCGACAACCAAAAATCTCTCATTTTGTGTTTTTATGCGATGCACGGAATTATGATTTTATATGCAGTCTGATTTTTTGTATATCAGTCAGATATAAGCCACAATCAGCAAATCAAAACAAATACCGAAAGTCATACTTAACAGCAATTAAAGCATGCTTAATGTTTCATTATATCATTAATCAATCTTTTTTATTTGCCAATTCCGTACGTATCTTTTGTTCCAGTTCGTCGGCAAGTTCGGGATTATCGTAAAATAATTGTTTAACGGCATCTCGACCTTGTCCTAATTTTGTGTCGTTATAACTGAACCATGAACCGCTTTTCTTTATAATTCCAAGTTCGACTCCCATATCAATAATTTCGCCGACTTTTGAGATTCCTTCGCCAAACATTATGTCAAATTCGGCTTTGCGGAAAGGTGGTGCAACTTTATTTTTCACAACTTTTACACGCACGCGATTGCCTGTAACATCTTCGCCATCTTTCATTTGAGTAACGCGCCGAATATCCAGACGCACCGAAGCGTAAAACTTCAACGCATTTCCGCCTGTTGTTGTTTCGGGATTTCCGAACATTATTCCGATTTTTTCACGCAATTGATTTATGAAAACGCAACATGTATTTGTACGGCTTATATTTGCCGTAAGTTTGCGTAATGCCTGCGACATCAAGCGAGCTTGCAAACCCATGCGCGAATCGCCCATATCGCCTTCTATTTCGGCTTTTGGCGTAAGTGCGGCTACCGAGTCAATAACGATAATATCAATTGCTCCGGAACGTATAAGATTGTCTGCAATCTCAAGAGCCTGTTCGCCGTTGTCGGGTTGTGAAATCAACAATGTATCAACTTTTACTCCGAGTTTTTCGGCATAAGTTCTGTCAAAAGCATGTTCGGCATCGATAATTGCCGCTATGCCTCCAAGTTTTTGCGCTTCGGCAATTCCGTGAATTGCAAGTGTGGTTTTTCCGCTTGATTCAGGACCAAAAATTTCAACCACTCTTCCGCGAGGAAATCCGCCGATTCCAAGCGCATGGTCAAGTCCTATCGAACCTGACGAAATTACTAATACGTCGGCAACAGGCTTGTCGCCCATTTTCATTATTGTGCCTTTGCCAAAATCTTTTTCAATTTTATCAAGAGTTGCTTGCAGCGCTTTCAGTTTATCGGTATTGATGTTTTGCGCTTCTTTTTCTTTTGCCATATTTTTATGTTATTCTGTTTTTTATATTTGATATTTTATTTTTGAGACTGTATTTGTTCTGCGTGATTTTTTGTGTCAACTTTTTCGATAATATTTTCTATAATTCCATTTTCATCAATAATAAATGTTGTTCTTACCGTACCCATATATGTTTTCCCCATAAATTTTTTTTCTCCCCAAACGCCATAATCTTCAACTATTTTTTTATCCGTATCGGCAATCAAACTAAACGGTATCGAATATTTTTCCGTAAACTTTTGATGAGATGCAACATTATCGGTACTTACTCCGACTATTTCATATCCCTGTTTTAGAAAATGAGCGTAACCGTCTCGAAGGCTGCAAGCCTCAGCTGTACAGCCCGAAGTGTTATCTTTGGGATAAAAATACAGCGCTAATTTTTTGCCTTTGAAATCGGCAAGCGTTATTGTTTTTCCATCTTGATTGATACCCGAAAAGTCCGGAGCTTTGTCGCCTGTATTTAGTTTTTTCATAAAAAATATTTTAATTTGTAAAAGTACAAAATAGATTTGTATAAGCAAAAAATGATTGATATTTAAATTTCAAAATAAATTATTTTTAATGTTTTATCTACTAATTCACAGCATAATAACAACAAAATGCATTTTTAATAATAAATCTCAACTATTATGTTATCGGCAAGCCATGAAGATAATTTTGATTTTATAAATATTTTTTCTCAGGATATAAATTTACTATGAATACTATGTTTGTGATTATCAA
>JAISPX010000006.1 GCA_031274595.1 Prevotellaceae bacterium | reverse complement strand
ACACAACACAACACAACACAACACAACACAACACAACACAACACAACACAACACAACACAACACAACACAACACAACACAACACAACACAAATCCCCCTTATATAAAATTTTAAAACATATAAACGCCGTCCATGCTCCCACTCGTTTCCTAACGAGTGGGAAGTGGCTGTGCCGTTTTCAAGGCTCACCAGTAAAACCCTGTGTCAAAAGAATATTACCTTTGCGGTAAAAAATGGAAAAAGATAATTTATTGCAGTCATTAACAAAATATGTATTGCCCACCGAGATCGTAGAATATTTTGAGTTAGTAGAAATAAAAGAAACCGGCGACACCCTTGATCTGTATTTAGAGGAATCGAATATTGTCCCCGCCGAGTACGAAACCTTCAATTTGTCCCCCAATGAGGCTGTCTCGTAAGTTTTAGGAGACAGTCTTTTTTTATTAGAAAAGGAGGCTGTCTTGAAAGAGATATTTCTCAAACAAAAAGTTCGCAAAGAATTTTCACGAAGTTCACAAAGGGCATAATGCCAGCGATATAAACTTTCCGACCCTTGCGGTTTCTTGGTGATATTTGTGTTTAAATTGACTTTTAAGACAGCCTCATTCTATTTACTATTTTGTTATTTACGATTTACTATTAATCATTATATCATTAACCATTTTTTAATAGCGTTTTAGAAGATTATATTCATTTTTGACTTTTTTAGAAAAATTAACATTTAAATTCTGCTGGAAATTTTGTTTTTATGGTGATTTTAACGAAGCGAAATAGTTATTTAAGAAAGTTTAACATTCGGAAAGGGTAAAAAGTACCCCAAAATGTCAAAAAATTATTGATAAATATTTGCCATATTGAAAAAATGAATTACCTTTGCAACCCATTTTGAGGAAAAGAATAAAATAATATATTTGAATAACAGTAATTTATGCCAACAATTCAACAATTAGTAAGAAAAGGACGCTTACAGGCAGAAAACAGCAGTAAAGCGCCGTCATTAGATGCATGTCCCCAACGCCGTGGCGTATGTGTACGCGTTTACACTACCACGCCCAAAAAGCCTAATTCGGCAATGCGTAAGGTTGCACGTGTAAGATTAACTAATGGAAAAGAAGTGAATGCATATATTCCGGGCGAAGGACACAATTTGCAGGAACACTCAATAGTTCTTGTTCGTGGCGGTCGTGTTAAAGACCTTCCTGGAGTACGCTATCACCTTGTGCGCGGAGCGCTTGATGCAGCAGGAGTAGAAGGACGCAATCAACGGCGTTCTAAATATGGAACTAAACGTCCAAAGAAAAAATGAGAAATAAAGAACAAATAGTTCTTATAGATTAGAAATATTTAAATAAAGAAAATTAAAAACAAATGAGAAAATCGAAGCCTAAAAAGAGGATTCTACTTCCCGACCCCAAATTTGGTGACGTAATAGTTACCCGTTTTGTAAACGGTTTGATGTTACAGGGAAAGAAGAGTATCGCCTATAAAATATTCTATGATGCCATAGATATGATAGGTGAGAAGATGAAAGATTCTGATAAGGCTCCTCTTGACATTTGGAAAAAAGCGCTGGAAAATGTTACGCCTCAGGTTGAGGTTAAAAGTAAACGTATTGGCGGTGCAAATTTTCAAGTGCCTATTGAAGTGAGACCCGAAAGAAAAATTTCAATTAGTATGAAAAATATGATTGTTTTTGCGCGTAAACGTTCGGGACGCTCGATGGCAGAAAAATTGTGCGCCGAAATAATAGCAGCTTACAATCAGGAAGGTGCGGCATTCAAACGTAAAGAAGATATGCATAGAATGGCGGAAGCAAACAAAGCATTTGCACATTTTAAATTTTAATTCCGCACGATTGAGAATAAATAAAAATAGATGGCAGTAAGAGATTTAAAATATACGAGAAACATAGGAATTATGGCTCACATTGATGCAGGTAAAACAACTACATCAGAGCGCATCTTGTTTTATACAGGAAAAACACATCGAATCGGAGAAGTACACGATGGAGCGGCTACTATGGATTGGATGGTGCAGGAACAAGAACGTGGAATCACCATCACATCGGCAGCAACAACAACATTTTGGAATTACACAGATAAAACATATCAGATAAACCTTATTGATACGCCGGGACACGTTGATTTTACGGTAGAAGTAGAACGCTCATTGCGAGTGCTGGATGGAGCAGTTGCAACATTTTGCGCAGTAGGAGGAGTTGAACCTCAATCCGAAACGGTATGGCGTCAAGCCGAAAAATATGGAGTTCCCCGTATAGCTTACGTAAATAAAATGGATAGAACAGGCGCCGATTTTATGAGCGTAGTTCAACAAATGCAGGAAAAATTAGCGACAAATCCCATTCCAATCGTATTGCCAATTGGAGCGGAAGAGTTATTCGAAGGCGTTGTTGACCTCATAACAAACAAAGCCTATATATTCTTTGATGACAAAACGGTAACGAATAACTTTGTAGTTAAAGAAGTTCCTGATGGGATGAAAGAAGAAGTTGCCGCTGCTCGTGAAAAACTTATCGAAGCAATAGCCGAATTTAATGATGAATTACTTGAAAAGTTCTTTGAAAATCCGGATTTAATATCGGAAGACGAAATAGTGGAAACATTGCGTAAAGCAACAATAGCAATGAAAGTTGTGCCTGTAATGTGCGGTTCATCGTTCAAAAACAAAGGCGTGCAATATCTGCTTGATGCGATTATCCGTTATTTGCCAAGTCCGCTGGATAAAGGCGAAGTGATTGGAGTTGACGATAATGACAAAGAAATATCACGCAAAGCAGATGCAAAAGAACCGTTTTGTGCATTAGTATTCAAAATCGCAACCGACCCTTATGTCGGACGTCTGGCATTTATACGAGTTTATTCGGGACGTCTTGATGCAGGAAGTTATGTTTATAACAGCCGTTCGCAAAAGAAAGAACGTGTTGCTCGACTATATCAAATGCACTCAAACAAGCAAAATCCTATTGAATTTGTCGAAGCAGGCGATATTTGCGCATGCGTAGGTTTTAAAGATTTAAGAACAGGCGATACTATTTGTGACGAAAGACATGTAATATCCTTGGAATCAATGACATTTCCCGATCCTGTGATTGGTTTGGCAATTGAACCCAAAACGCAGAAAGACCTTGATAAATTAGGTATTGCGCTTGGTAAACTTGCCGAAGAAGATCCTACTTTCACTGTAAAAACAGACGAAGATAACGGTCAAACAATCATTAGCGGAATGGGCGAACTTCATTTGGAAATCATTGTTGACCGACTGAAACGCGAATTTGGCGTGGAAATTAATCAAGGTGCGCCGCAGGTTAACTACAAAGAAGCATTACGCAAAACTTACGAACATCGCGAAGTATTCAAAAAACAAACAGGCGGTCGTGGTAAATTTGCTGATATTATAATAACAATAGGACCTGCCGACAATAAAGAAACTGTAGGATTGCAATTTGTTGACAGCGTAAAAGGCGGCAATATTCCGCGCGAATACATTCCGTCAGTAGAAAAAGGATTTAAAGCGGCAATGGTAAACGGGCCTCTTGCAGGTTACGAAATTGAAAGTATGAAAATAGAATTGAAAGACGGTTCATTCCATCCTGTTGATTCCGATTCGCTTTCGTTTGAAATTTGCGCTCGCACGGCATTCAGACATGCGGCAATAAAAGCTGACCCTGTATTGATGGAACCTATTATGTCGTTGGAAGTTGTTACTCCCGATGAATACATGGGAGATGTGATTGGCGATTTGAACCGCCGAAGAGGAATAATTGTAGGAACAGAAGCTAAGGGAAACGCGCAAGTGGTAAAAGCAAAAGTTCCTTTGTCGGAACAATTCGGATATGTAACAGTATTACGTACAATTACATCAGGACGCGCAACATCAACAATGGAATTTTCTCATTACGATGAAGTGCCTGCAAGTATTGCAAAAACAGTAATAGAAAAAGCATCAGGCAAGAAAAATGCAGATGATTAAAAGAAACCTAAATAAATTAAAAATGAAATTTTAAACAGTTTAATATAATGAGTCAAAAAATTAGAATAAAACTCAAATCATTCGATCACTCTCTTGTTGATAAATCAGCAGAGAAAATCGTAAAAACAGTTAAATTAACAGGTGCAATTGTAAGTGGACCTATACCGCTTCCCACACAAAAGAAGATTTTTACGGTAAACCGTTCTACTTTTGTAAACAAAAAAGCACGTGAACAATTTCAACTGTGCGCATTTAAACGTTTGCTTGATATTTACAGTTCTACGCCAAAAACAGTTGATGCGCTTATGAAACTTGAATTACCAAGCGGAGTGGAAGTAGAAATTAAAGTGTGATAAATTCTTTCGCTAATGCGAAATGAATAATTACAAAGATTAGAAATGATAATTAATAAAATAATAAAAACAATTCTTACGTAAATCTTGTAAATAGATTAAGTAAGTTTTAATTAAAAATTAAACAAACAAACATGCCAGGAATTATTGGAAAAAAAATCGGAATGACATCCGTTTTTGATGCGGAAGGGAAAAATATACCCTGTACCGTAATTGAAGCTGGTCCATGTGTTGTCACGCAAGTGAGAACAGTTGAAGTAGATGGCTACGAAGCCGTTCAACTTGCCTATGACAATAAAAAAGAAAAACGCACCAACAACTGCCTTTTGGGACATTTCAAAAAGGCAAATACTGCGCCAAAATACAAGGTTGCAGAAGTTGCAAAAACATTCAGCAGAGAATTGCTGCTCGGCGATCTAGTTACAGTAGCCGATTTTAGCGAAGACACTTGGGTGGATGTTACAGGAGTCTCAAAAGGAAAAGGATTTCAAGGTGTGGTAAGACGTCACGGATTTAGCGGCGTCGGAGGACAAACTCACGGACAGCACAATCGTTTGCGAGCGCCCGGTTCAATGGGAGCATCGTCGTACCCCTCACGCGTATTCAAAGGCAAGCGTCTTGCCGGACGAATGGGCGGTGATAAAGTAAAAGTGTTAAACCTTAGAATATTAAAGGTTATACCCGAAAATAATTTGTTATTAGTGAAAGGCTCTATACCGGGAGCAAAAGGTTCGTATTTAATAATTGAGGATTGAGAAAAATGGAATTAGCAATTTACGATATTAACGGAAGCAAAACGGCGAAAACAGCAACGCTTGATAATACCATTTTCGACATCACGCCAAACGACCATGCAATTTATCTTGATGTAAAACAATATCTTGCAAATCAGCGTCAGGGAACCCATAAAACAAAAGAAAAATGGGAAGTTGCTTACAGCACAAAGAAAATGGGACGCCAAAAAGGCGGAGGCGGAGCGCGTCATGGAAGTATAAAAGCAAATATATACGTAGGCGGCGGTCGTGTATTTGGACCTAAACCACGCGATTATAGCTTTAAACTAAATAAAAAAGTTAAGAAACTTGCTCGTATGAGCGCTCTTACATACAAAGCTCAAAAAGATGCAATAACAGTGGTTGAAAACATCAATTTTGAAGTTCCAAAAACTAAAGAATTCATCAAATTGAGCAGTAATCTTAAATTCGATAATCAAAAAACATTAATGATACTTTCAGAACCAAACAAAAATCTTTTTTTGTCGGCTCGTAATCTTGCAAAAGTGAAAGTAATCACTGTTTCTGAATTATCAACTTATGATATTATGAATGCATCTAAACTTGTTTTATTTGAAACAACAATAGATGTTTTACACAAAACTTTTGGAATAGAATAAGTTATGGAAATAATAATTAAGCCCCTATCAACCGAAAAAATGACAATTCAAGGCGATAAATTGAATTGTTACGGTTTTGTAGTTGACCACAGAGCTAACAAAATACAGATAAAAGAAGCCATTGAGGCTATATACAAGGTGTCTGTAGAAAGAGTTAACACTGCCAACTATCATGGAAAAACTAAGACCCGAAACACCAAAACAGGATTTGTATCGGGTAGAACTAATCGTTACAAAAAAGCTTTTGTAACCCTTAAAGGAGATGATAAAATAGACCTTTTCAGTAACATCTAAGCATTATGGGAGTAAAAAAGTTTAAACCGGTAACACCCGGAACGAGACATAAAATAATAGGTACATTTGATGATTTAACAGCATCAAAACCTGAAAAATCGTTGTTGGCGCCATTGAAAAGAACAGGCGGACGCAACAACGACGGAAAAATGACAATGCGGTATATTGGCGGCGGACACAAACGTATGTACCGAATCGTAGATTTTAAACGGGAAAAAGATGGAATACAGGCAACAGTGAAAACTATTGAGTATGACCCCAATCGTAGCGCCCGCATTGCTCTTGTTGTTTATACCGATGGAGAAAAACGATATATTATCGCTCCAAACGGATTGAAAGTAGGACAAAAAATAAATTCAGGCGCAGGCATAGCCCCAGAAGTAGGAAATACATTATTCCTTTCCGAAATTCCTCTTGGAACAGTAGTTCACAATATCGAACTGCATCCGGGACAAGGAGCGGTAATGGCACGTAGCGCAGGAACTTATGCTCAGCTTATAGCACGCGAAGGAAAATACGCAATTGTAAAATTACCTTCAGGAGAAACCCGTATGGTATTGGTAACTTGTAAAGCAACCGTAGGAACAGTATCGAATGCCGATCATAGTCTTGAACAACACGGTAAAGCGGGAAGAAAACGCTGGCTTGGTCGTCGACCACGCAACAGAGGCGTAGTAATGAATCCTGTTGATCATCCAATGGGCGGTGGCGAAGGACGAGCTTCCGGCGGACATCCTCGTTCACGGAAAGGTATCCCTGCTAAAGGTTATAAGACACGCGATCCTAAGAAAAATTCAAAGAAGTTTATTCTTGAACGTCGTAAAAAATAATTTAAGGAGAAGAGAATAACATGAGTAGATCACTGAAAAAAGGTCCATATATAGAACCAAAACTGGAAAAGAGAATCACTGCTATGAACGAAGCAAATAAAAAGGCAGTGATAAAAACTTGGTCACGCGCAAGTATGATTGCTCCTGACTTTGTAGGACACACAATAGCCGTACACAACGGAAATAAGTTTATACCTGTTTATATTACCGAAAACATGGTAGGACATAAACTCGGAGAGTTTGCTCCGACACGTAAATTTTCGGGTCATGCAGGAAATAAAAAGTAATAAGTAACGCCAAAATATTTATAACATAATGGGTGCAAGAAAAAGATTGATGGCTGAAAAGCTGAAAGAAGAAAAAAAACTTAAAGGTTATGCGAAACTCAATAACTGCCCGACCTCGCCACGCAAAATGCGTTTAGTGGCAGATTTGATACGCGGGATAGAAGTAGGACGCGCACTAGATATTCTTAAATATACAAAAAAAGAAGCATCGTTGCGTCTTGAAAAATTGCTTAAATCTGCAATTAAAAATTGGGAATCGAAAAATGAAGGCGTAAAAGATTTGGAAGAAGGTAATTTATGTGTTAAAGAAATCTTTGTAGATGGAGGAAGAATACTGCGTAGAATTCAACCCGCCCCGCAAGGACGAGCACATAGAATACGTAAAAGGTCAAATCACGTAACAATAATTTTGGGTAAGAAAGCAGAGGAAAAATAATATGGGACAAAAAGTAAATCCAATAGGAAATAGATTAGGAATAATTCGCGGATGGGATTCAAACTGGTATGGAGGTAAAGATTTTTCGTCAAAAATAGTTGAAGATGCAAAAATACGTAAATACCTTAATGCACGTCTTTCAAAAGCAGGAATATCCAAAATAATTATAGAACGTACACTCAAACTTATTACTGTTACCATCAATACCGCGCGTCCGGGAATGATTATCGGAAAAGCAGGTAGTGAAGTAGATAAGTTGAAAGAAGAATTGAAAAAAATAACTAATAAAGAAATACAGATCAATATTTTCGAAATAAAACGTCCGGATATAGATGCTGTTATTGTAGCAAACGGAATAGCACGTCAGATAGAAGGCAGATTGCCATATCGTCGCGCTCTTAAAGCAGCAATTGCAGCAACAATGCGCATGGGCGCCGAAGGTATTAAAATCCAGATTTCAGGACGTTTAGGCGGAGCCGAAATGGCGCGTACCGAAACTTTGAAAGAAGGACGTATTCCATTACACACATTCCGTGCAGATATAGATTATGCACTTGCCGAAGCGCTTACAAAAGTAGGCTTGCTTGGTATCAAAGTCTGGATTTGCAACGGACTGGTTTACGGAAAACGCGACCTTTCACCAAACGTAGGAGTTGCCGCATTGGCAGGACCTGCAGGCGGAGGATTTAGCGGAGGACGTAATGAACGTAATAACGACAGACGCCCTAAACGTGAAGGCGGAAGAAGATCTAAAAAATAAAAATGGATTCTAAGGAGAAAAAAAATGTTACAGCCGAAAAAGACAACATACAGAAGGCAGCAAAAAGGTAAAATGAAGGGAAATGCCCAAAGGGGAAACCAGTTGGCATTTGGATCATTCGGAATAAAAGCAATGGAAGAATGCTGGATGACAGGTCGCCAATTGGAAGCTGCACGTCAGGCAATAGTTCGTTACATGAAACGTGAAGGACAAATTTGGATTCGTGTATTTCCCGATAAACCTATTACTAAAAAACCCGCAGAAGTGCGTATGGGTAAAGGTAAAGGTAACCCCGAAGGATTTGTGGCAACAATAAATCCCGGTAGAATAATTTTTGAAGCAGAAGGCGTACCCTTGGAAGTAGCAAAAGAAGCATTACGCTTAGGCGCACAAAAACTTCCTATAGCAACAAAATTCATTGTAAGAAGAGATTATGTTGAAGAATCATTATAAAATAAAAAAGATATGAAAACAGCAGAAATACGCGAAATGGCAATTAATGACTTGATTGAACGCATAGAAACAGAAAAAACAAATCTTTCGACAATGAAAATGAATCATGCTATATCGCCGATAGAAAATACTTCAAAACTCAAAGAATCGCGAAAAAATATAGCACGTATGCTTACTGTACTGCAACAAAAACAAACTAACGAGAAAAAATAATCGTTTATGGAAAGAAATCTTAGAAAAGAAAGAATAGGAATTGTTGTAAGCAACAAAATGGAAAAAACCATAGTTGTTGCCGTAAAACGCAAAGTGAAACATCCGATATACGGAAAATTTGTGAACAAAACAACAAAACTTGTTGCGCACGACGAAAAAAATGAATCAAGCGAAGGCGATACAGTGCGCATAATGGAAACACGCCCGCTGAGCAAAACAAAATGCTGGCGTTTAGTAGAAATAATTGAAAAAGTTAAGTAGTTATGATACAACAAGAATCAAGATTGCTGGTAGCAGATAACAGCGGAGCAAAAGAAGTACTTTGCATCCGCGTATTGGGAGGCACAAAAAGACGCTATGCCTCATTGGGCGACAAAATAGTTGTTACCATAAAGAGCGCAATGCCGGGCGGCGATGCTAAAAAAGGAACAGTATCAAAAGCAGTAATTGTAAGAACAAAAAAAGAAGTACGTCGTGCCGACGGTTCTTATATACGTTTTGACGACAATGCTTGCGTACTACTGAATAATCAAGACGAAATACGCGGAACACGTATATTCGGTCCGGTTGCAAGAGAATTGCGCGATAACTATATGAAAATAGTTTCTTTAGCGCCTGAGGTATTATAATAATAAAATGTGTTGAAATGAAAAGAAAATTACACATAAAAAAGGGAGATGTGGTTTACGTAAATGCCGGCGAAGATAAAGGTAAAACAGGCAAAGTGTTGCAAATTCTTGTTAAAACAGAACGAGCAATAGTTGAAGGCGTAAACATGGTGAAAAAACATACAAAACCAGATTCAAAAAACACGCAGGGCGGAATTATAGAAAAAGAAGCGCCTATACACATCTCAAACCTGCAATTGGCAGATGCTAACGGCAAACCGATAAAAACAGGACGCCGTATAAGCGAATCAACAGGGAAACTTGTTCGTTACTCTAAAAAAACAAACGAGGAGATTAAATAATGGCAAAGAAAGATACAAAGAAAGACAGCGCGGGAATACAAATAATTCCGAAAAATTACGTAGTAACTTTGCAAAAAAAGTATAAAGAAGAAATTACGCCGAAACTCATGAAAGAATTTGGTTATAAATCTATTATGCAAGTCCCCCGTTTGGAAAAAATAGTAGTGAACCAAGGAGTTGGAGCAGCTGTTGCCGATAAAAAACTGATAGAAGTAGCTCAAAACGAACTTGCAACTATCACAGGACAAAAAGCAATAGTATTGGAATCTAAAAGAGACATTTCAAACTTTAAACTACGTAAAGGAATGCCAATAGGCGTGAAGGTTACTCTTCGTCGCGAAAAAATGTACGAATTTCTTGACAGACTGATATCAATAGCATTACCGCGTATCCGCGACTTTCAGGGAATACACGACAAATTTGATGGACGAGGAAATTATACAATAGGCGTGCGCGAACAAATAATATTTCCAGAAATAGATATTGATAAAGTAACAAAAATATTCGGTATGGAAATGACATTTGTTACAAACACTAATAACGATGAAGAAGCTTATGCGCTTCTTCGCGAATTCGGATTACCATTTAAAAACGCAAAAAAGAAACAATAATATGGCTAAAGAATCGATGAAAGCACGCGAAGTAAAGCGAGCAAAACTGGTTGCCAAATATGCGGAAAAACGCAAAGCATTGAAAGAAGCAGGCGATTATGCAAGTCTTGCAAAATTGCCCAAAAACTCAAGTCGCGTACGACTACACAATCGCTGTTCCATTACAGGACGTCCGAAAGGATACATGCGTTTATTCGGCATCAGCCGCATACAGTTTCGCGAAATGGCTTCGCAAGGATTGATTCCTGGAATAACAAAAGCAAGTTGGTAAATGCTTGTAATAATGATAATTAATAAATAAAATAATCTGGATATCGGTTACATAACCGTATCATGTTTCGGAAAAAATTTGATAAAAAGAATTAATAACGAAACAAAAAGTAAAATTATAAATTAAAAAGTAAAAAGTAATGACTGATCCAATTGCAGATTATCTAACACGAATTAGAAATGCATCAAGAGTAGGACATAAGACAGTGGAAATTCCGACATCAAAAATCAAAAAGGAAATCACACGCATCCTACATGAGAAAGGCTACATCTTGAGTTACAAATTTATAGATGACAGCATCCGAAGCACAATTAAAATTGCTTTGAAGTATCATCCTGTAACTAAAAAACCGGCGCTCAAATCGCTCGACCGCGTGAGCCGACCGGGGTTGCGCCGTTATGCAAATGCGGCAACAATGCCCAAAGTGCTTAATGGCTTGGGAATAGCAATAATATCGACATCCAAAGGAATAATCACAGACAAAGAAGCCCGTGATTTGAACGTTGGTGGTGAAGTTTTATGTTATATTAGTTAATATTAAAAATTTAATATAATGTCAAGAATAGGAAAATTACCTGTAAACCTTCCACAAGGCGTAACCGTAAAAATAGAAAACGGAAATGTGGTTAAGGTTAAAGGACCTCTCGGTGAGTTGAGTCAAAAAGTTGACCCCGACATCACCGTAAAGGTAGAAGACGGCAAGTTTTCGTTGGAACGTCCCACGAATCAGCCGCGTCATCGCTCAATGCACGGACTTTATCGTGCGTTGTTGAATAATATGGTGTTGGGAGTATCAAAAGGATACGAAATCAAACAGGAACTTGTAGGCGTGGGATATAAAGTTGAGGCTAAAGGTCAAGTACTTGAATTTAGTCTTGGATATTCACACGATATTCATTTTGAACTACCTGACGAAGTGAAAGCTTCGGTGTTTGTTGTAAGAAAAGGAAATCCTGTTTTAACGCTCACCAGCATTGATAAACAACTTATCGGACAAGTTGCTGCGAAAATACGTTCATTGCGTAAACCTGAACCATACAAAGGAAAAGGTATTAAGTTTGTTGGTGAACAATTACGTCGTAAAGCAGGAAAATCCGCTAACGCTAAATAATTTAGGAGATTAATGTATGGCACTTACTAAAACAGAAAGAAGACAAAGAATTAAATATCGTATTCGCAAAGCAGTAAGCGGAACACCAGAAAGACCTCGTATGTCTGTTTACAGAAGCAATAAACAGATTTATGTGCAAATTATAGATGACTTGAAACGCATAACACTTGCGGCGGCATCGTCAACCGATAAGGCTATTGCCGAACAAGTAAAAGGAAAACCAGGAATAGAAGTTGCAAAAGAAGTAGGAAAACTTATTGCTCAAAGAGCCAAAGAAAAAGGCATTGAAACTATAGTTTTCGACCGCAACGGATATTTATATCACGGAAGAGTAAAAAGTTTGGCAGAATCGGCACGCGAAGGCGGTCTTAAATTTTAAAAGATTATGGCAGTAAATTTAAATATCAAAAAAGTAAAGACTACCGATTTGGAATTGAAAGACAGATTGGTTGCCGTTCAACGTGTTACAAAAGTAACAAAAGGAGGACGCCATTTTAGTTTTGCCGCTATTGTTGTGGTTGGTAACGAAAACGGAATTATAGGTTATGGGCTTGGGAAAGCCAACGAAGTTGCTACGGCAGTTCAAAAAGGAACAGAAGATGCAAAGAAAAACCTTGTAAAAGTTCCTGTTTACAAAGGCACTATACCACACGAGCAAGTAGCTAAATTTGGCGGAGCAAAAGTATATATCAGTCCTGCCGGACCGGGTACGGGAGTAAAAGCCGGCGGCGCTATGCGTGCAGTGCTCGAAAGCGTAGGAATTACCGATGTGCTGGCAAAATCCAAAGGCTCATCAAATCCGCACAATCTGGTGAAAGCCACGGTTCGCGCTTTGTTGGAACTACGCGATGCCTATACGGTATCGGAAGTTAGAGGTATTTCGCTTAATGCAGTGTTTAAAGGATAAAATTTCAAGGAGATTAGCAAAATGGCAAAATATAAAATTACACAAGTGAGAAGCAAAATAGGTTCTACCAAAAGCCAACGAGCAACCCTTGCTGCCTTAGGTTTAAGAAAAATAAACTGTAGTGTTGAGCGAGAAGCAACCCCATCAATGTTAGGGCAGATAGAAAAAGTGAGACACTTGATAAAAGTAGAAGAAGTAGAATAGTAACGCACAAATCCGATAGACTATGGAATTGAATAATTTACGTCCTGCAAAAGGATCAACACATAAAGATAAAAGAATAGGACGCGGGCAAGGCTCGGGACGCGGAGGAACATCAACACGCGGACACAAAGGAGCCCAATCACGTTCAGGATATTCGCGCAAAGCAGGTTTTGAAGGCGGACAAATGCCGTTACAACGACGTTTGCCGAAATACGGCTTTACAAACATGAGCCGTAAAGAATATAAAGCCATAAATGTTTCAACATTACAGGCTTTATCCGAAAAACTTGGCACAACAACGTTTACATTTGACACTTTTGTTGAAGCGGGTCTTGTATCGAAAAACCACCTTGTGAAAATTTTAGGCAACGGAACGCTTACGGCAAAACTTGATGTTGTAGCGCACGCTTTCTCGAAAAAAGCAGTTGAACTAATTGAAGCGCAACAAGGAACAGTAGCTAAAATAGACGAAAAATCTAAAAAAGAAAATAAATGAAAAAATTTATCACAACGATAAAAAATATTTTCAAAATTGAAGAACTTCGTAACAGAATTTTGTACACGTTGGCTTTGGTTGCGATTTATCGATTGGGAAGTTTTGTTGTCCTTCCGGGAATAGATGCCAATTTAATAAGCGGTTCTAATCTGGAAAGCCAAGCAAGCGGAGGACTTATAGGCTTACTCAATATGTTTTCAGGAGGCGCATTTGGTAATGCTTCAATATTTGCGTTAGGTATAATGCCGTATATCTCGGCATCAATTGTTATACAATTGCTGGGAATCATGGTACCCTATTTTCAGCGGTTGCAGCGCGAAGGCGAAAGCGGACGCCGTAAAATGACCCAATATACGCGTTATCTGACAATATTGATTCTTGTATTTCAAGGTCCAGCATACGTTGTTAATCTTCATCTGCAATTGCCGGAAGCAGCATTCCTCGCAAAAGGAATTTGGTTTAATATAACGTCAACAGTAATACTTCTTGCCGGCACAATGTTTGTGATGTGGCTCGGAGAACGTATTACCGACAGAGGCATAGGAAACGGAATATCATTGATAATTATGGTTGGTATTATTGCGCGTCTTCCGTTTGCGCTTGTCGCCGAAGTAGGAACACGATTTACACAAACCACAGGAGGTATTTTGATGTTTATTGTCGAAATAATTGTTTTGTTTATGGTGTTTGTGGCGTGTATAGCGCTTGTACAGGGAGTACGAAAAATCCCCGTACAATATGCAAAACGTATAATAGGCAACAAACAATACGGCGGACAACGTCAGTACATTCCGTTGAAAATTAATGCAGCAGGAGTTATGCCGATTATATTTGCACAGGCATTAATGATGATTCCTTTGTTATTCACAGGATTTGCAGGTTCAACAGCATTAAACAATCAATACGGATTTGCATATAACTTTATATTTGCACTGTTGGTAATGATATTTACATACTTCTACACAGCCGTAACGGTTAATCCCACAAATATGGCGGAAGATATGAAAAAGAACGGAGGTTTCATACCCGGAGTAAAACCGGGCAAAAAAACAGCCGAATATTTGGATAATGTTATGTCAAGAATAACATTGCCAGGTTCGATATTTTTGGCAATAGTGGCAATTCTTCCTACTTTTGCAGTCTTAATATTTGGTATTGACAGGCAATTCGGGCAATTTTACGGAGGAACATCATTGCTGATTCTTGTTGGCGTAGTTCTTGATACATTACAGCAAATAGAAAGTCATCTTTTGATGAGACATTACGATGGATTGATGAAGACAGGCAAATTGAAAGGTCGTTCAGGAATGTAATTGAAAAACAGATAATAAAAAAGTTCTTTATTTAATGATAAATTTGAAAACCGACGAAGAAATCGAAATACTGAGAGAAAATAATCTTTTGGTATCAAGAACTTTGGCAGAAGTCGGGAAACATATAAAACCGGAAATCACAACAATAGAACTCGACAAAATAGCCGAAGAGTTTATTCGTGATAACGGAGCAGTACCCGGGTTTTTAGGGTATAACGGTTTCCCGAATACACTTTGCATATCGGTAAACAGCGTAGTTGTACACGGAATACCGTCAAACTATCGCTTGAAAGAGGGAGATATTGTGTCTGTTGACTGCGGAACACGAATGAAAGGTTTTTATGGCGACTCGGCTTATACCTTTGCAGTAGGCAAAATAAGCGCAGAAGCCGAAAATCTTTTGAAAGTTACCAAAGAAAGCTTGTATAAAGGCATAGAACAAATAAATCCCAATGCGCGAATAGGAGATATTTCAAATGCAATTCAAACGCATGCAGAAACGCACGGATATTCGGTTGTTCGCGAAATGATAGGACACGGAATAGGACGCAATATGCACGAAAAACCCGATGTCCCGAATTATGGCAAAAAAGGAAACGGAACGAAACTGCAAGACGGAATGGTAATTTGCATAGAACCGATGATAAATTTAGGAAGACGCAATATATATATGGAAAATGATGGTTGGACGGTTCGCACTATTGATAATAAATATTCTGCGCATTTTGAACTTGCAGTCGCCATAACAAACGGAGGAAAAGCAGATATATTGTCGACATTCAAATTTATAGAAGAAACAATTAATTAATTCTTCGGAATATATTAAAAAATTAAAATAATATTAATAAAAAAAATGGCAAAACAAGCAGCCATAGAAAAGGATGGAACGGTAATAGAAGCATTGTCAAATGCAATGTTTCGTGTTGAGTTGGACAATGGGCACATTGTGATAGCACATATTTCAGGGAAAATGAGAATGCACTATATAAAAATTCTTCCCGGCGATAAAGTGCGCGTAGAAATGTCGCCTTACGATTTGACAAAAGCGCGAATATCATTCCGTTATCCGAATAAATAAATATAAATTAAAACAACTAAGCGATATGAAAGTAAGAGCATCAATTAAAAAGCGTAGTGATGACTGCAAAATAGTTAAGCGCAAAGGTCGCTTATATGTTATTTGCAAAAAAAATCCTAAGTTCAAACAACGTCAAGGATAAAAGTATGGATATAAAAATCCGAAAAATCTTGAAAGATTATAAACAGTTAAACAATTAAACAAGAAAATAAATGGCACGTATAGCAGGTGTTGATTTACCAGACAACAAACGAGGAGAAATAGGACTAACCTATATCTTTGGAATAGGACGTAGCGCATCGCGTACTATTCTTGCGAAGGCAGGCGTTGATGTTAATACCAAAATAAAAGATTGGAATGACGAACAAATAGCCGCAATTCGTAATATCATTGGAAGCGAATATGTAATAGAAGGAGAACTTCGTTCACAAATTCAGCTGAATATTAAACGCTTGATGGATATCGGATGTTATCGCGGAATCCGTCACCGTATAGGATTACCGGTGCGTGGACAAAGCACAAAAAATAATGCCCGTACACGCAAAGGAAAGAAAAAAACAGTAGCAAACAAGAAAAAAGCAACTAAATAGTAAGTAAAATGGCAAAAAAACAAGGAACAACCAAAAAGAAAATTGTAAAAGTTGAAGTTGCCGGGCAAGCCCATATACATTCAAGTTTTAACAATATTATCATTTCTTTGACAAATAACGATGGTCAGGTTATAAGTTGGTCATCGGCAGGCAAAATGGGTTTCAGAGGCTCAAAGAAAAATACGCCTTATGCCGCTCAAACAGCCGCCGCCGATTGCGCCAAAGTAGCTTATGACTTGGGGCTTCGCCGAGTAAAAGTATTTGTTAAAGGCCCCGGATCCGGGCGCGAATCGGCAATGCGTACTATCAATTCGGCAGGAATTGAAATAACAGAAATAATTGATGTTACACCACTTCCACACAATGGATGTCGACCAAAAGGAAGACGTAGAGTTTAATAATATATTATAAATAGAGAATTATGGCAAAATACATAGGTCCTAAAACAAAAATAGCACGTAAGTTCGGCGAACCTATTTATGGTCCGGATAAATATCTTGACAGGAAAAACTTTCCTCCCGGACAACATGGATTAGCTAAAAAACGCAAAAAAATATCCGAATACGGTATCCAGTTGCAAGAAAAACAAAAAGTAAAATATACTTACGGCTTGCTTGAACGTCAGTTTCGTACTTTTTACGAACGCGCATCAAAAATGAAAGGACGTAAAGGCGAAAACCTTATCATTTTACTTGAAAGCCGATTAGATAACATCGTTTATCGCTTGGGAATTGCGCCTACGCGCGCAGCCGCTCGTCAGCTTGTAAGTCACCGTCACATTATAGTTAACGGAGATGTGTGCAATATTCCATCTTTCGTTGTAAAGGTAGGCGATATTGTTGGCGTTCGTGAAAAATCAAAATCGCTTGAAGCAATACAAAATTCGTTAAGCGGACTTGCTAAAAGCAGATATTCATGGTTGGAATGGGATAATGCGGAGCTTGCAGGAAAATATATCAGCAAACCCGACCGCAGCGAAATACCAGAAACTATAAACGAGCAATTAATTGTAGAGTTGTACTCTAAATAATTGAAAGATATTGAAGTCTGATATACTTCAATCTTCACAAACTTTAATAAAATACAAAAATATGGCAATATTAGCATTTCAGAGACCAAGCCAAGTAATAATGCTTGAAGCAAACGACACTTTCGGACGATTTGAATTTCGCCCATTAGAGCCCGGCTATGGCATTACTGTTGGAAACGCACTCAGGCGAGTTCTGCTTTCATCGTTGGAAGGATACGCAATAACATCAGTAAAAATATCCGGTATTGACCACGAGTTTTCAACAATTCCGGGTGTCATTGAAAATGTAGTTGATATCATTCTTAATCTCAAAAAAGTAAGATTGAAAAAGAGTGATATAGAAGGAACAGATACGGAAAAAATAAATATTAACATTTTGGGGCAAACTGTTCTTACAGCAAAAGACCTCGGAGCAAATATGTCGGTATTCAAAGTTCTTAATCCTGAACTTGTGATTTGCAACATGGACGAAAATACAAAATTCCAAATACAACTCACAATAGGAAAGGGCAGAGGATGGGTTCCTGCCGAAGAAAATAAACCCGAAAATGCCGAATTTGGAGTAATTCCAATAGATTCGATATTTACGCCTATTATACAAGTGAATTTCACAACCGATAATTTTAGGGTAGAACAAAAAACCGACTACGAAAAATTAATAATAGAAATAACTACCGACGGTTCTGTACATCCTAAGGAAGCGCTTAAAAAAGCAGCAAAAGTATTGATTTATCACTTCTTGCTTTTCAGTGATGAAAAAATAACAATAGAAACCGACGAAGCAACTACTACCGACGAATTTGATGAAGAATTGTTGCGCGTAAGACAGCTGCTCAAACAACGCTTGATTGATATGGAATTATCGGTGAGAGCGCTTAACTGTCTGAAAGCTGCCGATATTAAAACACTTGGAGAACTTGTAAAATTAAGCAGAAACGACCTGTTGCGATTCAGAAACTTTGGTAAAAAATCGCTTACCGAACTCGACGAACTTCTCGAAAATCTTAAATTATCGTTTGGCATGGACGTTTCAAAATATAAACTCGATAAAGAATAATAACTATGAGACATAATAAAAATTATAATCATTTAAGCAGAAAATCAGGACACCGTAAAGCCTTACTCGCAAACATGGCGTCATCGTTAATTATGCACAAACGTATTGAAACCACTTTGGCAAAAGCCAAAGCATTGCGCATGTATGTAGAACCGCTTATTACAAAATCAAAAGACGATACTACACACTCGCGGCGTACGGTATTTTCTTATCTAAAAGATAAATATGCAGTATCAGAACTGTTTCGTAATGTTGCGCCGAAAGTAGCGTATCGACCAGGAGGATATACGCGAATACTGAAAACAGGTTTTAGGCAAGGAGATGCCGCCGACATGGCAATGATAGAATTGGTTGACTTTAACGAAGCAGCGCTTGCAACATCTAAAAAAGAAACAAAGAAAACAACGCGCAGAAGCCGTGTGAAAAAAACGACAGATGCCACAGTTGTTGAAGAAACTGTAAACAAGCCGACAGAGCCGAAAGCAGTTAAAGAAGAAATAGTTGAAGCAAAAACTGATGCCAATGTTGACAATAACGAAGAAGTTGTTGCAACAGAATAATGAGTTTTTAATATTGGTTGTGGAAGGTTATCTGAAAATTTTCAGGTAACCTTTTTATTTTTTTACGCATATCAAAAAAATTTTGTATATTTGCGCCATCATAAACAGATGATTTTGCTTATGATATAAAAATGCGTTAATACGCAAAAGGTAAGACATATAAATAGCGTTTGCTATTATTCGAGAATAGAAAACAACCAAAAACACAAAAAAACAAAAGAAAAAAACAACCTTAAAAAAGATAAAAACAATACTAAAAAACAGGGATTTAGAGATTAAATAAAATTTCAAAAGGCAAACAATATTTTTCAATCGTTTGCCTTTTTTTTGTTACTTCTTTGTTACTCATTTGTTACTCGGTGTTCAAAATTTTGTTACTCGATTAAAAATAATTCATTTTTTTAGTTACTTAAAAATCAAATATATTGATACTAAATATAT
>JAISPX010000175.1 GCA_031274595.1 Prevotellaceae bacterium | reverse complement strand
ATACGCTTATAAATTTTTCGATAAAATAAAGGAATAGAACTGTTTCGGTTTTTTTCGTTTCATAAGTAATTTTTTTGGGAGGCTGCTACGGCAGCCTTTTTTGATTAAGATTATTTAACAAATTATTTAACGTTTGTTAGTATTGTTTAACGCGAAAAATATTGACACGAATAACTAAATAGTTACCTTTGTACTGTAATTAGTAAACGGTCTTTATATCATGAAATCATCAGAATTCCACAGGAAAATTAGAAGAAGTAAAAAGTGGCGGTTTGTAAAAGCAGAAGGAAGCCACTACATTTACGAAAACAAAGAAGGCAGATATTATCCTGTTCCTTATCACGGAGCAAAAGAAATGGATGAATCGCTAAGAAAAAAAATCGAAAAGGATATGGAGCTTTAGGCTCCTATCCTTTAATTAAAATTTAGAACTAAAAAATACGACAATGGAAAAATTAATTGTAACAATTTCAAAAGGTAAAGAAACTTATGGGGCTTGGATAGAAAATATGCCGGGCATTTATGGAGAGGGCGATACGGTTGACGCCGCAAAAAAAAGTTTAGAAGATGGTTTGTCATTATACATTAAATATAATGCAGATATTCCGGACATTTTGAAAGGCGGCTATGAATATGAATATCGTTTTGATGTTGCATCGTTTTTAGAATATTACGCAAAATTATTCTCGAAACCTGCGATTGAGCGTTTAACAGGAATCAATCAAAAGCAACTGTTTCACTACGCATCGGGCTTAAAAAAGCCTTCGGAGCGCACAATAAGAAAAATAGACGATGCATTTCGCCGTTTAGCAAGCGAATTGAGTCAGGTGCATCTTATCTGATTGTTTATTAATTACAAAAAATGACTCGCGCCCGCTATTAATCAAGCGGGCTTTTTTAATTTTTGAAAAATTCTTTTTGTATTTCAAAAATAATACTTATCTTTGTGCGTTCAAAATTCTGGAGGGCAAAACCCTCAAATACGAAGGGTTATTTTTTTGCCCGAAAACTAAAAAATAAGTAAGTACTGTAACCGTACCCCTGTGCGACAGTTGTAATAACTCGCAAAAACTCTCTGGAATTTTGAACAGCAGGAAAGGCGGTTACTTATTTTTAAATTTTAATTATGTTCAAAATTCCAAAATCGAACGCTGTGAGCGTTCAAGAAATGCACGAAAGGTGCGAGAAATTTTTATCCTTTATCAAGGAACGTTATCCTCAGTTAACAGGTGTCAGGTTCAAATTATTTAAGCATGGCGGCTACATTTGGTTACGCGCCCGCTATCGTCGCCGGCAGTTATATTCATATGGTATGGGCACCGAATATGTGATGTCGCGGTTTTTGCTCGAAATCATGCGCAAAGTATATCATGAAAAGTATTATGAATTTCGTGCAGAACTGGAAGCCGTGAGGAAGTTGCTGCAAAAACGCAGAATAATGAATTACTTTATATACGAATTGAAGGAAATTCATATATAACTTTTTGGGAGGCTGCTACGGCAGCCTTTTTTAATTAAGATTATTTAACGATTTACTTAACGTTTGTTAGTATTGTTTAAGACAAAAACTATTGATAATACGCAAATGATTATTACCTTTGTGCTACCAAACAAACAGGAGATAATATAATGAAAAAAGACAAAGTATCAAAGGAAAGAAAGAAACTCGAAGATTTATTGATTATGTATTTAAGGATGTATTGGAGATTAAAAGCATCACACTTCAATAATCTGGACGAAAAAATCGAAGAACTGGTAGAGTGGTTAAAAAAGAAAAATTAAGTAAAAACGTCCCTCTGTCGTAAGGCAGGGGGACATAAAAAACTACAAAAAAATGAATGATAAATTTGAAAAATTAGAAGCTGCTTGGTTAAAAGCAAAAACAGAGGACGAGCGTTATAAAATTGAATTGGAACTTGAAAAATTAGCAGAAGAAAACCCTGATAATTTTACAAAAGCCTTTAAAAATTCAATTAATAACAGCATTCGTGCAGCACAAGAATTGGCTATAAAGGAACAATTGAAGCCAATATCAAAAATTATTTCAATAGCATATATTGCTAAAGAGTATTTCGGTAAATCGCGGGAATGGCTTTATCAAAGGATAAATGGTTATAATGTAAACGGTAAACCGGCGCGATTTACGGAAGATGAATTAACGACATTAAACAACGCTTTAAAAGAGGTAGGTAAAACAATAAGTTCTATCAATATCTCCTATTAAGTTTGGCGCTTTTCAGGTGTTGTTAGCCCGCTTCGGCGGGCTTTTTTATTTTATATTTTTGGGAAATTGTGTCGTATTGTTTTTGAGTTATTTGCTCCGTGCCTGTTGAGATAATGTTCTGTTGTTGCGATTGATTTATGTCCGAGATGGTCGCGAATATTGATAATCGGTTCACCCTGTTCGGCGAGCATTGTTGCACCTGTGTGCTTCATGCTGTAAAATTTATATTCAAACGGAAGTTTAAGGTTTTTCCTTACCTTGTTGAACCGAAATCTCATGTTGTTTTTTCCGATATTTTTATCTCCCGGCACTCCGTTTTTTCCAAATACGAACAAATTTTTATCATAAGTATTCAAATGCCATTCATTCACCAAATAATCAAGAAAAATATCAGGAATTACGACTTCACGCCGGCGTTTTTTCTTTGCGTTGAAAGCAAGAACACGCACTTTACTGTAGCCTTGCCTGAAATCAATATCGCCAATGCGCAAAAGCCGCGTTTCGTAACCCGGTCGTAATCCGCAATACAGTTCAAATCTGCATGCAAGCGCAAGTTGCCTGTCGTGCTTATCCAAGTAATCAAAAATAATTTTCAAATCCGCCTGTTGTATTCGCTCCGCACCCATATCTTTAATCAACTTATTTTCGGGCAAACTGTGTACAGGATTATCACGCAAGCCTTTTTGTTTAATTACGAAATTAAAAAAAGCGGTCAGTATTTCAATATATGAATTATAGGTGCGCTTTGCAAGTTTGCGTTCATTGCGCAGGTAAACGAAAAAATCAATGATTTTTTTGTTGTCAATCGCTGTAATATCAAGCATTGCGTAATTATGCGCTTCAATCCACATTCTGAATACACGACAGCGACTTACATAAGTAGTAACGGTTTCGGTACTCAATCCTGATTGTTTCAATTCTTCATTAATATAGCGTGAAAGAAAATATGGAATGTTCAAATTTGATTCAATCATCTTTTTATAAATACGAGCTTCGTGCGAATATTGCGTTTGGTCTTCGTAAATAAAATGAGATGTGTCGTTGAATATTGTCCAGCCGTTTGCTAATTTTTGCTGTAAATCTGTAATGATTTTTTCGGCAAAAGCATAACGTTCACTTGCTGTTTGTAATGAATTGATGTTGATATTTTCGAATAATTCGAATCGACGACGCTCCATGACGTCCGTTTGCGGGTTTCGTTGAGAAATCTCAACATACCATTTTTTGCTTGTGTCTCCCTTCCTGTCTCGCAGGTTCGGTAAGATTAAAATTTTTTTTCTACGCATCTTCTTTAATTTTTTTAGCGAAAAAAATGCGTAGTATTTTTTAATTGTATCTAAACTGTATTTAAGTGTATCTAACTATCTTTATTGCGCTATAATACACTGTTTTTTAATCAGTTGAAATTTTTGTCGGGGTGAAAAGACTCGAACTTTCGACCCCTTGCACCCCATGCAAGTGCGCTAGCCAACTGCGCCACACCCCGATTTTTATTTTCAAGCCACAAAGGTAAAACAAAAAATTAGAATCTAAAAAGTATATTGACACTTATTTGTGCAAATACGACTTATTGCAATCAAAAGGTATTAATTTTTTTATTAAATTTGCAACATATTGTAAAATGAAAATAAAAGTAAAATAAAATTAGAAAATATTTTAAAAATGGAAAAAATAAAATGTTTGATTATAGGCAGTGGTCCTGCGGGTTATACGGCGGCAATTTATGCTGCGAGAGCAAATCTTAATCCTGTTGTTTACGAAGGTTTACAGGTCGGCGGGCAATTGACGACAACAACCGAAGTTGAAAATTTTCCCGGTTATCCGCAAGGCGTTACGGGAGTGCAAATGATGGACGATTTGAAACAACAGGCTCTGCGTTTTGGCTCTGACGTACGTTTCGGCGCGGTTACAAAAGTGGATTTTTCGCAACGTCCTTTTACAGTTACAATTGACGATGAAAAACAAATACAAGCCGACACAGTGATTATTGCAACAGGCGCAACCGCAAAATATTTAGGATTACCGAGCGAAGAAAAATATAAAGGTTCAGGCGTTTCGGCATGTGCAACATGCGACGGATTTTTTTACAGAAAAAAAGATGTTGCTGTTGTCGGAGGCGGCGATACTGCTTGCGAAGAAGCAATTTATCTTGCAGGTTTGGCGCGTAAAGTTTATTTGATAGTGCGGCGAAATGTTTTGCGTGCAACTACAATAATGCAACAACGCGTAATGAATATGCCGAATATTGAAATATTGTGGGAATATCAAACCAAAGAAATTATTGGAGACGAAAACGGAGTAAATGGAGCAATCGTTGTACACAAAAGCGGCGAAGAAAAAACAATTTCTATTGACGGATTTTTTCTTGCAATAGGTCATCAGCCGAATACCGAAGTGTTTAAATATTTCATTGCAACCGACGAACAGGGTTACATTATTACGCAGGGAAAAACGACAAAAACAAATGTAGAAGGCGTTTTTGCAGCAGGCGATGTGCAAGACCCGCATTATCGTCAGGGAGTTACTTCGGCAGGTTCGGGATGCATGGCGGCTATTGATGCAGAAAGATTTTTGGCAGTAAATTAATAAATCAATTTTTCTTTACGCGTTTGGTATTTTGATTTATAAAATCTTTCCACGATTTGTATGGAGTTGTAGTGTTTACAACGGCTACGCTTGTTTGATAATAATGACAAAGCGCAGCAGCCAAACCATCGGTTGCATCTAAATTTTGCGGAAGTTTTTTTATTTTCAATATTTTTTGTAAAGTGAGCGCCACTTGTTCTTTTGATGCAGAGCCGCGTCCTGTTATCGACATTTTTATTTTTCGCGGAGCATATTCAAAAATCGGAATTGAACGCTGCAATGCGGCGGACATGGCAACGCCTTGCGCTCGTCCGAGTTTGAGCATGCTCTGAACATTTTTGCCGTAAAACGGCGCTTCAATTGAAAGTTCATCGGGATGAAATTCATCTATAAGTTGAGTAATTCTTTCAAAAATGGTTTTAAGTTTTATGTAGTGGTCATCATATTTTTTCAATTCAATAGAACCTAAAACCATTAGTTCGGGATTTTTCCCTAAAATTCTAATCAATCCGTAACCTAATATTGTGGTTCCAGGGTCGACACCCAAAATTATGCGTTCCTGTTCGTTTGTTTTTTTTTCTGTCATTGCAAATTTATTTGTTTTTCAAGCATGTACAAATGTTATTTTCAAAATTGTTTTGCAATTTTCATCTATCTTGAAATTATCATCAATTCTGCGATTTACAAGCCACACAATTTTTTCGTCCGATACTAAAACATATTGTTCATCTTTCTCGAATTGTGATATTTTTTCGTCGATAAAATAATCGCTTAATTTTTTTCGTCCCCGCATGCCGAAAGGCGTAAAACTGTCGCCTGCCTGCCATTTGCGTAATATCAGAGGAAATTTTAATTTATCGAAATTCAAAAACGCCATATTTTGTTTTTTGTCGACTTTGATGTTGTTATTTTCAATTTTTCCGATTTTCAAAGATATTGGATTTTCGATTTCCACAGTATTTTCGTCTATTTTGACAGACAAATGTTTGTCGGGTTTTGAGGTTGATATAATTAATTTTTTTCTGTCTTTAAGCAAAACGTGTGTCGGAGATAAAAATTTTTTACCCGATTCGCCGTTAAATGACGCGTAAATATCATTAATACATGCGGCTGTAAAATTAAAACTTTGCAATATTTCAAAAAGCCAAAATTGCGAGTTGCCTGCTTTTATAAGTTGTTCAATATCAATAAAAACTTTTTCATCGTTGTGATTGACAACATTTTCGAGTATTTTACTTTTCTGCGATTGAATTACCTCGTAACATTGCGAAAGATGATTAATATTTTCTGTCATGGTATTCAAAAACGATGGATTTATTTTTTCAAATTCTCCAATCACTTTGTTTCGTATTCTGTTGCGCGAAAACTTGTTGCTGCTGTTTGTTTCGTCTGTACAAAAATCAATATTATGCGTTGCTGCATAATTCCGAATTTGCTTTCGAGATGCAAAAAGCAAAGGACGAATGATAGTTTCGGTTTTTGCCGTAATTCCGAGCAATCCTTTTATTCCTGTGCCTCGCGCAAGATTGAGGAAAAAAGTTTCGACAACATCGTTTTTATTGTGAGCAATTGCGATTTTTGAATAATTATATTGTCGGCGTATGCTTTCAAACCATTCATAACGAAGTTCCCTCGCCGCCATTTCTATCGAAATTTTTTGTTGGCGGGCAAAATTTTCAGTATCAAATTTTATAGTGTGAAAAGGGATATTATGCAATTTCGCAAAGTCTTCGACAAAGGCTACATCTCTGTCCGAAGCCTTGCCCCGCAACGAAAAATTGCAATGCGCAATTGCTATGTCGAATTTTTGCGAAAAAAATAAATTTGCCATAACAATAGAATCAATACCTCCGCTGACGGCAAGCAATATTTTGTCGACGCTTTTTGAAACTCCGAGTTTTTCTATGTTTTTTTCAAATTCAGTCTGTAACATGGCACAAAAATAATCAAAAAATGCGCTAATTCAATTAATTTGATTTTCAAAATGATTTTTTATTGTTCATGTCATCTGGATTGCTTCTTCGCTTGGTTTATAGCAACGTTAGTTATAAATAATAAGTTGTAAGTGTGTTTTCATTTTAGCCGTACAATTTTTTTTGCGAAAATGTGCAAAATGTAATTTTGATTTGTTATTTTTTCGTGTCGTTTTGTTTTAAATATTGCTGCTTTTTTCGAGATTTTTTAATAAAAAATCATTACAATTTAACATTCCGATTAAAATTTAATTTGCTTGTTATTTGCTATTTATGTTTATTTTATTAAAAATATGAAGATTTTATTTTGCCTTAATAAAACATTAGCTTAACTTTCCGCAGTGTTTAAAATTATATGTATGAAACCGATTGAGAATTATAACTTTTTTTCATCGCTAAATGAGTTTGCAAATAGCAACTTATTATGCTATATTTGTGCCGAAAATAATAATAAATAAAAATATGAGGAGTTTATATTTAATATTAATGTTTTGCGCTACAGTAATAGCAGCAAACGCCCAAACAATAACAGGCACGGTTGTTGACGAAAACCAAAAACCAATGGAGTTTGTAAACATTGTTTTACATACTATTGACAGTGTTTTTATTGAAGGCGCAACTACTGATAATTCAGGAAAATTTCAGTTGAATAAAAACAGCGATACTCTTATAAAACGTTTAACATTCAGTTATATTGGTTATCAAACAAAAACAATAAACGTAGTTGGCGGCAATACCGGCGAAATAATGCTTTTGCCTGATGCGGTAGCATTGAAAGAATCTGTTGTAATAGGCAGCAACACAGTGCTTAAGGATGGTAAGCGCATAGTTACGCCAACAAGCGAGCAATTGGAAAAATCGCCAACGGGTTTTATTTTGCTTGATAATATAAGATTACCTCGTTTAGATGTTGATATTACACAAAATTCTATTTCTGTGTTTGGCGGAGGCAGCGCAGTATTGCTTATCAATGGACGCGAAGCCGACAGGGAGGAAATAATTGCTTTGGATTCTAAAACAATAAAAAATATTGAATATTCGGATATGCCTACTGCTCGTTTTGCAGGAGCAGCTGTTATTGTTAATTTTGTTGTTGACGAGCCACAAAAAGGCGGGGCTTTCGCTACTGACCTTACAAACGGACTAACAATGATTTATGGGGAAGATGTTCTTTCTTTAAAACTCTATAATGGCGCATCTCAATTTTCGATATGGTATCTGCCGCAATTCAGAGATTTGAAATCGCAATGGCGCGAAAATGAAGAAACATTTAATCTTTCGGGAGGAACTATAAATCGCAAGGAACTGGGAGAACCTGCTCGATTTAGATATTTAGTGAACAATATCAGATTACGTTACAATTATTTCAAAAATGACAGAATGTTTGATGTGTCATTGTCGGGCGAAATAACAAATTTTCCCAACAGCGATTTCAAAAGTAAATTAGTAACAAATACAAGTTCAGATACACTGTTTATGACTGATAATTCTCGTAATACAGAATTTACTCCTCGTTTGCGTCTTTATTATCAAGAACCATTGGGAAAAAATCAATTTTTATATGCAAGCATTTCAGGCGGATATGCCAAGCGTAATTACAAACGCGATTATCAGGAATTGCTGAATGACAATACTGTTGAAAATTATTTTTATTCAGATGTTGACGAAAAGCAACAAACATATAATGCATCTTTAACTTACGAAAATAATATTAATTTCGAAAAATCAGGATATAACCTTAGTATTGATGGAAATATTAGACACAGTTACAGTACAACAAAAAATATCTACAATAATGTTATAAAAAATACATCTACGGAAATTGATGTACATACAAGCAGAATAGGCACATCGGCAGCATTATCAAAAGATAGGTCTAGTTATTATGTTGGAGGCATTTTATACAGAAATTACCATTCTGTTGATAATATAAGTGTTGCAAATTATAATCTTTATATCGGAGCTTCAGCTCGACAAGCGCTTTCTGAAAAAAGTAGCCTGTATGCATATATTATGATTTCATCCAATCAAATTCCATCTTTATCTAATTTAAGTAATGTTGACCAATTTATTGATTCATTGCAAATACGACGTGGAAATCCTAATCTTGTGAATCCTAAACAGCATATGATAAATGCAGCGTATGAACTTGAAACATCTAAATTATTTTTTATTTTTGAAACAAAATATTTCTACACAGCAAAGCCAATAATGGAAACATCATTTTTAGAAGGCGATTATATTATACGGACAGTTGAAAACCATAAAAATTTCAAAAAACTTGTTGCTGATATTTATATTAATACCGACAAATTGTGGAATTTTATTTCATTCAATATTATTACAGGAATATCAAAATATTCAAGTAACGGAAATACTTACAAGCATACCCAAAATATCTTTTTTGCGCGTGGCAGAATTAACTTTTTTTACAAAAAATGGCAACTGACATACCAAATTTGGAATAAAATGGATGATGATTTCTGGGGAGAAACTTTAACACAAGGAGAAGGCGGCGATAAAATTACTCTGTTTTATGTAACACCAAAATTCTATATAGGAATTGGCTGTTTTAATCCTGTGCTTGCACAAAGTCGTATGAATACTAAAACAAATTATTCATTAGTTGCTCCATACAAACGATATGAATACATGGATAATTTCAAACGCGGTAAGGGCATTTTTGTGAGATTTGTAAAAACATTCCGTTGGGGAAAGCAAAAAGATGATGTAAATGTTAATGCAAGCGATGCAAAATCAGAATCGGCAATTATGAAAGGGGATAAATAAAACTTTATACTAAACCGATATTAATTGAAATGATTAATGATAAAATAGTAAATAATTAGATCGTTTCACCACAGGTTAATAAAATCTCGCCTTTGCAAGGCGAAACAAGTAGAATATAATATTTTGGTATTCAAAAGAATATTAAGAGTACTTTGATGGCTGTTTAGTGTCATTTATTCGCTTTACCGAAAAGGGTTAGTCGTTTTATCAAAAAGGGTTAACCCTTTCAAGCAAAAGGACTATCCCTTTCGACAAAAAGGGTTAACCCTTTTTGAGAGAAGCATCGGGCAGTGAAAATAATTAATACTAAACAGTTAT
>JAISPX010000171.1 GCA_031274595.1 Prevotellaceae bacterium | reverse complement strand
ACCATTATTTTTCATTTTTCATTCCCCTGTTCGTCAAGCCCGCAATGACGGCAGATAATTCCCCTCCTCAGGAGGGGTGCCCGAAGGGCGGGGTGGTTGTTCACTGTCCGCAGGCTGCGCTGCGCTTACCTGCGGTTATGAAAATTTCGCCCTTTCAGGGCTACTCTATTTAGTATAAAGTTTGTAAAGGTGAAAGTGATTTATCATTAACCATTATTTTTCATTCTTCATTCTTAATTCTTCATTTTATAGAATAATCTCGTTCGCCAAAAATAAGCGAACCTATGCGGACTATTGTGCTGCCTTCGTTTATGGCAATTTTGTAATCGTTGCTCATTCCCATCGAGAGTTCGCAAAAATCCAAATTGTTTGCAAATGTTGTTTCTTTCAGCGTGTCAAAAATTTTGCGTAACGAGTGAAATTCGTTGCGTATTTGTATTGTGTCATTTGTGTAGGTTGCAATTCCCATAATTCCGACAATATTCACAAAGTTGTATTTCAGAAATTCCTTTGTCGATAAATATTTTTGCAATTCGCTAATTGTAAAGCCGAATTTGGTTTCTTCTTTTGCAATATGAACTTGCAGCAGGCATTTTATTGTGCGGTTTTGTTTTGCTGCTTCTTTATTAATTTCGGCAAGCAATTTGGGCGAATCAACAGAATGTATCAATTCAACAAAAGGCGCAATATATTTTACTTTGTTGGTTTGCAAATGTCCTATAAAATGCCATTCGATATCTTTGGGCAATTCGTTATATTTTTTAACAAGTTCCTGAGGTTTGTTTTCACCGAAAATGCGAAAACCGTTATCGTAAACCTGTCGTATGATTTCGCAGGAATGTGTTTTTGAAACCGCAACAAGTTTCACGCCTTTCGGGATAGATTTAATAAAATCGTTCATTAATATTTGAAATCTGATTTTATTTAATTACAAAACTGTTTCACTTGTATTCGCCTGCCTGTTATCTTTTTCTCTTTTTTTGCTGCAATTGTTGTTGTCGCTGCATCTCTTCGAGTTTTGCCTGAAATTTGGATTTTTTTATCGGCTGTTTGGCATGTTCCTGCATTTTTCTAAGCAAATCTTCATCTTTTACGATATATTTGCGTATAAACCACATTTGTCCGATAGTTATTATATTCGATAATAAATAATAATAACTCAGTCCGCTTGAGAAATTATTACAAAAACACAACATCATTACAGGCATAAAATATAATGACATGAATTTCATTCCCGGCATTGAATTTTGACTTTGCGACTGGCTCGACATCGTTATTTTTGTGTAGAAAAACATTGATATTGCCATTAGCAAAGCAAAAAGGCTCACGTGATTACCGTAGAACGGAATACTGAAAGGCAAATTCAAAACAGAATCGAAACCTGAAAGGTCGTCAGCCCACAGAAATGCTTTTTGACGCAACTCGAACGAACTCGGAAAGAAGCGAAACATCGCAATCAGAATGGGAAACTGCAACAGCATTGGCAAACATCCGCCAAACATGCTTGCGCCGTTTTTTCGATAAACAGCCATAGTTTCCTGCTGTTTTTTCATTGCGTCTTCTTTTTTTGGATATTTTGCTGCAATCTTGTCAATTTCAGGTTTAAGCAAACGCATTTTAGCCATCGAAACGTAGGATTTTCGCGTAAAAGGAAATATTACAAGTTTTATTAAAAGTGTAAGTATGAGTATTATTATTCCGTAATTGGAAATATATTTTTCAAAGAAATTAAAAACGGGAATAATAACGTATTTGTTGATTAAACCATCAATTCCAATCCAACTTATAGGCACAAGTTCTTCAAAATCGAGGTCGTATGATCTTAATGTGTTGTAATGATTTGTTCCCAGATAAAAACTCAATGCGTAATCCTGATTTGCGTTCGCCGAATTGTATCTGACTTTTGTTTCTGTTTCAAATGTTTTTATCAGACTGTCTCTATTTCCTTCTTTATGTGATTTGAAACCCAATTCTGCGCCTTCAAAATGGTCTTTATTAATAAGAATTACAGAGAAAAACTGTTGTTTATATGCTATCCACTTAATATCGACAACCTGATTATCCGATTTTTCTTCACTTCGTCCCGAAAGTTTTTCTACGGATGTTTTTCCTGGATATTTATATGCAAGTTCGGTATAATTGTTTTCGTTGCTGAAACCTTTTTCCTGCTGCGGCGAATCCATTTTCCATTTCAATTTCAAAAGCGCTTCGCGTTTATCAATATAATTATTCAAGTTTACAAACCTAATATCCAAATCTACAAGATACGAATTTGGGCGCATTTTGTAAACATATTCAATATATCCGTTACCAAGTGCAAGACGCAACGGAAGTTGAATAACAGTGTCGTTTTCGCTCATTGTAATCTGAGTTTCGCCAACAGGTTCAAAAACCATTTTTGATGTAGATACGGTTGACTGAACGGCATAAAATTCAAATGAAAAATCGTTATTTTCTCCGTTAAACAATAGTAACGGTTTTTGGCTGTAAGTATTAAAATCTTTCAACTCTGCCGAATATATGCGTCCGCCGACATTGGTCAGTGTTACTTTCAACAAATCGTTTTCAATTGTATAAAATTCTTCTTGTTTTTGTATTGCGGCTTGCAAAATCGAATCTGTTTGCAAATTCAATTGCAGACTGTCGTTTGTAAAATTATTCAAACTGTCTGGGAGTTGCGATTCCTGCCTGTTATTCGCCTCGTTAACCCGAACAATAGAATCCTGCGTTTGTTTTTCCTGATTATATTTTGTTGCCTGTTTGGAATTAAAAATTCCGAAACCAATC
Organism: Prevotellaceae bacterium; assembly: GCA_031274595.1. Classification (GTDB taxonomy): domain Bacteria; phylum Bacteroidota; class Bacteroidia; order Bacteroidales; family UBA932; genus JAIRKV01. The sequence goes on along the minus strand of JAISPX010000171.1, from coordinate 7,039 downwards.
ATTATTGCAACAATAAGAACTAATCCTGTAACTGTATTTTTATCCATAGTAAAATTTACAAATATTTGTATGTTTTATAATTTATATTTTATATTTTGCGTATTCTCAATACATACGTTAAACGTGGCTGCAAAGATAATATTTTAAAATAAAAAATTGTGAATAATTATTTATTACATGGCAAAAATTCATAAAAATGATAAGTTTTGGCGGATTTATTAAATGAAATTAGTCAATATTTCTTCCAACGACATAGTTTGGATTTGCGAAGCCAATTTATAAAAAGGCGCAAAACTGCCGAGACACCGCCCGCGTGCAAACAGAATGAGCGAGTTGGTGAGTAGAGAGGTATCAGCACAAAACTATACTCATAATCCGTTGTATGAAAATCTACAATATCGTAATTTTGTATTTTCAAAATTCTTATGAATATCAAAGAAAAAATAGGCAAAAGATTGCGTGAATTGCGAACAGCCAAAGGATTAAGTCAAGAGAAATTTTCTTTTGAATGCGAACTTGACAGGACTTATATTGCGAGTATTGAACAAGGGCGAAGAAATGTTTCTATCGCAAATATTGAGAAAATTGCAAAAGCGTGTGATATTTCAGTTTTTGATTTTTTTAACTCTAATTTATTTCAATAAATATGATAAAAGTAAATGATTTTGTTGTCTTAACCGAAAAATCGAATGGTTTAGCGGTAAATTCCGTTGGCTTTGTTGAAGGCATTAAACGTACAAAAGCCAAAGTGTTTTTTATTGGAAAAAACAAAGAAGTCGATATTGACTTGTCTAAAATAAAATTTCTTGACGTTACACAAACAGGTAAACCGCACAAATACAAGATTTGTAATGTTTGTCATATTTTGAAGGAAGATTACAAAGATTTTGACATCAATCAAACTGACGCCTTAGGCAGAAAAACTACTCGCCCAACGTGTATAGAATGCAGAAAAATTATTGACGGCATTGCTTTGAAAACATCTGAAAAAAAGAGAATGAACGAAGTTAAACCGGAAAAGTTTTTTGTTTGTCCGATTTGCAAAAAATCCTCAATCCCTTATGTTACAGCAAATTTAGTTATAGACCATAATCACGAAACAGGAAATGCAAGAGAATGGATTTGTGATAGTTGTAATACAGGGCTTGGGCGTTTTAAAGACAATATTGAATTAATGAATGAGGCAATAAAATATCTAAAAAGACACGCAAAAAATTAAAAAAGTTGCCGTGGCATCATCGCTAATCTTTTTTTAGATAAATTTGTATATTCTTCTGATATTTCCATTCCAAGGTAATTCCGTTTCCAATATTTTGCCATTTTGCAGGTTGTTCCTGAGCCACTCATTGGGTCAAAAACCAAATCGCCCTCGTTTGTCCAACTTAAAATGTGGTCTTGTGCCAATTTTTCAGGAAAAATTGCTGTGTGTTGAAATGCAATTTTATCATTTGTAGAGCCGCCTAAACCTACTGCATAATCCCAAATATTCGTCAAGGTTTTTTCCTCTTTAAGTTCTGCAACCACCTTATTGTTAACCCCATCCGCCTTTTTATTTGTAACTAATTTTTCAAAGCCGTGTCTTGCTGTTTTGGTTTTCAGCGGATTAAAAGTGTAAACTTTTTCTTTTGAAAAAACAAACATAAATTCGTAACAATTTGTATAGGCGTTAGAGCGCATAAACGGTGTGTTCTTCTTTTTGTAAATCATAATGTCGTGGACATTAAAACCAACTTCTTGAAAAAACAAACATTGTTTGAAACTCGTTAAGGTGCGGTCTCCATTTTTGATTTTATCTCCAACAACCCAAACAACAACGCCGCCTTTTTTCATTACACGAAATAACTCTCTGGCAATATTTTCAAAATCAAAATGATAACCATTATAATTGCGTAAATTGTCATAAGGCGGTGAAGTTACTACCAAATCAATACATTCGTCAGGCAATTCTTTCATTCCCAAGAGGCAATCTACATTATAAATATTGTTTATTTCGTACTTTCCTAAATTCATAAAGATATTATTTATTTGAAAAAGCAAAGATAGTAATAATTTTCGAATTGATACTCATAATCTACATGTTTCTTAAAAATATACACATACTTGCCAATAAAAATCTATATCGTTCGCTGTCAAGTTTGTAAAACAGCGTGTCCGTGTTCTATCTCAAAAGTTTCTATTGTCTGCATGTGTCTGGTTACCATTTATTCAATACCTCTTTTACAAAATCCACCCATTTGTATTGCGGAATAGTTTTGTCGATGTAATAATCCGGTTGAATTCCCTTATTGTCGAAAGTCATTTCGGGTATTCGGTGACTTTTTGTTAAACAGTACCACAACTTAAATTCCTTGCAGGGAGATTCCACAGAATACATATTGGATATATCCAGAGCGCCGAATGTTGTGGTGCCAAATAGTTTTACTTTTTTACTCTGTTTTGCCTCATACAAAAACTGTTCGGTTGTGCTTGCATTTCCTTCGTTAATTATTATTCCTACATTTTTCGGATATACATAAACCGTATCAAACTTATTTTCACTTACAACAGTTGGATTTATATCTACAAATTCTCCTAAATGCGCTTCCAACGTATCATAAGCGTCTTTTGCCCATTGTTTGCGGCTTTCGGGAAAACCTTGTATAGTACCGTTTACGAAGTCCAACATTCGTTGATTATTCAGTTTGGTAGATAAATATGCTACGCCAACTGTTCGTATCGGATTAGTATATAGGAAGGGTATAATTTCGCTGAAATTGTTATCGCTTCCGCCGCCATTATTTCGTACATCAATGATTAAATTTTTTGTGCGGAGTATTTTTTCTTTGTTGGCAAAAATCACACTGTCGATTAAATCCTTTGAATCGGCAAATGACGGAATTCGCAACAGTAAGGTTGTCGAATCTATTTCTTCTGCATAAGGATTTTCGGCTGAAATAATTTTGAAATAATTTTCGGCTGATAAGTCAACAGGCAGTTGCGGACGTAGTCGTTTGAGATTAATGTTGCCTATTTGAAGATAATTTGTCCCGATAAGTTCGACCGCATTGTTATTTTCATTTGCCGAGCGATTTCTCATATAAAAAACAGATTTCAAATTTTCGCCATCGCGAATTATTTTCAGTTTAACTTCCCCTTTTTTCCATTCTTCGATTTCTGATTCTACAATAAATCCAATATAGTTATTTTCGTCTTTTTTGATTCCGATTTTGTAAGGTTCCGACTCCCAAATACCTTCAAAATCCGTTTCCTTTTTACTGTCGAGATAATTGGCAAATTTTTCAACGTCTATATCAATGGTTTCCCAATTGTCGGTATTTACTGTTTGCTGATTATTAACTTCCTCCTGAGTTAGCCGTTCAATGCCGATATGTCCAGAACGGAAAAATGTCAACCATTCGTACAACAATTTTGTACATTCGGAAGATGTTTTAGCCGACTTTATTTTTTCGAAAGACAAAGCATTATGAATGTCGTAAGCCGACTTTCCTTTTGAATCAATAATGTATTGAAAACCTGCATCATTTTCTTCAAAGGTTTTCTTTACCCATTCAAAATTGCTTTCACAATTACAATCTTGCGCTTTACTGATTGTTGAAATCAACAATATCAATGCTAATAATAAAATTGATTTGTTTTTCATTATTTTATTTTTTTTGTGTCTATGTCGAAACTGTTTAATACTATTATTTTTTCGCAAATATACAATATTTAATTTTTGTTTGTCTGTTCGCAGAAGAAGCGTCAAACTGCATTAACCGCTCTCTGTCGTCCGTTGCCGAAATAAGAAACAGTAGTCATATTTATATGCCCTTATAGTTAATTATAACAAACACAAAAATACATCTTTTCCCCGAATTAACAAAAATCTTATCTTAATATGTATTTTTGGTATGATCATTAATAAATGCAAATTCTAACTGTAATTTTTAATCCGAATAACATTAAGATAAATTCAAATAATAATCTAACTTTGTATTCTATTTTTGTTACATATAAATTAATGAACAACAACGATAAATATAAAACAATTGAAACGGTGGCAACAGGAATATATAAGGAAAAGGGCAGCAAGTTTCTGGCATTTGCTTATCCCGTTGCCTGCGAAAACGAAATAAAACTTATTGTTGCACAAATAAAAAAGGAATATTTTGATGCTCGACATCACTGTTACGCTTATCGTTTGGGTCTTGCAGGCGAGGTTTTTCGCGCAAACGATGACGGCGAACCTTCGGGGACAGCAGGACGTCCGATTTACGGACAAATACTTTCGTTTGATGTAACAAATATTATTATTGTTGTTGTGAGATATTTCGGAGGAATAAAACTCGGCACGTCAGGACTTATAAACGCCTACAAAACGGCTGCAGCCGATGCTCTGAAAAATGCAAAAATAGTAGAGAAAACAGAGCAGCAAATTATCCTGTTACGCTTTTTCTACAATGCGATGAATGATATAATGAAACTTATGAAAGACGAAAAAATCGAGATTCTGGAACAAATCACAGAACTTGATTGCAATATGAAAATTAGCGTAGCCAAAAGCAAAGTTGCAATGATACTCGAAAAATTATCGAAAATTGAATCCGTTTCCATTCAAATTTAATAACTATAATAATCAATATATTAGGCAATTATTACTTTTATGGCAGACTGTTCAAAAGTTTTTATTATTTAGCATCTTATTATTGATTTTAATTACTACATTTGCAACATCATAAAAAACAATAATTTTTAATTTAATAATTATAATGAAAAGTCTTGTTTCAATCACAGATTTTAGTAAGGATGAAATACTCAAAGTGCTTGATTTGGCAGCAGAATTTGAATGTAATACTAATCAAAATATATTAGAAAACAAAGTCGTTGCATCTATTTTTTTTGAACCATCCACGCGCACCCGTTTGAGTTTTGAAACAGCCGTAAATCGTTTGGGCGGCAGAGTTATAGGATTTTCCGATGCGGGCAACACAAGCGTATCGAAAGGCGAAACGCTCAAAGACACAATTTCGATGATAGCAAACTATGCCGATTTAATAATCATGCGGCATTATATCGAAGGCGCAGCGCGGTATGCAAGCGAAATTTCGAGAGTTCCGGTGATTAATGCCGGCGATGGCGCAAATCAACATCCAAGCCAAACTTTGCTTGACATGTACTCAATCAAAAAAACACAAAAAACGCTTGATAATCTCACAATAACAATGATTGGCGATTTAAAATACGGACGTACAGTACATTCTCTGCTAATGGCGATGTCGCATTTCAATACAACATTTAAATTTATTGCGCCGCCTGAATTACAAATGCCCGTTGAATATAAAAATTATCTCGAAAAACTCGGACTTAAATATACCGAACACATTGAACTTACCGAAAATATCAACGATACGGATATTATTTACATGACTCGGGTTCAGCGCGAACGCTTTTCGGATTTACTCGAATATGAGAAAGTCAAAAACATCTATGTTCTGACAAACGAAATGCTCGAAAACACAAAACAAAATGTAAAAGTTTTGCATCCGCTTCCTCGCGTAGGCGAGATAGATGTTAATGTTGATGATAATCCAAAAGCATATTATTTTACGCAATCGCTCAACGGAGTTTACACGCGAATGGCAATAATCGCCTGCGTGTTGGGCTTAAAATAATTCATTAAATAATGTTAAATATTAAATAAAATTTACAGTATGCAAAAAGAATTAAAAGTAAGCGCAATCAAGAACGGTACAGCGATTGACCACATTCCGTCTAATGCATTATTTAAGGTTATACAAATTCTTGGGCTCGAAAAATCGGAACATCAAATCACTTTTGGCATGAATCTTGAAAGCAAGAGGATGGAAAATAAAGCAATTATAAAAATTGCCGACAGGTACTTTAAAGATGATGAAATAAACAGAATTACTTTAGTTGCGCCTCAGGCAAAATTGAATATAATAAAGGATTATGAAGTGATTGAAAAAAGAATTGTTGAAGTTCCTGATTTTATCGAAGGCATAGCAAAATGTATAAATCCTAAATGTGTCAGTAATATTGAAAATATAAAATCGAAATTCAAAGTTATTGCAAAAGACAAAGTTACATTACAGTGCCATTATTGTGAACGAATAACAAATCAAGAAAATATTATAATAAAAAATTGAATTAAAAAAAGTTAAACAAATTTACAAAAAAAAATGTTATGAAAAGTTTTAAAATTTATGTTTCTGCAATTTTATGCGCCTCGATTTTGATGTCGGGATGCAGCGAAACAAGTAATACCGTGAAAGGCGGAGTAGCAGGCGGAGCAGGCGGAGCGCTTATCGGCGGAATTATCGGAAATTTAATTGGTAAAGATACCAAAGGAACTGTTATTGGCGCAGCAATTGGCGCAGCAGTGGGAACGGGAGCCGGCGTTATTATCGGTAAAAAAATGGATAAACAAAAAGCCGAATTAGAGCAAATCAACGGAGCGCAAGTAGAAAATACTACCGACAGCAATGGTTTGCAGGCAATTAAAGTTACTTTTGATTCGGGAATTTTGTTTGCAACAAACAAAAGCGAATTAAACGCTGCTGCACGTAATTCGCTGGAAAGATTTGCAATATCTTTGCAAAACAATCCTCTTACAAATGTGCAAATATTTGGTCATACCGACAACACAGGAAGCCGTCAGGTGAATGAAAGATTATCGCTTGAACGCGCACAGGCTGTTGCAAATAATCTGATGAGCCATGGAGTTAACGGTCAACGCCTTGCCATAAAAGGTTTGGCTTACGACGACCCTATTGCCGATAACAATACAGTAGAAGGAAGAGCAAAAAATCGCCGTGTTGAAGTTTATATTATTGCTAACGAAGAAATGGTAAATCGAGCACAATCAGGAACATTGCAATAAGCAGTTTACGGGAAAAATTGAAAAGGCGCAATTATTTATTGCAGGGTCAACGCACGAAAAATTTACTAAATGAGGGGTTGTTAACAAAAGGATCCCTCACCTGTTAATAACTATCTGTTTTACAGATATATAATGTCATTTTTTTCTTGTACCTTTGCA
>JAISPX010000163.1 GCA_031274595.1 Prevotellaceae bacterium | reverse complement strand
AAATCGGCATAGGCTTCGAGGCGGGGAACCCGCTTGACGAAGACGGCGTTAAAACAAAATTCCGTTGAGCCGCAGGCGAAACATTATTTTGTTAGCCGTAGAGACATTAGCGGGTCGCCTCGAAGGCTGAGCCTTGATTTTTTGCTTCTTTTTTATCAAGAAAAAAGAAGAAGAAAACAAAAATGTTTTTATGTTTCAAATTTTATAGATTTATTCAAGTAACTACTACATACGTATGCACTCGATGGCTGCATAAAATGTCTTTGATTGGCGTTATATACAGTACAAGATTTAGAATTTTTATAACTTGTCAATTATAATTTATTGTAAAACATTTCAGATTTGGAATATTTTATTACCTTTGCACTCCCAAAATTATCCTTTAAGTTGAGGTTGTAATGGGGATTTTTTTGAAAATCAAATAAATCTGAGTAGCAATTATTAGTTTTAAGTAAAATGAAAACAATCAAATTAAATGGTCAATCAAGAACCAATCTTGGTAAAAAAGACACTAAAGCGTTGCGTAAACAGAAACTTGTGCCTTGTGTTCTTTACGGTAATAAAGCCGAAAATATAAACTTTGTTTTAGTAGAAAAAGGATTGAAAGAACTTATTTATACGCCTTTTTCGTACATCGTTGAAATTACTATTGACAGTAAAATTCACACCTGTATTCTCAAAGAAATACAGTTTCATGCCGTAACGGACAAAATACTGCATATAGATTTTGTGAATGTTGACGAAAGCAAACCTGTTACAATTGACATTCCGGTGAAAATCACAGGACATTCCGAAGGCGTAAAGCAAGGCGGTAAATTGCAGCTTCTGAACAGAAAAATTAAAGTTTCGGCATTATTAAGCGACCTGCCCGACGAACTTCCTGTTGATATTACAAATCTTCAACTTGGAAAATCTATCAGCGTAGGCGACTTGTCTTTCGACAAATTAAATATCCTTACGCCTAAATCAAATATTATTTGTTCTGTTAAGGTAACCAGAGCAGCATTAGGCGCAGCCGCTGCCGCAGAAGAAGTGAAAAAATAAATAACCGATTAAAGTGAAATATTTGGTCGTAGGTCTTGGCAACATTGGCGCCGAGTACGCCAATACAAGACATAACATAGGTTTTAAAGCATTGGACTCTTTTGCAGAAGCGTCCAATGTTACTTTTAGCACACTAAGATACGGAGCGCTTAGCGAAACGAAAATCAAAGGACGCTCGGTTTGGCTGCTCAAACCATCTACATATATGAATCTGAGCGGAAAAGCCATTGCATACTGGCTGCAGGCGGAAAAAATTCCCATAGAAAACCTGCTGATAATACTTGATGATATATCTTTACCTTTCGGGCAAATACGCATACGAACCAAAGGCAGCGATGGAGGACACAACGGTTTGAAAAACATTAATGAAATATTGGGACACAACAATTACAACCGACTGCGTTTCGGAATCGGACATGATTTTACGCAAGGCGGACAAGTCAACTACGTATTGGATAACTGGAGTAGCGAGGAAATAAAAATATTACCCGAGAAATTTAAGATAATACATGATGCCATTATATCATTTGTTACCATTGGAATTGAACGAACAATGAACATTTTCAATACCAAAGAAAAAATTAAACAGAATTAATATCTGAACATTTTATATCAATTAATTATGGAAGAAATAAGAATTGATAAATGGCTGTGTGCAATGCGGATTTACAAAACGCGCAGCGAGGCGGCAGATGCCTGTAAGCACGGAAAAGTAATAATCAATAATATAGAATGTAAGCCATCAAGAATTGTAAAAACAGGCGAAATAATTACGGTACGCAAATTACCTGTTGTTTACACTTATCGGGTTATTGATGTTACCGAAAATCGTCAGCCTGCAAAAAATGTATCGCAATATGCCGAAAATCTTACTCCGCAGGAAGAATTGGATAAACTTGATGCAAAAAGCCCCGCAATATTTGTTCATCGCGACAAAGGAAGCGGACGACCGACAAAAAAGGAAAGACGAACATTGGATAATCTTTTGAATGAACTTAACAGTTGAAAATTGTTTTCACTTTAACTTTATTGCTAATTAAAAATATCCGAACATTATATGCTGATTGCAAAACAAAAACGAAAAGAAAATATTGCCGAATACATTTTGTACCTTTGGCAAATAGAGGATTTGTTGCGTGCATTGAATTTTGACGAAATGCAAATTTATAAAACATTGGTAGAGCCGCTGCAAACTGATGAAAATACAAAAAAACAGGTGCATGCATGGTATATGGGAATTGTTCAGTTATTATTGTTCGAGAAAAAACAACAGTCGGGACACACATCTCATTCTATACACTTAATTGCCGACTTGAACGATGTACATCTCTACCTTTTGCAACGAGATGAAAAATATATCAGCATTTACCAAGCCGCAAAATCCTCAATAACGGATTTCAACAAGAAATTGGAAAAACACGAAGAAAGCGAACTCGAACTTTGCTTTCACGCCTTGTATGCCCGAATGTTGTTAAATCTTAAAAATCAGGAAATATCAACCGAAACGCAAAAGGCTATTGATGCAATATCCAAAATGATTGCTTACCTGTCGGCAAAATATCTACGCTACGAAACAGGCGAAGAAAAATATGGTTAATGTTTTATGCTAATTTGAAATAAGCGCGCAAATAACGCAGATTATTTTATCATTAATCATTTTTATAGATTGCTTCTTCGCTTCGCCAATCTCAACAGTGAAAAAAAGTAAATAAATTTACAAAGACGCTCGATTCTGCATTCACAGGAATAATTAAAAAATAAAAACGTATGTTAAAGCAAATTATTTTTATCTTTGCATTTAAACTTTTTGTGGTATAGGCAATCAAAGCATAGTATAAATATAAACTTTACACAAATATTCTATGAATAAGATTAAAAAATGGATAATAATTATTCTCGTTTGCGCAGTTGCATGTTGGGGTATGTATGAATTGCTTTTGAAACAATCAAATGAAAAAAGCGATGATGTTCGACAAAGAACCTCAGGCGGAGGTGCAAAGCCGCTAAATATCAATGGACTTATTATTAAACAACAATCGCTGAGCGATGATATATATATCAACGGACGGCTTATTCCTGACGAAGAAGTTAATTTATCGTTTGAAACTTCGGGTAAGATTGTGAAAATTAATTTTATTGAAGGTTCATCTGTTACAAAAGGTCAACTGCTGGCAAAGGTAAATGATGAGCCGCTTCAGGCTCAACTGAAAAAACTTGAGGCACAAATTCAACTTGCCGAAGACCGTGTATCGCGGCAAAGCACATTGTTGGAAAAAGATGCCGTGAGCAAAGAAGCGCTTGAACAGGTGAAAACCGAACTCGCCACGCTAAATGCCGACATAGATCTGATAAAAGCAAATATACGGCAAACCGAACTTCGCGCTCCGTTTGATGGTATTATAGGATTACGTCAGGTGAGCGAAGGCTCTTATGCATCGCCAAGCACGATTATTGCAAAATTGACTAAACTTTCGCCGCTAAAGATTGATTTTTCGGTAAACGAACGTTATGCTTCTGATATAAATAAAGGCACTCGCCTGAATTTTACTGTTGATGGAAGTAACGAAATATACAATGCTTCGATTTATGCAACCGAAGCGCAGGTTGATGCGGAAACATTCTCATTGAAAGCGCGCGCTCTTTATCCGAATTTGCGGAATGAATTGTCGCCCGGACGATTTGTAAGAATACAACTCAAACAAAAAGAAATTCGCAATGCAATAGTAATCCCGACCGAATCAATAGTTCCCGAAATGGGAGTAGATAAAGTATTTTTGTACAAATCGGGAAAATCCCAGCCTGTTGAAGTGCAAAAAGGTTTACGAACAGATGCAAACGTACAAATATTAAACGGCTTAAACATAGGCGATACCATTATAATATCAGGAACATTACAACTGCGTACAGGATTACCTGTGGTGATTGATAATATTGATTCATTGAAAACAGACACAAGACTTGGAAAATTATAAATCAATAAAAATCCGAATTATTTATTGTTTTGGAATTTGATGCCTAATCTTTAAACATTATAAAAATATTATGAATTTATGAATATATCAGAACTTAGCATACGCCGTCCCGTATTGGCAACGGTATTAACAGTTACTATCATTCTTTTTGGGATTATAGGTTATACATATTTGGGAGTTCGAGAATATCCTTCGGTTGATAATCCTATTATTTCAGTATCAACTTCGTATCCCGGAGCAAATGCCGATGTTATAGAAAATCAAATTACCGAACCGCTGGAACAAAATATCAACGGAATTCCCGGAATTCGTTCGCTTTCGAGCGTAAGCAGTCAGGGCAGCAGCAATATTACTGTTGAATTTGAATTATCGGTAGATTTGGAAACAGCGGCGAATGATGTACGCGATAAAGTTTCGCGTGCGCAACGCTTTCTGCCTCGCGACTGCGACCCTCCGATAGTAACAAAAGCCGATGCCGATGCAATGCCGATTTTAATGGTTGCGCTAAGAAGCGATAAACGCTCGTTGCTCGAATTAAGCGAAATAGCCGACCTTACCGTAAAAGAGCAATTGCAAACAATTTCGGATGTAAGCAGCGTTTCTATCTGGGGAGAAAAACGTTATTCGATGCGCCTTTGGTTAGACCCGATAAAAATGTCGGGATATGGAATTACGCCTATTGATGTGCGAAGCGCAATAGAACGCGAAAACGTGGAATTACCTTCGGGAAGCATCGAAGGCAATACTACGGAACTTACCATTCGCACGATGGGATTAATGCATACGGCAGAAGAATTTAACAATCTGATTGTAAAAGAAGATAATTCAAATATTGTACGTTTTCGCGATATAGGTCGTGCAGAACTTGGACCTCAGGATATTCGCAGTTATATGAAAATGGATGGTATTCCTATGGTAGGCATTGCCGTTACTCCTCAGCCCGGAGCAAATCATATCGAAATTGCAGATGCTGTTTACGACCGAATGAAAATGATGGAAAAAGACCTTCCCGAAGATATAACTTATACATACGGATTTGATAGTACAAGATTCATTCGCGCTTCAATCAACGGAGTGAAAGATACGATTTATATCGCTTTTATTTTGGTAATATGTATAATATTTATTTTTCTCCGCGACTGGCGCGTAACTTTAATTCCATGTATTGTAATACCCGTATCTCTGGTAGGCGCTTTTTTTGTCATGTATCTTGCAGGATTTTCAATAAATGTATTATCAATGCTTGCAATTGTGCTTGGAATAGGTCTTGTGGTTGATGATGCCATAGTTATGACCGAAAATATCTACATACGAGTAGAAAAAGGAATGACGCCGTTTGAGGCGGGAATTGAGGGAGCAAAAGAAATATTTTTTGCTATTATTTCAACAACAATAACTCTTGTATCCGTATTTTTCCCTATTGTGTTTATGGAAGGAATGACAGGCAGGTTGTTTCGCGAATTCAGCATAGTAGTTTCGGGGTCTGTTATTATATCTTCATTTGTCGCTCTTACCTTTACGCCAATGATTGCAACAAAACTTCTTATTCGGCGCGAAAAGAAAAATTGGATGTATGAAAAAACAGAACCTTTTTTTGTTGGATTAAACAATATTTATCAAAAATCACTTGTTACATTTCTTAAAAATCGCTTAATATCTGTTTCAATAATAGCAATAACAATATTTGCAATAATATTTTTGTGGAATACAATTCCATCAGAAATGGCGCCGATTGAAGACCGTTCGCAAATCAGCATAAACACACGCGGAGCAGAAGGCGTAACTTACGAATATATACGAGACTATACCGAAGATATTGCAGCGATGGTAGATTCTATTTTTCCTCAGGCAGCATCTATTCAGGCGCGCGTTAACAGCGGAAGCGGAAATGTGCGAATAATTTTAGATGATATAAATAAACGTAACTATACGCAAATGGAAATTGCCGAACAACTTTCACAGGCTGTGCGCACAAAAACCAAAGCGCGTTCGTTTGTTCAACAGCAAACAACATTTGGCGGAAGACGCGGAGCGATGCCTATTCAATATGTTATTCAGGCAACAAATATTGCTAAATTGCAGGATATTATTCCTGTGTTTCTGGCAAAAGTTCAGGATAATCCGATATTCCAAATGTCGGATGTTAATCTTAAATTCAATAAACCCGAAACACGCATAAATATTAATCGTGAAAAAGCAAGCGTTATGGGAGTCAGCACTCGCAATATAGCGCAGACGCTGCAATATGCGCTTAGCGGACAGCGTATGGGATATTTTTACATGAACGGAAAACAATATGAAATTCTCGGAGAAATAAACCGTCAGCAACGCAACAAGCCTGCCGACTTAAAATCAATATATATTCGCAGCGATAAAGGCGAAATGATTCAACTCGACAATCTTGTTGAACTCTCCGAAGGCATTGCTCCGCCGCGTTTGTACAGATATAATCGTTTTGTGTCGGCAACAATTTCATCGGGACTTGCACCAGGACGCACAATCGGCGAAGGTCTTGAAGAAATGGACAAAATAGCAAAAGAAACGCTGGACGATACTTTCCGCACCGCATTAACAGGCGATTCAAAAGATTTCAGGGAAAGTTCTTCGAGCCTTATGTTTGCATTTCTTTTAGCCATAATTTTTATTTATCTTGTGTTGGCAGCGCAGTTCGAGAGTTTTAAAGATCCGCTTATAATTATGTTTGCTGTACCTTTGGCTGTTGCCGGCGCTCTTGTATTTATGTATCTCAATAATATAACTATGAACATATACAGCCAGATAGGAATAATTATGTTGATAGGTTTGGTTGCAAAAAACGGAATTCTTATTGTAGAGTTTGCCAATCAAAAACAGGAAGCAGGAATCGACAAGGCAACAGCAATTCGCGATGCAGCGCTTCAACGTTTGCGCCCGATTCTTATGACAAGCGCTTCTACAATTTTGGGACTTACACCTTTGGCATTTGCTACAGGCGAAGGCTGCAACGGTCAGATTGCAATGGGCGTGTCGGTTGTTGGAGGAATGTTGGTTTCTACACTGCTTACAATGTATATCGTTCCTGTAATGTACAGTTATATTTCTACAAACAGAAATAAAGCAAAAAACAGTAAAAAGAGTGAAGAATTATTGTAAAACTGCAAACATAAATCCCTGTTACGTATAAATTATTCGGTGAACAATATTAATGTGATTAAGGAAAAGAACATATATAAAATGAAAAAAACACTATTGATAACGGCAATCGTTTTTTTGCCTTTTATTGTATCGGCACAACAAACATATACATTAAAATCATGTTTGGAACTCGGTTTGGAAAACAATTATTCGGTTCGCATATCTAAAAACGAAGAACAAATAAGCAAAAATAACGCAACAAAAACCAACGCCGGATATTATCCGACAGTAGATTTATCGGGCAGATATTCGGGAACTCTTAACGATACAAAATCTACAATCAGAGCGACAAACGAAATCGAAAAAAACAACAGCATAACAGACCATACATTTAACGTAGGCTTGGCGCTGAACTGGACAATATTTGACGGTTTTAATATCACAACCAATTATAAACGACTCAAAGAACTTGAATCTATAGGAGAGGTGAACACACGTATTTCAATTGAAGATTTTGTCGCAAATTTCACAGCCGAATACTACAATTATATTCAGCAAAAAATACGCATCAACAATTTTCATTATGCCGTTTCGCTTTCAAAAGAACGCCTGCGCATTGTCGAGGCTCGCTATTTGATTGGCAACATGTCGAGGCTTGATTTGCAACAGGCTCGAGTAGATTTTAACGCCGATACCTCAAAATATGTAAAACAGCATGAATTGCTGAACACGTCGAACATTCGTCTTAACGAACTGATGGCAAACGCAAATGTTGACCAAAATTTGGAAATACTTGATTCGATAATAGATGTAGATGAATTATTAAACTTTAATGATTTGTGGGAATCTACATTGCAAACAAATGCCGAATTACTGAAATCAGACCGAAACATTACGCTTGCGCAATTAAACATGAAATCTGTAAATTCGCGCAAATATCCGTATTTACGGCTAAATTCGGCTTACGGATACACGTTTAACAAATACGAAATAAATACTTACAGGCAAAGAGAAGTTACAGGTCTGGATTTCGGACTTACTTTCGGCATAAACATATTTGACGGAACGCGCCGAAGTCAGCAAAAAAATGCGCGTATTGAAATAGAAAATGCGCGTTTGCAGCGTCAGCAGCTGGAACAATCCTTGCGTGCCGATATTAGCAATTTGTGGCAGGCATATATAAACAATCTTAAAATGTTGAAACTTGAGCGTGAAAACCTTGTTACGGCAAAACAAAACCACGAAATTGCAATGGAACGTTATATGCTTGGCGACCTTTCGGGAATTGAAATGCGCGAAGCACAGAAAAACCTTCTCGACGCCGAAGAACGCATACTTTCAGCCCAGTATGATACAAAACTTTGCGAAATATCGCTTTTGCAAATCAGCGGAAAAGTATTAAGATATTTGGAAAGGTAATTTATATCAAACCGCTGTTAAAAAATGGTTAATGATTTAATGGTAAATGTTGTTGATTTGTTGTATTTGCTTATTTGTTGATTTGTTGTATTTGCTTATTTGTTGATTTGTTATATTTGCTTATTTGTTGATTTGTTGTATTTGCTTATTTGTTGATTTGTTATATTTGCTTATTTGTTGATTTGTTGTATTTGCTTATTTGTTGATTTGTCAAATGTCATTGCGGGCTTGACCCGCAATCTCACTTTCAACTTTACAAACTTTATAACTTTCACCTTTATGAACTTACTACTTATTACTTACAACTCAACAAACTTTATAACTTTCAACTTTATGAACTTTCAACTAAAGAAAATCTCCCTCTCGTTTCCTAACGAGTGGGAGCGGGGGTTACGTTGCATAGAAAATATATTGCTGCAAAAATCTTATTTTCCGCAAACATTTATTATCTTTACAGCATAATATTTAAAATTATTGTATCATGAAAATTATTTTTAAAACATTAAGTATCGCAGGCGCACTATTCGTGATGAGCCTGACGGCAGCTGCCCAGAATCCGGCTGTTTCGACCAAATATTCGGATGAGCAAATCGAAAAACAAATCCAAAGTTATTATACGGCAAATGCTCGTGATGTATTCCCTGATGAAACACTGTCGCTGCAGTTAAGAAAAGATTTTCCGACTGCGTACGATATTGAATGGGAAACGGCAGCAGGAATCTATGAGGCTGAATTTGAAATTGACAGGAAGGATTACAAAGCCTGTTACGATGCAGACGGAAACCTGTTGATGTACGTCTTTGACATCCGACTGTCGGAAATTCCCGAGATTATCAGGAATACGGCAAAGGCGAAATATCCCAAGTTCAAGTTCGACCGCGATGCAAAAAAAACCATCAAAGGAAAAAACACTTTTTATGAGGTAACGCTGGAAAAAGGCGAAACGGAAATTGAAGCAACATTTCGCAGCGATGGCAGTTTTGTAAAAGAACGTTATGATTAATGGTTAATGGTAAATGTTGTTGATTTGTTGTATTTGCTTATTTGTTGATTTGTCAAACGTCATTGCGGGCTTGACCCACAATCTGGGAATGAAAAGTGAAGAATGAAAAATGAAAAATGAAAAAATAATAGTAAATCGTAAATAACAAAATAGTAAATAACAAATCACTCTCAACTTTATGAACTTTATAACTAAATAAAAATCCCGTTAGGGATTTAAGTTCGGTAGAAAATAAGGATAAAAGCATGTTGCGCACGGAGCATAGCAGGTTTTTCATAGAACCGCAGGCAACCCGTGCGCCGCGTATTGGCGTTGCGTTTTTCTACCGACCTTTCATGCCTACGGCATATTAGAATGAAAAATGAAAAGTGAAGTATGAAAAAATAATGATTAATAGTAAATCGTAAATAAAAAAATCGTAAATAACAAATCACTTTCAACTTTACAAACTTTTAACTTTAAAAACTTGAAAAACTTTACGAACTTTAAAAATTATTTTATACTTTTGCGCCATTATATGAAAAAGATTAGTTCGATAATGAAAAAGACCTGCGAAAATATTAACAAAAAAACTGCCGAAATATTTGGCAGTTCCGAATATTTTGTTAACACACACACACACACACACACACACACACACACACACACACACAACTTTTAAAAGAATTA
>JAISPX010000128.1 GCA_031274595.1 Prevotellaceae bacterium | reverse complement strand
CTTCGTGGTTTCCATTTTGGGGAAACGAAGAATTTATATTTTTCCGCCCGATATTCAATATCGCCGACTCGGCAATATCAGTTTCAATATTTTATATTCTAATATTTCAACGAAAAAATGTAATGAAGTTGTTGAAGTGAATTTTTTTTAATAAAACAGTCAAGTTCCGCTGTTTTCGTGCGGAGCATTGTCTGTATTTCAATGGATAACCTGTATCCCGCACGACCCTACCTGTTATGGTTTTTGTTTTCATACTCTATCGTTGTGCCGTGAAACGCAGCCTCAAAGGATATGGCGAACAAGGTAGAACCTTGTCAGAACGGAACTAATTTTTGATGAACATAATTTTACATAAAAATAGAATGTTATGTTATTTTTTATTATTTTTGCAAAAAAAACAATTATAAACAGATAATTATGTATAAGAATATTAATTTTTCAATTGGCTTTTTAGCCATAGCAATGGCTTTTTTTTCATGTAAAAACAATGAAACAAAAACCGAAGAAACAAACGCAGATGCCACATTCACCAAAATTGACCCGACTAAAATTCAAGGCAATGTTTTTCAAACAATCGGTCAGGATTGGATGTTGATTACGGCAGGAAATCAGGAAAAATATAACACCATGACTGCAAGCTGGGGCATGCTGGGCGAATTGTGGGGAAAACATGTTGCAAATTGCTTTGTCAATCCAAATCGCTACACTTTTAATTTTATGGAAGAAAGCGAATATTATACGCTCTGCTTCTTTGATATGACAAAATATCGTGATGCGCTTAATTTTTGCGGCAGTAAATCGGGAAGAGATTTTCCAAATGAAAACAAGGCAGAAGCGGCAGGCTTAACGCCCGCTTTCACCGACAATGGAACTCCATATTTCAAAGAAGCCAGATTAGTGATTGAATGTAAAAAAATATATGCCGAACAGTTTGACCCTAAATATTTCACAGCAGAAGAATTTGCCGAAAGGTTTAGCAGCAATACACCCGAAGAAAACAATATGCATAAGTTTTATATCGGTGAAATTGTGAATGTTTGGGAAAAATAAAAAATAATTCAACACAAGTACAAAATCCCTAATTCTCAATTCATTTTTCTATCTTTGTAAAAAATATTTTTTATGAATACAAATACAAAGCGTACGCCATTAATGGATTTTGGCGAATTTGGGCTGATAGAACATCTTACAAAAGACATTGAAACAAAACACCGCTCGACACTGAAAGCCGTTGGCGATGATGCCGCTGTAATGGATTACGGCTCAAAATGCGTTGTTGCTTCAACCGATATTTTACTTGAAGGCATTCATTTTGATTTAATTTATACGCCGCTTAAACATTTAGGATATAAAGCAGCCGTAGTGAATTTTTCGGATATCTATGCAATGAATGCACAACCTGCACAGTTGCTCGTTTCTGTTGGAATTTCTTCGCGTTTTTGCGTTGAAGATATCGAGCAGATTTATGATGGGATAAAACTCGCATGCAAAGTATATAATGTTGATTTGGTTGGCGGCGACACCTCGTCATCGCTCACAGGATTAACGCTTAGCCTAACAATACTTGGCGAAGCCGACAAAGAAAAAATTTGTTACCGCAGCGGAGCAAAACCCAACGATTTGATTTGCCTTACAGGTAATCTCGGCGCAGCATACATGGGACTTCAATTGCTGGAACGTGAAAAAAAGGTTTTTTCGGGAAATACAAACGTACAACCGCAATTTGATGGTTATGATTATATTTTACAGCGATTTTTGAAGCCCGAAGCCCGCAAAGATATTATTGATTTGATGTCGGACGCCGATATTGTACCGACATCGATGATAGATATTTCGGACGGATTGTCGTCGGAAATTCTGCATATATGCAAACAGTCAAACGTAGGAGCGCGTGTTTATCTCGAACGTATTCCTATCGCTTCGCAAACGTTCAAAATTTCGGAAGAAATGGGAATAGATGCAGTTACCGCAGCATTAAACGGTGGAGAAGATTACGAACTGCTGTTTACTCTTCCACTGGCTTTACGCGATAAGATAAAAGATTTGGGAGGAATAGATGTTATCGGACATATTACAAGTCCGCAAGCCGGCGCATATCTTGTAACTCCCGACGGCTCCGAAATCACATTGCAGGCACAAGGGTGGAAACATATTTAATACAATTTATGGTCTATAGGTCAAAAAAAGAGTAATAACTTGTCAACTTTTTTCAGGACGGGACTATTTTATCATTAACCATATAATAATACGGCTATTCCAATTTTTTATAATAAAAAAGTTGATGTTCGGATAATAAATTCGGATGGAATATTTTTATCAAATCTTTAAGAATTATTTGCGGATTGACAACTCCCGATTCCCAGAAGTCGTTTCCGCCGAAAGGATTTAGTCTTCTATTGTTATTATAAACTTGTTTGTTCTTAAATGCGGATATATTTACCAATCGATTATCAAGATTTTGCAACTGCCGAAGCGATGTTTCGCTGTTTTGATTAATCCATACATCGGCGTCAATGGCTTTTGTGTAAACATATTCTATATTTGTCGGATTACTTTCTTTTGTGTTTCTTGTTTCGTTTTCAAAAATATATTCGCCGCCTGCATCTTTCAACAAATTTATGGCAGTAGATTTAGCCGCAGGAAGATACCAAACGTCTCGGTAAGGAGCGTTAATCAGCACTTTGGGTTTGGACGTTACATTTTCGGTAAGTTTTTTGAGTTGATTATATTCGTATTCTATATTTTGAAATTTTTCAATTGCCTTTTCTTCTTCGCCAAAAAATGCGGCAATAGCCACAGCCCATTCTGCTTTTGCGAGAGGCGTTTCTTCGAGATATTCGCCGATATAGACAAGTTTAATTCCCATTTCGTTGAGTTTGGCTTCGGTTTTGCCGAGTTCTCCGTCAACGCCATAGGCAAATATCACATCGGGTTTTAGCGTTGCTATAACTTCATACGAAAGATAATTTTCATAACCTACATCAACTGTTTTTTTGCCTTTAATACGCTGTCTGATTCGTTCGTTGGAAATATAATCTGTTCCCGATACGCCGACAATTTTATCTGTTTTGTCTATAAAATCAATAAAAGCAAGATGCGTGGATGACAAACAAATGACGCGTTCAACGGGAATTTTCACCGTGTGAACGGCGTCATTGTTACTGTGTGTGAGCGTGTATGTGAATTTTACATTTTGCGAACCTTGCCATGGATTACGCACAATCAAACGTTTATCGTTTCCATCATTTTCAATAATAAATCGTTCCGAAAATGACGGTTTGTAATAAATTTCATGCTGATTGCTGTCGGTTTCGGTTTTTGTTTTGTCCTGCTTACAGGCATAAACAAACGATACGCTAATAAGTAAAAACCAAAAACATCGTTTAATATTCATTTTACACAACAGGATTGCCAATCATGTTGCCTACCAAAAACACCAATGCAACTCCAAGAATTGCGTATAATTCAGGAAATGCGCCAAGTATTAACGTGTTGCCAAGAACTTTATGTCCGTTGCCTATTGCAGTGATACCGTTTGCGCAAATTTGTCCCTGTTTGATTGCGCTAAACAAACAAACTATTCCTACTGCAATTCCACAGCCTAAAATTGCTGCGCCTTGCAACAAGGTTATGCCTGCCGTTAAATATTTCGAGAGCAGGTAATAACCTGCAAAACCATAAAGACCTTGCGTGCTCGGAAGCGCCGAAAGCATCATGCAACTGCCGAAAACGCTGCTGTCTTTTTTAATTGCGCCGATAGCGGCATTTCCTGCAATACTTGTTCCGAAGCAACTTGCGATACCCGAAAGTCCAACCATAAATGCTACTCCAATGTAAGCTAATAAAATGGGTTCCATAATTTTTAATTTTTTATTTAATTTTGTTTAATATTTATATAATAATTTTTCAATTTGTATTTTTGTTTGTTATTTTCATCTTCCTTTACTTTTAGTCTGATAGTTTTGATTTGATATTTTTTCACGCTCTGCCATTGCTATCTCGTTAAGAAACAAAGAGGAGTGGTTTATATTAGTTCGCTCGTTCCACTGTTCCATTAACTTTTATCTTAATCGCCTCAATGCTTTCCAATCCATCATTATCCACCACTTTTACGGCAATATTGTGCAAACATGCTTTCAATTTCAGGGTTTGTTGTCCTGTTTTGTCTATCATTACATCGGCTTTAAATCCTTTCTCGGAATCATAATCAAAGTCCCAGCTGTAAAATTCTATGCCTGCCTCGCTTGTTCCGACGGCGGTAAATTCTATTTCCCAAAGATCTTTTTCGGTACGTTCCGATTTTGTAATTTCAATATTTAATGTCGGTTTTTTCGCTATCGGAACAATCTTGTCTACTGTAACCAATTCAATGATAATGTTGCTTTTCAGTTTCAGACGGGCGACTTCTTCCACCGCGCCGCGACCGAAAGAAAAGGCAATGATATAACCGGCAGGTTTTCCTTCGGCAACGTTGCGAGAAAACAGTTTTTCGTCGTAACGCTCAATCGCCGATTTGAAATTGTCTATCACGTTTCGCCCGATATTGTCCGAGCGTTTTACCTGAACAGGCGTATTGTCCGGCATTCTGCCGTCCAAACCCAAATCTCCGCGCTGTTTGGCATTGCTCAAACCGCCAAACTGCTGCACTATCCAGCTTTCAAACTCAAAGGCGTTTTTGTAACGCAAAGTATCGTAATCGTATTTGTGAAGTTGAACGGTAAACGGCGAACTGAACAAATCCCGTTGTTTATCCAAACGCAATTCCGTAACTTTTACCGCCTGAACGCTCTGGTCGATACCTATCCATTTTCGGTTGAGTTTGTCGGCTACGGCTATGGTTGTGCCGCCGCCCAAAAACGGATCAAGTACAAGGTCGCCCTCGTTACTCGCAGTGAAAATCAATTTATACAGAAGGTCTTCCGGTTTCTGCGTTGGATAGCCGATAAATTCATCCGACTGCGAATTCAGTACGGAAATCTCTAAAACATCAGGCGGGGCGACTTTTAATTCCGTCGTTTCACGATAGACAAGCCGCGCGTTGGCATCAACATTTTTACAATTTTTTTCAAACTTCTCCCGGTTATAAATAATATATTGTCTAACTTTTTCGCCCTTTAAGTAAACAACATTTTGATCCCAGCCTTTTTCAAATTTTTTTAACTGACTGGACGACGGAGCGAAACCGTTTTTATTAAATGTTTTGGCATCTTTTGTTTTCCCGTACCAAAATATAGTGTCGTGCATCTTTTGAAATGTGCCGGCGGTATTTGTCCATCTGTGATAAAACCAAATAATTTCATTCTTAAAATTACTCGCGCCAAAAATTCTGTCCAAAATTTCCACACGAATATAAGCGTTAGCGTGCCAGTCGCAATGCAGAAAGATACTGCCCGTTGGTTTCAAAATGCGGTGCATCTGTTCCACACGCTCTTTCAGCCATCCTATATAATGGTCTATCCCTCCGCTCCAGCGGTCCTGGAACGAGCGTATTTCGCCGTCGTCGCCCCAAATCACCTCGTAAGTCCGGTTGCTGAAAAAGGGCGGGTCAAGATAGATTAAGTCTATCGTTTCGCTGTCGATACCTTTGAGGATTTCAAGATTGTCGCCTAATATTAATTTGTTTAC
>JAISPX010000072.1 GCA_031274595.1 Prevotellaceae bacterium | reverse complement strand
ATGTGGCTTTTACTTAGCCCTGTCAATAGAGAGGCGTCGCTCATTGTCAGGGCTTTTTTTGCTGACAATAGCGTTAATTTTTTGAGTTCTTGCAACTCATTAAAAATAAGATTGTCCATTGTATTAAAAACTAATGGAGTGAAGTCCGCTTAATGCAGATGTAGTATTCCTTTTTAGGGGCGGGTATTATTTCCTTTTTATTCCCTTGAAAATTAAGGGATAAAAAAGACGCTGTATCTCTTTTTTGTCTGTGTAGAAATTAAAAGACGAAAAAGACGCTGCAAATATAACAAACAAATCAAAGCAAAGCAAAAAATATAAAAATTAATCCGTTAAACCGTCCAATTTATTAACCGCTTCCCGCTTGTTCCTGTCAATCACCTTTGCATAAATTTGAGTAGTTTTGATTGCTGAATGTCCCAACAACTTACTAACCGTTTCAATGGGAACGCCCAACGACAAAAGTAAAGTAGCGTTTGTATGCCGCCCGACATGAAACGTTACCCGCTTCTTTACACCCGCCGCCAGAACCCAACTTTTAAGGGCTTGGTTTGTATAGCCGTTGTTTGACAGTATAAAAATCGTGTCTTTATCGGTCGCCGTTCCTTTGTCGGGTAGAAACTTCAAAGCCTCATCGGATAACTGCAAATACTCATTTTTCTGTGTCTTTTGCTGTGTGTATTTGATTAAGTGTTTGCCCTCGCTATCGGTCTGAATGTCGCCCCATTTCAAGGCTTTAACGTCTGAATATCTTAGCCCGCTGAAACATGAAAACAAAAACGCCTGCTTTACAATTGGTTTTACACAATCGGTATTTGCCAGCCGTTTAACTTCATCAATGGTTAAATATTCCCGGTTGCTTTGTGGTAATTGTGGTCGTTCAAAGCGCGTTAGGGTTTTCATGGGATTGTTCTGTATAATGCCGTCCTGCATGGCACAATTCAAAGCAACCGACAATGTACGGCTGTAATTATATTGTGTTGCTTTGGCTAACAAGCCGCTTGGATAGGTTTCTGAAATACCCCCCTTATAAGTGCCGTTTTTAGCCGTTTTAAGATACTCATTAAAGCCGCTGCAATATTCCTTTGTGATGTGCTTAAAAGTGATTTTGTCGCCTTTGTAAGCGGTTAAATGCTTAATCAATCCTTTGTAGGTGTCATCTACTCCACGTATGCCGCTTTCTGCTTTTTTTTCTGCTAAAGCCTGCAACCAATCAATGAAATTTGCCTTTTGTTTCAGTCCCGTATTGGTAAATCCGTTTTCATCGTTGGTGAGTTCATCAATCCTGTGTGCTTTGATTTTGATAGCCTTTTCCAGCATTTGACGGTTTTGCTCTTTGTCGTCGGGCGTTTTTTCAGGAACAAGGTAGAGTTTGGGAAACTCATACATCCGTTTTCCGTTTCTGTAAATATCAAAATAGATTGATTGGTTGCCGTTGGATAGTTTTTTGTATCTAATCTTTACCGGCTCTTTTGCCTTTGGCTGTTTTTTCTTGTTACTCATGTTTGTTACTTTGAATTATTGTTTTGTTACCGGCTGCAAAGATACGGGAAAGAAATAACATAACAAAGGAAAACAATAAGAAATTTCACTTTTAATGCTTTATTATTTATTTAATTGATATACTAAATATTAAGTACAGAAAGTAACACGTTTTTTGTGATTGATTTAACGGGTAACAATTTTTTCACAGGTCGGGTAACAAACGGGTAACAAGAAAGTAACTAAAAAAAGCAATACAACTGATAAATGTTATATTGCTTTTGCTTTTTATGGCTGTCTGTAAATATCTGTTTTAATGGGGTTTTTGTGTCTTTTTTTAGGCTTGTTTTTTCTTTTGTTTTCTTAGGGGTTTTTGCTATAGGCTTTTAAAGCACGAACAGTTCACGCTCCAAGGGCGTGAACTTTCGCAACTTATTCTCAGGAGAAATTTACCAGATTTCAAAGACGAGAGAATAAGAGCTTAAAAGCTCAAATATCATGTCATTATTTGCGCGTATTGCTACGCGATTAATTCATCATACCAAATTGGGACAAAAGTACAAAGAATTTGATAAATTATTGACCTAAATAATCAAATATTTCTCAATAATTCAAGCTAAGGAGTCGTACAGAAATAAATTATACATATTCTTCTCGTCATTGCGAGGACGTAGTCCGAAGCAATCCTGACATTTAGGCGTTTTCCGGATTGCTTCACTTCGTTCGCAATGACGGAGGCGACGCTTGTTTTCGGTTTGGATTTTTTGGTAAATAACGCTTTTTTCGGTTTGGATTTTTTGGAATTATCATTACCTTTGCCGCATTATCGCTAAAATACTTGTCCCGATGAAGAAATATTTCAAAAGACATATCGACAGCTATTTAGTCGAGTGGAAAACAAGTGCAAACAGGAAACCATTGCTTGTCAGGGGCGCCCGGCAGGTCGGAAAATCCTCTGCCGTACGTCATTTGGGTGAGAGTTTTAAGTATTTTATAGAAATAAATCTTGAAAAACAACAACAGGTGAAACTCCTCTTTGGCGACAATCCGGACGTAAAAACATTGTGCAGTCAGATAAGCGCCATCTACCATACGCCTATTATTGCAGGCGAGACACTTCTGTTCATCGACGAGATTCAGGAATCCGAACGGGCAATCGCTTCTTTGCGCTATTTCTACGAAGACTTTCCCGAACTTCATGTAATATCCGCAGGTTCTCTCTTGGAATTTGCATTGAAAGCGCTGCCTTCATTTGGCGTCGGAAGAATTCGTTCTCTTTATCTG
>JAISPX010000048.1 GCA_031274595.1 Prevotellaceae bacterium | reverse complement strand
AGCCTCAAAAAAGCGATTGTCATTGCGGGCTTGACCCGCAATCTCCTAATTATCACATGCGATTTTTCAGGAGATACCGTGTCAAGCACGGTATGACGGGCTTTTAAGACAGCCTCAATATTATTTACTATTAACCATTGGATTACTTTACAAACTTTATAACTAAATAAAATAGTAAGTCAGGCACCCGCAAAGACTAAGGGCTGTTTTTGAGACAGCCTTTCGTACTTTTATGATACATATTTTTATAGAAGTTTGGTATTATCTTCTACAATTTCCATTGCAAAGGAATGTTCAGTTTGAAATTAAAATTTCGTCCAATATTATAAATTCCATCTGTTTTGTAACGCGATAAATGGTCGTAATAGGTTTTGTTTGTCAGATTGTTTACGGAAATATTCAGCAACAATTTTTGCTTATTCCAACCAAATTCAAATGCAAAACCCACATTGAGCAAAAAATAATCGCCAGTAAACAATTCGTACGCAGCAACCCGTTTTTGGGCAAACGAATACAGACTTTGCGCATAAACCGAGAATCGTTTTACCGTTTTTTCCCATGAAAAATTGGCGCTGACAGTGGCATTTATCTTTTGCGAAGGTATTAAAGGCAAATTGTCGTGAAGTCTGTTGCGACCAAAAGTGTTGCTGTATGAGGCATCCAAATGCAGCCAGTCCAGCGGATGCGGATGTAAATGAAATCCTGTTTCGCCGCCATATAAATAAGCATTTGTCTGATTATAATAATACACAGGCATGTCATCTATTTCTTCGGCAGATGGTTGCAGATAAATATAGTTGCGGATGTAATTAAAATACGGATTTACAAATAATTCCAAGTGTTCCGATTTGTATGTTAAAGATGCGTCTATTTGATAGTTATTTTCGGTTTTCAGTTGCGTGTCGCCAATTTCGTAGCGATTGGTTCCTTCGTGAACGCCGTCGCTCAACAGTTCAAACATATTGGGAGCGCGATAACCCGAAGACAGATTTGCTCTGAACAGCCAGTTTTCCGCAATCGGTTGGAAAATTCCCGTTGAAAAATTAAATGCAAAATATGATTTTGAAAATGCAGGAATATAATCTTCATCGCCAGTAGTTCCGTATTCTTTACCCGAAATATGACGTTCGTCAATACGTAAACCTGTTTGCCAGTACGCTCGCTTTGAATAATGAAAATCGGACACTGCAAAAACGCCAATATCTGTTGTAACTGCATTGGGTATCAGAACTTCTTCGCCTTTGTTTTTATTGGTTTGGTACATGCCCTGACTTCCTGCGGTAAATGTCCATTTGTCGCGTATCTTGGGCGAATACCATTTTGCATTGTACGAAAAAGTATTCAAATTCATATCCAATGCGGCAACGTCATCTTCAAATTCTTTGCGGTTGTTGAAAATATATCCCAAATCAATTTTTAATTTGGAATTATCATCAAAAAAGAATGTATTTTCCGAACTTACCAAATGGGTTGTCAAATCCTGAAAAGGCGACTGGGCTTTGCGTCCGTTTCGGTATGATTGTTCTTTATCGTCATCCTCTTCCAATTCGGTCAAGCCATATTGTTCGTTCAAATAACCGTATTTCAACGAAGTTGTAAACTTATTGCCTGTATATCCGAAAGCAGTTTTAAAATCGCTCGTGCGAAAACGGCTGTTGTTCACAAAATTATTGTTTCCGTCTTTATAATCTTTGTGAGTGGTATATCCGCCAAACATATTCCAGTGAAAACGGTTTTTTGATAACTTAAATGCGCCTGTATTTCTCCAGCCTTTGGTGTTGCTGTGAAATTCGGAGCCTAAAACGGCTTCAATACTGTTTTCTTTTGCATAACGTTCATCTACAAAATAAAGAACTCCGCCCAAAGCATCGCTGCCGTACAAAAGCGAAGCTGCGCCTTTGATAATTTCAACCTGCTCGTATCCGTTTTCATCAAGACCCAAACCATGTTCGTCTCCCCATTGCTGATTTTCTATACGTACGCCTTGCGAAAATATGGCGATGCGATTTCCGCTTAATCCGCGAATGACAGGTTTGCCTATTCCTGCGCCTGTACTCCAATTGTTTACGCCTGATACCGATGATAATTTTTCGGCAAGAGAAAATCCGTGCAATTCGGCATTGTGATTGAGCGTTAATTTTTCCACATTCACAACATTCTCGCCTTGCAGTCGGGATGCATTTTCCGAAACGACAATTTCCTGCAACTCATGCGCCGATGGCTCTAAATATATAACTTGATTTGCATCTTGTAAAAACAATATTTCAAGATAAGTTTTATATCCGAGATAAGAAATTTGAGTAAGAACAGACTGATTTGACGTATTTACAGAAAAAATTCCTTCCGAATCTGTATATGTGCCTGTTTTTGTGTCGGGAAAATAAACATTAGCAAATGCTATCGGCTCATTGGTATCTTTTCCCAATACCTTTACTTGAGTTTGTGCCGACAAACTTGCCTGTGCAATAAAAAACAGCAAAGCGCAGCACAACGTTTTGACGACAGGCTGACATTTTGAACAAAATCCCGAAATAAGAAAAGCTATCGAAGATATGCTGTAGCCTTTCGGAAGTTTCGGAACAGAAACAGGTTCATCGATGCAGGTAACAGTTTCGCATTTCAGGCAGCGAAAATGCAAATGATTGTCGTGATGGTTATCAATAGAGCAATCGTAACATAAGGCGTAATAGGTTTTTCCGTTTTCACCCGAAATTTTATGCACTTTGCCGTCATCGCAAAATCCCTGTAAGATACGATAAATTGTAACTCTGTCGATTGTGCCGGATAATTGTTTTTCAATATCTTCGTGACAAAGCGCTGATCTTGAACTTTCCAAAACTCTCATTACCATTTGTTTGGTTTTGGTATTTCTTCTTTGTTTTTCCATAATGCAAATATTAATTATTAAATTATTAATGCCACAAAGTTACAATAATATTTTTATATTGCAACAGTGTTGCAATATTTTTTTCATCAATCCAAATAATCAAAGAAAAAAATCAGCAGAATGGTTATTTGTGTGATACCAAACTGCTACAAAAATGGATAATGATAAAATGGTTAATAGTAAATCGTAAAAAGAAAGTATAGTCAGGGACGAGAATATTAATAACCGCTGGTTAATAGAATCTCGCCTTTGCAAGGCGAAACAATTAGAGCGTAATACGGATATGCAAAAAAATATTAAACATACTTTGATGGTTGTTTAGTACAAATAGTAAATAATAAAACAATCTGCGTTATCTGCGTGATTATTTCAAATCAACAAAAAATTATTAACCATTTCTTAATAGCGGTTTGGCATTAATAAGAAGCGGCTAATTGATTTTTGGCAACAATCAACAATGTTTCTATTAATTTTTATCAAATTAATATTCATAATTACTTTTTTACTAAAAATAAAAATATTTCATTATTTTTGCGGTTTATATGAACAATTAGTAAAAAAGATTATGAAAAATATATTTAGAGACATATTGGTAATAGCAACATTGTTGTGTGGAACGCTGGGTTTTGCGCAACAAAATCCCGTAACTTGGAAAACATCGGTAATTCAAACCGAAGACGCCGTTTATCAAATAACTTTTGAAGCAAATATTGAAAATCGCTGGCATTTGTATGACATAGGACCTTACGAAAATGGACCGAATGCCACAACATTTACTTTTGATTTGCCTGAAAACGCAACGTTAATCGGCAATATTGAAATGATAGACAGACCTGTCAAAAAATTTGACGAAATGTTTGGAATGGAAATCGGATATTTTGAGAAAAAAGCGAAGTTTTCTCAAAAAATCAAACTTTCCGACAATGGCGCAACCATAAAGGCTAATGTAGAATGGATGGTTTGCGACGACAGACAATGTCTTCCGCCAATAGACGAAGATTTTGTAATCACACTCGGAGTTAAAACCGGTGCGGAAATTTCGGATGTTGCAGCAACAGAACCGCAAATTACGGATGCAAATCCGATAGACGACGAAGACAAATCGCTTTGGGGATACATTATTGAAGCAATTCTATGGGGATTTGCAGCGATTGTTACTCCCTGCGTTTTTCCAATGTTGCCAATGACAGTATCGTTTTTTATGAAAGGTTCAAAAAACAAAGCCAAAGGCAAAGCGCAGGCATCAATATATGGACTTTTCATAGTTTTGCTTTACACATTGCCGATAGCAGCCATTATTTTAATCATACGAACCATAGGCGGCGATGATACAACTGCAAGTATTTTCAACTGGCTGTCAACTCATTGGCTGCCAAATACGATGTTTTTCCTTGTGTTTATAATCTTTGCGGCATCGTTCTTCGGCGCTTTCGACATAACTCTGCCAAGCTGGATGATAAACAAAAGCGACAAAAATGCCGACAAAGGCGGCGTTGGCGGAATATTTTTTATGGCTTTAACACTTGTACTTGTTTCGTTTTCATGTACAGGACCTATTGTCAGCACAATAATTATAAAAGCATTTGGAGGCGAATTTTGGACGCCGATAATTGTGATGTTTGTATTTTCCGCTGTCTTTGCAATGCCGTTTATTATCGCGGCAATGTTTCCATCTGTATTAAACAAAATGCCGAAAAGCGGCGGCTGGCTTAATTCGGTGAAAGTTGTTCTTGGATTTATTGAAGTTGCGCTGAGTCTGAAATTTATAGGAACTATTGATCAGGCTTACCATTGGAATATCCTCGACCGCGAAATATATCTCGCAATATGGATTGTAGTATTTTCGCTGTTAGGATTTTATCTTTTGGGCAAAATAAAATTTGCTCACGACAGCGAAGTTAAACATATCGGCGTAGGACGTCTTACATTGATTATCATTACATTTAGTTTTGTAGTTTATTTAATTCCCGGAATGTGGGGCGCTCCGCTTAAAGGACTTTCGGGTTATCTCACGCCTTTGACTTCTCAGGATTTTATTATTGAATCCCAAAAAACAGTAATACAAACAAATCTGAAAGGTGAGAATGTTAAGCACAGTGAATTTCTGCATCTTCCTCATGGACTTAAAGGTTTTTTTGATTACAAAGAAGCGACAGAATATGCAGAAAAAGTCGGGAAACCTTTGTTTATTGATGTTACTGGACACGGCTGCACAAACTGTCGCGAAATGGAAGCCCGCGTTTGGTCTGCTCCCGAAGTATTTGATATATTGAATAATGAATATGTTATTCTTGCATTATATATTGATGACAGAACAGCGCTGCCCAAAGACGAATGGGTAAAAACTGAAAACGGTAAAATACTTAAAACGCTCGGCAAAGTAAATTTCAATTTTGTATTCAATAAATATAATGCAATATCGCAGCCTCATTATGTTTTGGAAGGGCGCAACGGCAAAATGCTTGTTCCGCCGCGCAACTACAATTTGGATGTAGAAGGCTTTGTGCGATTTTTGAAAAGCGGAATCGAGGCTTACAAAAATGGAAATAGTAAATATCTTATTTATTAGATTTATTGGAAAATACGCATGGGTTTGGTTGTAAAACATACAGGAATTAATTACATTGTGGAACTGCATAATAATAAGCGCATAAGTTGTACTTTGCGTGGAAAATTACGCCTGAAAGAAAACAAAACAACCAATCCTGTTGCCGTTGGCGATATTGTTGATATTGACTTTGACGAAAACGAAGAATACGGAGCAATTATAAATGTTCATCCACGCAAAAATTATATAATCCGCAAACCATCAAACCTCTCAAAGCAAGCGCATATTGTTGCGGCAAATATTGATATTGCATTTCTTGTTGTTACGCTTACATTACCCGAAACTAAACTTGAATTTATTGACAGATTTTTGCTTACAACCGAAGCTTACCACATACATACAACAATAATTATCAATAAAATAGACCTGTATAAAACGGACGATTTGAAAAACGCTCTTGCTGAATTTAAAGATATTTATAATAAAGCGGGTTATGAAATTTTGGAAATATCGGCAACTCAAAATATTAATATCGACAAGTTAAAAGAAAAAATGAAAGATAAGGTTTCAGTGTTTCTCGGCAATTCCGGCGTAGGAAAATCAAAATTGATAAACTGTGTTGATTGCAGGCAGATTGCCCGAACAGGAAAAATTTCGGATGCTCATAAATCCGGAATGCACACCACAACATTTTATGAAATGTTTAATCTTGATTTCGGCGGATATATTATTGATACGCCGGGGCTTAAAGGCTTTGGACTAATTGATGAATTTGAAAAAAACGAATTGTATCATTTTTTCCCTGAAATTTTTAAGTTTTCAAAAAATTGCAAGTACAATCCATGTACGCACACACATGAACCGCAATGCGCAGTTAAACTTGCTGTTGAAGACGGATCTATTGCAATTTCGCGATACGGTAATTATTTGAAAATAATTAGCGATGACAATACCAAATATAGATATTAAAATGAAGAATATATTAAATAATTATATATAAAATACTTAATATGAAAATTTTGTAAAAATGTAAAATAGCAATATAAAATGACAAATATATTAATAAACTAATAAACAATAAAATATGAGAAGAATTTTAATCTTATTTACAATGACATTATTTGTGTTTTCAACTCAGGCTCAAAGCGAAAAAGAAAATCGCGGATATGTAGTAAAAGTCGGCGATAAAGCTCCAAATTTCACAATAAAATATATTGATGGAAAAACAGCGCAACTCAGCGATTTGAAAGGAAAGATTGTAATGTTGCAATTTACGGCAAGTTGGTGCGGCGTTTGCCGCAGAGAAATGCCGTTTATAGAATCCGATATTTGGCAGAAACACAAAAGCAACAAAGATTTTGTTTTAATCGGTATTGACTTGAAAGAGAATATCGAAACTATTAAAAAATTCACAAAAACAACAGGTATAACTTATCCTGTTGTGCTGGATGAAGATGGAAAAATATTTGAACTATACGCAGAAGAAGATGCGGGAGTTACCCGAAATGTTCTTATAAACAAAGAAGGTAAAATAGTCTTTTTAACTCGACTGTATGATGAAACCGAATTTGAGAATCTTAAACAAAATATAGAAAAATTACTAAAATAAACTAACAAATAGTAGTAATGTAAATTTATTTATTATAAACAAAATACATATCAAAAATTATGAAACTTTTATTAATAAGCAACTCAACAAATGCGGGCGAAAAATATCTCGAATATCCAAAAAAACAAATTGCCGATTTCTTGGCAAAAGATAAGATAGAGAAAGTAATGTTTGTTCCTTATGCCGCCGTTACGTTTTCATACGATGAATATCAAAAGAAAGTGCAAAGCCGTTTTTCGGAGTTTGGAATTGAAGTTGATTCCGTACATCGACACAAAGACCCTGCAAAAACAATAGCAAAAGCGCAGGCAATAGTTGTTGGAGGCGGAAATACATTTCACTTGGTGAAATATATGCAGCATTACAAATTGATAGATGCTATTCGCGGAAAAGCGCTGAAAGGCACGCCATATATTGGTTGGAGCGCAGGTTCAAACGTAGTTTGTCCGACAATGTGTACAACAAACGACATGCCGATTGTTCAGCCGCGCACGTTTAAAACGCTCAATCTGATTCCGTTCCAAATCAATCCGCATTATCTTGACGCGCATCCTGACGGGCACGCAGGCGAAACGCGCGAACAAAGAATTTTGGAATATATTGCCGCAAATCCCAAAATGTATGTTGCAGGACTGCGCGAGGGTTGCATGTTTTTGATTGAAAACAACAAAATGAAACTCATAGGAAAACGTAACGTGCGGTTGTTCAAATATGGCGAAGAACCACAAGAAATAAAACCGGACGCTGATTTTAGTTTTCTTTTGAATTGTTGATGTTATTTTTTAAAGGATAAAAGCGATTGGTGTTTATAACTTTTGCTTTCTGATTTATAGAAAAATATATTACACAAAAACATATATTATAAAATTGATAATAAATAAGATATAATGAATATTTCATCTATTTACCGCAAAAATAATGAAAATAAATCGTACATTATCTGAAAATAATGATGCGTTTTGAGTATCTTATCTTTTTAATAAACGCAATTAAATTGATAATAATAAATATTCATATTTATTTTGAAAAAATTGTTAACTTTGCCCTGCTTTATAAAACAAAAACAATTTGATAGAAAACACAAATATAGTAGAAACGCCGCTAATGAAGCAATATTTTGCGATGAAAGCAAAACATCCAGATGCAATTATGTTGTTTCGTGTTGGCGATTTTTATGAAACTTTTGGCGAAGATGCCATAAAAGCAAGCGAAATTCTCGGAATTACTCTTACGCGGCGAGCCAACGGTTCGGCGCAACATGTTGAACTTGCAGGATTTCCTCATCATGCTATAAATACTTATTTGCCCAAACTTGTTCGCGCAGGGCAGCGCGTTGCCATTTGCGACCAGTTGGAAGATCCGAAAAAAACAAAAAAAATTGTGAAACGCGGTGTTACCGAAGTTGTTACGCCCGGAATTACATTTTCCGAAAATGTTCTCGAAAATCGTGAAAATAACTTTTTGGCTTGTGTACATTTCAATAAAAAACTTATCGGCGTTGCATTTTTGGATGTATCTACCGGTGAATTTTTTGTTTCGGAAGGTTCGGTAGAATATGTGGATAAATTGATTACAAATTTTTCGCCAAAAGAAGTTCTTTTTCAAAAAGGATATGAAAACGATTTTATAAATTACTTCGGCGACAAGCATTATACCTACAAATTAGACGATTGGGCTTTTGTTGAAGATGCGGCGCACAACAAACTGCTTCAGCAATTAAAAAAGAATACATTAAAAGGTTTTGGAGTAGAAAATATTTCAACAGGAATTATTGCCGCCGGAGCAACGCTTTTTTATCTTGATATAACGCAACACGAAAAACTCAAACATATTTCATCTATTTCGCGTATAGATGGCGACGATTACGTTTGGCTCGACCGATTCAGTATTCGGAATCTTGAACTTTTTCATTCGGTCAACGAAAATGCAAAAACCCTTGTTGATGTGATAGATAAAACCATTTCGCCAATGGGAGCGCGACTTTTGAGGCGCTGGATTTCGTTGCCGCTCAAAGATATTCGCATCATAAATTCACGACTTAATGCAGTAGAATATTTTTTGAAAAATAATGAAACAAGCGAGAAAATCATAGAAAAAATATACGAAATAGGAGATATTGAAAGAATAATGTCGAGAGCATCGGCAGGAAAAATAGTTCCTCGCGAAGCCTTGCAACTTTCAACAGCCTTGGCGGCAATAAAACCGATAAAAGATTTTTGCCTGAATGCAGACGAGCCGAATATCAATAAAATAGGCGAACAACTTAATGTCTGCGACAGCATTAGAGTGAAAATTAAAAAAGAAATATTGCGCGATGCGCCAAATCAACTTGCAAAAGGCGGAGTTATTGCCGATGGCGTAAATGCCGAACTCGACGAACTTAGAAATATAATACGCAACGGGAAAAAATATCTGCTCGAAATTCAGGAAAGAGAAATTGAACGTACAGGAATAACATCCTTAAAAATAGGATTTAACAACGTTTTCGGATATTATATAGAAGTAAGAAATACACACAAAGATAAAGTTCCTGCGGACTGGATACGCAAACAAACGCTTACGGAAGCAGAACGCTATATTACCGATGAACTTAAACAATACGAGGAAAAAATTCTTGGCGGCGAAGAAAAAATGATTGTCATTGAACAAAAGATTTTTAATGATTTAGTTGCAAATATTCTCGAGTTTGTTGTTCCTATTCAACTTAATGCTTCGCTAATCGCCAAACTTGATTGTTTGCTCGCTTTTTCAACTCTTGCCGCAAAATCGAACTATTGCAAACCTGAAATAACCGACAGCGACGAAATCGACATAAAACAAGGACGGCATGCGGTAATTGAAACAATGTTGCCAACAGGGACTTACGTTGCAAATGATGTTTTTCTCGACAACAAAGAACAACAAATAATAATAATCACAGGACCAAACATGTCGGGAAAATCGGCAATATTGCGGCAAACGGCGCTTATAGTTCTGCTTGCTCAAGTTGGCAGTTACGTTCCTGCACAATCGGCAAAGATTGGCATTGTAGATAAAATTTTTACACGAGTCGGAGCATCCGATAATATTTCGCAAGGCGAATCAACGTTTATGGTTGAGATGCTCGAGTCGGCAAGTATTTTGAACAATCTTTCATCGCGCTCGCTCGTACTGCTCGACGAAGTTGGTCGCGGGACAAGCACTTATGATGGCATTTCCATAGCGTGGGCTATGGCTGAATATATTCACGAACATCCTACGGCAAAAGCAAAAACGTTGTTTGCAACACATTATCACGAACTTAATGAAATGGAGAAATCATTTTCACGCATAAAAAATTACAATATTGCTGTGAAAGAAGTGAACAATAAAGTTATTTTTCTGCGTAAATTTGTGAAAGGCGGCACCGAACACAGTTTTGGTATTCATGTTGCCGAAATGTCGGGAATGCCGAGAAGCGTTGTTGCCCGCGCCGAAGAAATATTGAAAGAACTTGAAAAAACCAACAGAAAAAACCCGCTCGAAAAATCAATAAACGAAATTGCCGAAAACCGCAGCGGATACCAACTTAGTTTTTTTCAACTCGACGACCCTGTGTTGAAACAAATCCGAGATGAACTAAAAAATCTTGAAATAAACAACCTCACACCTATAGAAGCGCTCAACAAACTCAATGAAATAAAGAAGATTTCGGGATTGTAGAGAAGAATATAGGAGGCTGTCTTAAAAGCCCGTTATACCGTGCTTGACACGGTATCTCCTGAAAAATCGCATGTGATAATTAGGAGATTGCGGGTCAAGCCCGCAATGACAATCGCTTTTTTGAGGCTTTTAAGACAGCCTCTTATTGGCATTTAATATATGTCATTATCTTTAATTCTAATATTTGTGAGTTTTAAGAGATATAAACAACTTTCTTTGAATGTCGCGCTTGGTTCATTTGTATAATGAGCTTTAAAATCTGTTGCTGGTAGTAAGTGTTTTTTCATCTGTTTTTATATTTTAAATTTTACTTAACTGCCTATATATTTTCAACAAATATTTTTACACATTAAATCTAAAATGCATAATATCTCCATCCTGCACAACATAATCTTTGCCTTCGATGCTTATTTTTCCTGCATCGCGGCAAGCAGATTCAGAGCCAAGCGTAACGTAATCTTTATATTTTATGACTTCGGCGCGAATAAATCCGCGTTCAAAATCGGTATGAATTATTCCTGCCGCCTGAGGCGCTTTTGTTCCGCGCTCGTAAGTCCATGCACGGCTTTCGTCGGCGCCTGTTGTAAAATATGTTTCGAGATTTAGTAATTTGTAAGCCGATTTTATCAATCTTGCAACTCCCGATTCGGCTAAACCTATTTCACTCAAAAACATTTGACGGTCTTCGTAGGTTTCGAGTTCGGCAATTTCCGATTCTGTTTTTGCGGCAACAATCAGAATCTGTGCATTTTCATCTTTCACTGCATCAAAAACCTTTTGCACATATACATTTCCGTTTACCGCGTTTTTTTCATCAACATTACAAACATAAAGTACAGGTTTGTCGGTCAATAAAAACAAATCGTTTGCCAATTTTTTGTCTTCTTTGTTGTCAATTTGTACAACGCGAGCCGATTTTCCCTGTTCCAGCACAGTTTTATACTGAACCAGAATATCATACAATCGTTTTGCCAATTTATCGCCGCCTGTCTGAGCCTGCTTTTGTACTTTTGCGATACGGTTTTCTATTGTTTCCAAATCTTTTAACTGTAATTCGGTATCAATAATTTCTTTGTCGCGAACGGGATTTACTGATCCATCGACGTGAATTACGTTTTCGTCATCGAAACAGCGTAAAACGTGAATAATTGCATCTGTTTCGCGAATATTTGCAAGAAATTTATTTCCCAAACCTTCGCCTTTGTTTGCGCCTTTCACAAGTCCCGCGATGTCAACAATTTCAATAGTTGTAGGAATTACGCGCAGAGGCTTGTCAATTTCGGCAAGTTTTAGCAGGCGTTCATCGGGAACTGTTATAACTCCTACATTAGGTTCAATAGTACAAAAAGGAAAATTTGCCGCCTGTGCGCGAGCATTTGATAAACAATTAAAAAGCGTCGATTTCCCTACATTGGGAAGACCAACAATACCACATTTCAAAGCCATATTTTTATTTTGTTTGTTTGCAAAGTTAAAAAGAATTTTGGAAAACAACATTTTTTTAGAGGGAAATGATATAATGGTAAATTGTAAATAATAAAATAGTAAATAAAAAGATAAATAACTTTACAAACTTTATAAAAAATAAAACAGATAATAATTTTAACACTTCCGAAAAAAAGATTGTCCCATAATTTACATTATGTTAATTTTCAGCGCAAAATTAATCTATTTTTCAATAAGTTGCAAATTTTATCTTTTCAATTTTTCCTTCTCAAAAATCATTATTTTACTGATATACTAATATTTAAAACTTAACATAATGTAAATTATGGGACAGATTTTAATTTTATCTATAAATGATTGAAAAATAACACAATATGCTTTTTAATTCTTTTGCTTTTGCCGTTTTTCTTCCTATTGTTTTTTTCTTGTATTGGAAGTTTTTTAATAAGTCGCTGCTCTACAGGAACTTATTTTTATTAGCAGCGAGTTATATTTTTTATGGTTGGTGGGACTGGCGATTTTTGTCATTACTTATTATAAGTTCTCTTGCTGATTTCATTATTGGTAACATGATAGGGAAATTAAACAATCAAGCGCAGCAAGACGAAAAAGTGTTGAAAAATATAAAACATCGTAAACGGCAATGGTTGCTGTTAAGCATTATTATTAATATCGGCATTTTAGCATTTTTCAAATACTGTAATTTTTTTGTAGATAATTTTATCGCCTTGTTTTCAACTGTCGGTATATCCTTGCCGCGCACGACATTAAATATAATTTTACCGGTAGGAATTAGTTTTTACACTTTTCAAACATTGAGTTATACTATTGATGTTTATAAAGGGATATTGTCTCCTGTTAAAAGTTGGATTCAGTTTTTTGCTTTTGTTGCTTTTTTTCCGCAATTGGTAGCAGGTCCAATTGAAAGAGCAAAAAATTTACTGCCTCAAATGGGCAAATTACATGCGCCTAATTATGAGTCATTTAGAAATGCCATATTATTAATAACATGGGGATTTTTCAAAAAAATAATGATTGCCGATAGACTGGCAGTATATATTGATAATGTTTTTGGAAACATTCCTGAAGCATCAGGTATTCCTTTAATATTGGGGATTATATTTTTTGCATTTCAACTGTATTTAGATTTTTCTGCATATTCTGATATTGCTATAGGCACTGCCCGATTATTTGGATTTAATCTTTCTACCAATTTTAACAGACCATATTTCAGTACATCTTTTTCAAATTTCTGGAAACGTTGGCATATTTCGCTATCATCATGGTGGCAGGATTACGTATATATTCCGTTGGGCGGAAACAGAAAAGGCAATTTCAGAACAAAAATTAATTTAATTATCGTTTTCACTATAAGCGGACTATGGCATGGCGCTTCGTGGAATTTTGTAACATGGGGATTGTTGAACGTTTTATTTCTGATATGTTTTGATAAATTGTTAAAAGCCTATAAAAACAGTAATTTTATTTCTTCTTTTTTCAAATCAATATTTATTTTTGTGTGCTGGTCGATTTCTCTTGTATTTTTTAGGGCTGTCGGATTTCATGCCGCATTAAGTTGTTTTGAAAATATAAGTTTCAGCAATTCTGCGAATATTGTAAATTTTGGATTGACCGCAGTTGAATTGAAATTTTCATTTTTGCTGATAATTATACTGTTAATAAAAGAAATTATTTGGGAAAGCAATTATAAATCGGTTCAAGTAAAATTTTTCAAACTTCCTTTCATTTTCAGATGGCTATTTTACATAATCCTTATACTTAGCATTATATATTTTGGTCAATATGGAGGCGGTAATGAAAATTCATTTATCTATTTTCAATTTTAAGTTATTATGAAACAGAAGCATAAAACAAATACTTTATACAAGAAAAATAACGTACAAGCAATAAAACAGACAAATCAAAAAGATATTCAAATTACACAATTCAGTTGGTCTAAATTTTATATCAAACTATTGCTGTTTTTTGTAATCATAGTATCAGTTGTCATATTTACAGATATAAAAGGTTATTTTAAATCCGACCAAACGAACAATCATGTTGACAGAAAATGGAAATCGTTTTACCAGTTCACAAAAAGTAAAAATATAGATATACTGTTATGTGGAAATTCACACATTATGACCGGAATTGACCCGTTTGTTCTGTCGGTTGCTACAGGAACTAACTGCTTCATTTTGGGAACACCCGGAACTTCTGTCAGAGATGCTTATTTTGGTTTGGCTGAAGCGTTAACAAAAACTAATCCGAGATTGGTAATTTTAGAAACATATTGTATAGGCGATACAAAAATTTATGATGAAATAATGGCGCAGATACAAAGTTTTGAAGCAAAAGAAAATATATTATACAAATTACGAATGATGCCGGAACTGTTCAAAAGCGATGACTGGATAAAAGCGTGGTCGCCAACCATCAGAAATCATTCATTTTTATTGACAAATATTAAACAAATTGAATTTAATATAAAGAATAGTACCAACAGAAATATTTCAAAAGGATTGGATTTGGGAAGATTTGCGCGTTTTGGCACAGGATTGGAAGACAGTACTATAATGAAATACGAAACATTGGGAGCGCCTAATAACGGAGATGAATATGAAATATCTTACTACAGCAAAAAATATTTGGAAAAATTTGTGAACTTATGCAAGTCCCGAAATATTCCCGTATTATTTATTACCGTACCCGTATATTACAAACATATTGCCAATTATGATGTTATGAAAGCAAAATTAAAAGAAGAGTTAAAAAAATATCAGTCTGTTCAGTGGTTGGATTTGCAATCACCGTATGACAGCGTGTATTATACAAAGGATGCATTTGAAAACACTTACGAAAGAAACCAGCATTTAAGCAATTATGGAATGACGGTTACAGCATATAAATTAGCCGATTTTTTGTTGCGTAGTTCATATACCTTGCCAAACAGATCACAAGAGTCGGAATGGATTGCTGATTTTCAATCACAGCCGCATTTTATTTTTAATCAGAACTTAACACCGAATATGTCAGGTTATAAATCTATTTTGAAAAATAAAACTGTAAGCAATTTTCAAGTAAATGAACTCCTGTTGCGAGCCAACAACAGTTCTAATACACTGATGATAAAAATAATGAATAATGAAAAATTGGCATCTTCTGTTACAGGAATTTTTAAAGTGCGATACGAAAATCAAATTATTTCTGTTCCTGTTGTTATGAACAGCACAAAAGAAGTTATGCCGCCCAAGCATAAAATATATTTTGCCGAGCTACTGAAAAACGTGGAAATTTTAGATATTAATTCCATTCAATAAACGCAAGATAACAGTGATAAGACATATTATTCGGATAAGAAACCGCAAAAAACGGTTTTTGATTATAGTTAAACAGCCAGCAAAGCACGCATAATGCTTTTTGAGTACTAATATGTTTCGCCTTGCAAAGGCGAGATTTCTTATTTTACCATTATTATCATTTACTATTTCTTAATAGAGGTTTGGCATAAACTTTTAATAAAATCATAATTCATTAAAAATCTTATTTGTATATTTGCAAAAAAATAAGATATGAATAATGGTTTTGTACGGCTCGCAGCGGCTATTCCAAATATCAAGGTCGGCGATTGTTTTTATAATGTAGCGCAAATTGTAAATCAAATAAAACAGGCAGATAAGCAAAAAGTGCAGATTGTTTGTTTTTCCGAATTATGCATAACAGCCTACACTTGCGGCGATTTGTTTCATCAACGTATCTTGATAAACGAAGCCGAAAATGCGCTTGCAACTTTGCTCGCCGAAACGCAAAAAACAAAAATAACGGCAATTGTCGGTTTGCCTGTATTGCAAAACAATTGCCTTTACAATGCGGCGATTGTAATTCAAAACGGAAATATTATATCGGCTGTGCCGAAAACGTATCTTCCCAATTACGGTGAATTTTACGAAAAACGTTGGTTTACCTCTGGCACAAATGCGCTACCTGTTTTAAATATTTGTGGAAAATCCATTCCTTTCGGCACACAAGTACTTTTGCGTTGCGGTGAACTTATATTCGGAATTGAAATATGCGAAGATCTTTGGGTTACTGTTCCGCCAAGCAGCCATCAAGCCCTGCACGGAGCCAATGTGATTTTTAATCTCTCGGCAAGCAATGAACTGATTGGCAAAAATTCATA
Organism: Prevotellaceae bacterium; assembly: GCA_031274595.1. Taxonomy (GTDB): domain Bacteria; phylum Bacteroidota; class Bacteroidia; order Bacteroidales; family UBA932; genus JAIRKV01. The sequence continues at coordinate 12,643 of JAISPX010000048.1, read as the reverse complement.
TCTTAAAAACTTAATTCGTCAACAATCGGCGCGATGCATGGCGGCTTATGTTTATGCATCTGCTGGAGCGGGAGAATCAACGCAGGATATCGTGTTTGCAGGAAATGCTTTGATTGCCGAAAACGGTGAAATGCTTGCAGAATCAAAACGCTTTGTATTTGACGAGCAACTTGTAATAGCGGATATTGATTTGCAAAAACTAAACGCCGAACGCTTAAAACATTGCAGTTTCTCGGATAATGCAGCAAATCTTCGGAATGAAAATATAAGGCAAATAACAGATATTGACATTCCAAAATATCAACACAAAAAATTAATGCGCAAAATACAACCGTTACCTTTTGTTCCATCGCAAGCCGAAGACAGGGATGAACGTTGCGAAGAGATTTTTTCGATACAAATCGGAGGACTTGCAAAACGCATTGTTCATACAAATTTGCATCGCGTGGTTCTGGGTATTTCGGGCGGATTGGATTCAACGCTTGCTTTGCTTGTGTGTATAAAAACGTTTGACAAACTTGGAATATCGCGCAAACAAATCACTGGAGTTACGATGCCCGGATTCGGAACAACAAACCGAACCTATACAAATGCCGTTAATTTAATGAAATCGCTTGGCGTAAGCATGCGCGAAATCAGCATTGTTGAAGCCTGCGAGCAACATTTTAAAGATATAAATCACAATCCCGAAAATCATGATACAACTTATGAAAACATACAAGCCCGCGAGCGCACGCAGATTTTGATGGATATTGCAAATCAGGAAAACGGACTTGTAATCGGCACGGGCGATTTGTCGGAACTGGCTCTGGGCTGGGCAACATACAACGGCGACCATATTTCTATGTACGGCGTAAATTCAGGTATTCCAAAAACGTTGGTTCGCCACTTGGTGATATGGGCTGCTGAACAATTCGATAAAAAAACAAAATCAATTCTGACAGACATTACCAAAACGCCTGTAAGTCCTGAACTTTTGCCTGCCGATAAAGAGGGAAACATAGTGCAAAAAACCGAAAATGTTATCGGCTCGTACGAATTACACGATTTCTTTTTGTATTATACGTTACGCTACGGTTTCCGTCCTGCAAAGATATTTTTTCTGGCGCAACAGGCATTTGAAAACAGACAAGCCGATGAAATAAAAAAATGGATGAAAGTTTTTTACAGTCGGTTTTTCTCACAACAATTCAAACGCTCGTGCTTGCCCGATGGTCCGAAAGTAGGCTCGGTAAATCTTTCGCCGCGCGGCGACTGGCGAATGCCAAGCGATGCATCTGCCGCACTGTGGCTGAAAGAAATAGAAGATATGTAGCAAATATTCATACAAAATAACCATCAAAATAAGCCTAAAGTTTTTTTGAGTACTCATATTATGTTCCACTTGTTTCGCATTGCAAAGGCGACATTTTATTAACCGACTGTGAAGCGAAACCTATGGTTATTAATATCTCGTTCCTGAGGAACTATTTATTTACTATTTTATTATTTACGATTTACTATTAACCATTATTATACGACTTTGCGGAGAGGCTATGTTGTGCTATTGTTGCAGAATTATTTATCTAAAGATAAACAAAGCGAAAGATATGGCATAGATATTATCTATATTACCACAAGAAATATCGATAAAATATATAGCGGATAGTAGTTATCTTTGCAATATTATTAATCAAATATATTAAAATATGGGAAAGAAAATTTACAAAGAGTACTCAAGACGTTTTGAAGACAAAGTTGTCATTGTTACAGGTGGAGCGTCTGGAATTGGAAAAGCGACGGCGTTAAAATTGGCGCGTCAGGGAGCCAAAGTCGTAGTTGTTGATTTAAGGGAAGAAGCAGCGCGTGCAGTTGCTGACGAAATTGTTGCAGTCGGAGGCGTAGCATTGCCTTTTGCTGCCGATGTTACCGACCCGAAAGCAAACGTTGCGGCTGTAGCATTTGCTGAAAAAGAGTTTGGAGCCTTGCATTTGGCGTTCAACAATGCAGGAATAGGCGGTCCGAAAGGACTTCTTGCCGACATTGACGTTGAAGGTTATCGCAAAGTTATCGAAATTAATCTAAATGCTGTTTTTTACGGGATGCACGCACAAATTCCTGCGATTTTGAGAGCCGGTGGCGGCGCTATTGTCAATACTGCTTCTATTCTCGGAATTGTGGGAGAAGCAACATTAGTTGGTTACGTTGCAGCAAAACACGGCGTTACTGGTCTTACCAAAGCGGCAGCGCTGGGTTATGCGGATAAGGACATCCGAATTAATTCCGTGCATCCGGGTTACATCGATACTCCTTTGCTTACAGACATTGGCATGAGCGAAGCAACTCGTCAACATCTCGTATCTCAGCACGCACAGGGACGTTTCGGCACATCCGAAGAAGTGGCAGATGCTGTGGCATTCCTGCTTTCAGACAGGGCATCGTTTGTTTCCGGTTCGCAATTCGTTGTGGACGGAGGTTACACTGCCCATTGAAAAGCAACTGACATTGCAGATGTAATTAAATCGGGGCGAACAAGCAGTTTGCTCTGATTTTTTATATATCCTTTGTTTGATAAAATTATTAGTGCAATAAATTAACGCTTCTCACCGAGTGGTGAGTGATGTTCTCATCGAATGAGAGAAGTCAGGTCATCCGAGCGAGGGAAGTCAAGACAATGCATAACTTTGTCCGAGCAAAGTATTTTTGCTGCGTTTGTGAAATATCTTTGGGATATTTGTATTAAAACAATAAAATTCATTATTTTTGCCAAATGAAACGATACTTTTTTAGATATATTTTATTGTTGGTTTTAATGACAAGCGCAGGCAAAACCTTTTGCCAAACCGATTCTTTGGACATTCTCGGAGCATCGGCAAACGCACAGAAAAAAGCGAAAACCGATACTTTGCTTACCTACGTTTTCGGCGACTGGCACAAAAATGCGATTAGTTTTTCGTGGACGCACAATCCGTATTTCAATACAATAGAACGTATCCCTATCAAAGATACTTTTCCTGATGATATAAGAATTGAATATCCTTTTTTTAAGGCAGATGTAGGAGCGGTTTTTCTTGGTGCGGCAGGAAGCGCAGCCATTGCCCTCGATTTTTTCCAGCGCAAAAACAATGAATATTTCAAGTTTTTTGAACCTTACGATATTTATGCTTTTGCTCCGGATAACACGCCGTTTTACAATACCAAACGACCGTTTACCGTTTTGTCGTATCAAACTTCGGGAAGCAAAATCAACGAAGAGTCAAATATTCGAGTGCTGCATACGCAAAATATCAGACCCGAACTGAATATAGGATTGCTTTATCAGCGATACGGCACAAAAGGACAATATACAAACGAAGCAACCGACAATAAAGCATTTTCGCTGTTTGCCTCTTACACAGGAAAACGCTATGTCGCTCATGCCGCCTATTCTTTCACTAATGTTTCAAATAGAGAAAACGGCGGAATACAAAACGATTCCGACATTACCGATACCATTATTACTTCCAAAGATATTTATGTAAACCTTGAAAATGCGCGTAATACATTGCGCAAACAGACGTTTTTCTTTACTCATTCTTTGGGTATTCCGATAGATTTCTTCAAAAAGAATAAGGATGAAAATGTCGAAACGCAAGTAGGAGAAGGGACGTTGATATATTTGGGCAATTCGCTTGAATACACAAGTTTTCGGCGCAAATATACAGATGTGGGCGGTGAAGACGAAAATTATTACAGCAACTGGTATTACAACGCAAAACGAACCAGCGACTCTTCGCACACTTCATTTTTTGACGCCAAAGTTTTTGCACGAATTCAGCCATGGGCTTCGGATGCAATAATTTCTACAATCGCCGGCGGATTGGGTTACCGCAATCAAAAATATTATGTTTTCAATCCCGACCAGTATCTTACAAATATAAATACATCTTCGGAAAATGATTTGTATTTTTATGCAAATGCTGCGGGTAAATTCAGCAAATATTTTGAGTGGAACGGCTATACGCGATATTTTATCACAGGAAAAACCAATTTTACGCTGGATGGAAATATTCGCGTTTCGGTATATCCAATAACAAACGGAATACATCTTAAAGGAAGGTTTTTGTTTCAATATTACGAACCTAATTTCTTTGAAAAGAATTATTATTCAAATCACCTGATTTGGGAAAATGATTTTGAAACGACAACGCGCACGCAGATAGAAGGAACTTTGTCAATTCCCGATTTTGATTTGGAAATAGGCGCAAAGCAGGCGTTAATACAAAATTATATTTACAGCGACACTGCGGCTATTCCGCGCCAATATGGTGGAAATTTAAGCGTTACATCGTTTTTTGTGCGCAAGAATTTCAAACTCGGATTGTTTCATTTGAATAACGAAATTCTTATGCAGATTTCAGGAAATGAAAATGTGCTTCCGTTGCCTAAAATAAGCGCACACGCAAGCTGGTATTTGCAGGCATCGCTTGTAAAATCGGTGCTTATGACGCAAATAGGACTGGATGTGCGTTACAACACGCGCTATTATGCTTATGCATATAATCCGGCTTTAGGCGATTTTCATGTGCAGCAAGAAAAAAAGATAGGTAATTTCCCTTACGTTGAAGCATTTATAAATCTCAAGTGGAAACGTACCGATATTTTTGTAAAGATGGCGAATATTCTGAAAGATTCGTGCGGGTCTGAGTATTTTTCGGCATTGCATTATCCACGCAACAATGCGATGTTGCTCAGGCTTGGCTTAACTTGGCATTTTTTCAATTAACAATATATTTTGAAACTTATTGAAACCAATATTATACGATTAATCCAACGACATAAATCGGTAATAATTCTGTTTGTCGTTTGCTTTATATTGCTGTATCCAAAAAAGATAACGGACAATCAAACATCGTTTCGTTTTGTTAAAGATAATCACTTTGTCGTTGCCTTGGGAACAAATGATAATTCGTATTTTATAGAAAACGGACAAGTGATGGGTTATCATTTTGAATTGTTGAAAAAATATTGCAATAAAATAGAGCATCAACCTGTTTTTATATTAAAAGAAAATATAAACGACCGCTTGAATTTATTGTTTTCAAATGATGTTGATATTGTTGTGTGCGATATAAAAACAGACAGTATTTTGGAACTTAAAAACATACAGCCGGTTTATATCAATAAAAATCTTTCGCAAACATTTTGGGCTGTAAGCAGTCAAAACAGCGGACTTGCAAAAAATATAGATTTGTGGCTGAACTCATATACAGAAACAAAAGATTATAAATTATTGTCGGCAAAGTACAATGCACGCAAAGCGAAAAACAAAGACCAAAGCCGTATATCCAAATACGATGATTTGATAAGAAAATACAGCGAAAAAATAAATTGGGACTGGCGTTTGATAACATCTCTTATTTATCAGGAATCTAAATTTATGTCTGATGTAAAATCGCGCAGAGATGCGTTCGGACTGATGCAAATTCGTCAGCAAACTGCTGAATTTTTTGGATTTAACAGTATCGACAGTAATGAAAAAAATATTGCGGCAGGAACTAAATTGATTAAATTTCTTGAAAATCATTTTGCCAAAGATTCTGCAATAAATGAAGCGGAACGTGTGAAATTTGTACTTGCCGCCTACAATTCGGGACATGGGAAAATAGATATTTGCCGAAAAAACACAGCGCAAAAAGGACGTAATTCTAACGTCTGGCTTGACGTTGAAAACACAAACGCGCGGAAAAATCGTAACGAGAAATCAACAGCATCGCGAGAATCTTTTTTGAGCAGAGAAACTGTTTTGTTTGTGCATGAAATTCTTGAGCGATACGAACATTACAAAAATTTTTTCCCGAATTAAAATTTATAACACATTCCGTAAAAATCGCAATTACTTCAAACACACAAATCAACAAACATACAAATCCAACAAACACACAAAATAATTCTAAAACTCAACGTAATATTTCAGTTTTTCGGCTTGTTTGTCAGTAATTGCGTTTTCTTTTACAAGTTGTTGCAGATTTTCAATTTTTCCTGCAAAATTGCGATATTGTTCAATTCCGCGAGCATCATGATTACTGATATACGGATGTTTGCTAAGTTCTTTTACAGTCAATTTATTGATATTGAACTTCTGTATAATAGATGTGTCAATTTTCACCTGATTTGAAAACTGTGAAAAGCGTTTATCATCAATTCCGTCAATTTCTTTCAGTTGATTAATATCCACAAAACCTCCGAGTTTATTACGATAATCAACAATGAGGAGAGCATAATATGAACCTATTCCGCGTAATTTTTTCAATTCGGTTGTATCGGCAGAATTAATTTCAACAAAAATATTATTTCGTGTCGTTGCGGCATTTTTATTTGTATCCACTGGTTTTTCCTGCGTTTCGGAATATTGATTTGGCGGCGATTTTATTTTGATGTAAGGTTTCAGCCGTTTGAAATTATTCTCGCTAACCACATATATTTTTTTGAAATCATCAGCCGTTTTGAACTTTCCGCCTTTATCGCGATAATTGATAATTGCAACTGCCTGCTTTTGCGAAAATCCTAATCTGACAAATATATTTTCATCGGCTGTATTCGGGTCAAATTCAAATGTTTCAAATTCTTTTTCTTTTTTTCGATTTGAATTATTGTTTGATTTTATCGGAGTTTCCGCTACTTCGGATTTTACTTTATTATTCTCAAATTCATCAACCAATACCTTAAATTCTTCAAAACTTTCGTCATCAATATTTGGTTTTGAAACAAGATAAGGATACAGCCACACAATTGCCAAAATAATCAAAAGCACAGATATGGCAATTCGCTCATTACGAGTAAACGAGAACAATTCTTTAATATTTCCTGAAAATTTTGACATCTTAAAAAAATATCTGCAAAAATAATAAAAATCAACATATTAACAAAAACCTGTGAAAATATGAACAGACAAATAATCTCAATATTAATTTCTATATTTGCAAAATAAATCAATTATTAATAATTTTATGATAGAAATACGATATACCGACGAACTCAATAACATTATAGGATTAAGCAAAGATGAAGCTCTGAGATTAGGCAATGCCGCAATTGGCGTTGAACATTTGTTTTTAGGAATATTACGACACAAAAACAATGCCGCCGTTGATATTATTTTATATTTCGGGGGAAATCTAAAACAACTGAAAAACAATATAGAAAATATCGTTAAAAATAATTTGACTCTGCAATCAAGTCAAAAAGACATATTATATCTTACCGACGACGCCGACAGAGCATTAAACCGCACATTTCTCGAAGCACATTCGATGCAGCATGCAGGCAAAGAAAATGCCGCGCATTTGCTGATTGCAATTTTAAACGTTTCACACAATAATGTGAATATCGAATTTGGTAAATTAAATATTGATGCAAACATGTTAAAAGCAAAATTATGCAACAAACCTATTCCAAAATTCGGCGCATCAAATGATAATAATACATTCGATTCATTGTCGGATTACCTGAAAAACGACACATTAGACGATGAAAACGAAGATATGGTAAATAAACCGTTGAATACGGATAATTCAAACTTTCATAAAAACGACAAAAATAATACTCCCGTACTCGACAATTTCGGATACGACCTGACCAAAGCCGCACGCGAAAACAAACTCGATCCAATTGTTGGAAGAACAAAAGAAATAGACCGTTTGGCTCAAATCCTAAGCCGAAGAAAGAAAAACAATCCTGTGCTTATCGGCGAACCGGGAGTAGGAAAATCGGCAATTGCCGAAGGTCTTGCAACACAAATCGTCCAGCGAAAAGTATCGCGGCTGTTGCAAAATAAACGCGTGATACAACTTGATTTGGCTTCGATTCTGGCAGGAACAAAATATCGCGGACAATTTGAAGAACGACTGAAATCAATATTAAATGAAATAAAAAGAGTAGATAATATAATACTTTTTATTGATGAAATTCATACTCTTGTCGGCGCAGGAAGTCCGGCAGGAACGCTCGATGCGGCAAACATGCTAAAACCCGCTTTGGCACGAGGCGAAATACAATGCATAGGAGCAACAACTCTCGACGAATTTCGCACAAGCATCGAAAGCGACGGCGCTTTGGAAAGACGTTTTCAGAAAATAATAATAGAACCCACAACTGCCGAAGAAACCCTAAATATCCTGACAAATATAAAAGAAAAATATGAAGAACATCATAAAGTAAAATATACGCCCGAAGCCATAAAAGCCTGTGTATTTCTTACTCAACGCTATATAAGCGACAGATGCTTGCCCGACAAAGCCATTGATGCGCTTGATGAAGCTGGAGCGCGAGTTCACGTTTCGAATATTACAATGCCAAAAAATATTATCGAAATGGAAAATAAAATCGAAAAAATAAGACAGCAGAAAGCCAACGCTATTGCAAAAAAACAATATCTTGAAGCAAAAAGTTTACGCGACAATGAAGATGATTTAATGATAAAATTAGATGCGCACATTAAAGCGTGGGAAGAAAAAAACAACGCAAACAGACCTGTTGTTGACGAACAAAAAGTCGCCGAAGTTGTATCGATGATAACAAATATTCCCGTGCAAAGAATTGCACAAAACGAAAGCCAGCAACTGCTGAAAATGGCTGACGAAATAAAAGGAAAAGTAATAGGTCAGGATGATGCAATTTCAAAAATAACAAAAGCCATTCAACGCAACCGCGCAGGACTGAAAGACCCAAACCGACCAATAGGAACATTCATATTTTTAGGACCAACAGGAGTCGGAAAAACTCAACTTGCAAAAGTTATTGCACAATACTTATTCGGCAGCGACGATAACCTTATTCGCATCGATATGAGCGAATACATGGAAAAATTTGCAGTCAGCAGACTTATAGGCGCTCCTCCGGGATACGTCGGTTACGGCGAAGGCGGACAACTTACCGAAACAGTGAGAAGAAAACCTTATTCGGTTGTTTTGCTTGACGAAATTGAAAAAGCGCATCCCGATGTATTCAATTTGCTGCTGCAACTTTTAGACGAAGGAACATTAACCGACAGCATCGGACGCAAAGTCGATTTTCGCAATACCATTGTGATAATGACATCCAACATAGGAAGTCGGCAGGTAAAAGATTTGGGACAGGGAATAGGATTTTCGGCGCTCGCAAACAAATCGCAAACTATTGACGAAAACACAAAAAGCATCATAAAAAAATCTCTTGAACAAACATTTGCACCCGAGTTTTTGAACAGAATAGACAATGCCATAATATTCAATATGCTCACACCTGAAAATATTCATTCAATCATTGATATTGAATTGAAAATATTGTTCAAGCGCATATTGGATTTGGGATACGAAATAAAACTTACAAACAAAGCCAAAGCATTTATTGCCAAACAGGGATACGATGTTCAACTTGGCGCACGTCCTTTGAAGCGTGCAATACAACATTATCTGGAAGATAATCTTGCCGAAGCCATAATACGCGAAAATCCAAAATCGGGCAGCACAATAAACGTAGATTTGAACAAAACAAAAGACGATGTGGTTGTGAAAATAATGGAGATGAAATTATTAAAGGAAGGAAAGGTAACTATCTAAAACATTGAGTGTTATGTTAACTAAATTTTTTGCAAACAAAAAGATAAAAGCCTTATTAAACAAAGTAAAAGGTTTTTTTGTACCTTTGAGCAACAACAAATTACCATGTTATCAAATATAAAATCTACGAAACAGGCGCTAAATCCTGCTTTTCTCAAACAAAAGCCAGAACGAAACGAGATTGAACTTTTTAAAAAGGAGTTTATTGAATTACTCGATCGTATCAACCCGAAAGAAAGCGAAGAATTTCATAAAAATCTGATTAAAGATTTTCTTAATGCCGTTTATTATAAGGGAAAACATTATATAAACACGAAAGGAAAAACCGATTTAGTTGTTCATAATGATAATCACACAGATTCCCCTGTCGGCGTATTGATTGAAGCGAAAAGTCCTGTGAACAAGGCAGAAATGGTTAGCCGTGAGAATCTGAATGTCAAGTCGTTTCAGGAATTGGTATTATATTATTTACGCGAACGAAAAACAGGGAAAAATTTTGAACTCCGCTACTTGATTATTACTAACATTTACGAATGGTTTGTGTTTGATGCACAGGATTTTGAAAAGTTATTTTATCAAAATAAAACCTTACTCAATCATTTTGAACAATTTCAGACAGGAAAATTGTCGGGAACAAGCACCGATTTTTTCTACAAAGAAATTGCATCGCCCGAAATACAAAAAATACAGTCGGAAATCACATATACGCACTTTGATATTCGTGATTACGACAAAACTATCCGTAACGCCGACAAAGAAGATGACAAGCAACTGATTGCTATATACAAATTTTTATCACCGCAGCATTTGCTCAAACTGCCTTTTGCCAATGACAATAACCAATTAAACAAAGAATTTTATACAGAACTCCTGCACATCATTGGTTTGGAAGAAATAAAACAGGATAACAGAAAATTAATTGTTCGCAAAAAAGAAAAAGAGCGCGATAGCGGCTCCATCATTGAAAATGCGATTGAACGTATTGATGTTAAAAATAAAATAGAAAACTTGAACGTTGAACAATTCGGAAATACAAAAGAGGAACAATTATTTGGTGTTGCTTTAGACTTGACAATAACGTGGATTAACAGGATTTTATTTTTAAAACTGCTTGAATCGCAGATAGTCAAATATCATAATGAAAACAAAGATTATGCTTTTTTGTCGCCCGATAAACTAACAGATTTCAACGATTTAGACAGCCTTTTTTTCTCAGTTTTGGCTCGCAAAACAGACGAAAGGCAAGAAAGCGTAAAAGCCAAATTTGCGCATGTCCCTTATCTCAATAGTTCGTTGTTTGAGATTACTGAAATAGAAGATAAAACTATCTGTATTGATAGTTTACAAGATAATATCGAAATAGCATTGTATTCAAAATCGGTGCTGCATGATAATGACAAAACATTCATTGCGCCTGCCAAAATGAAACCATTGGAATATCTATTGCGATTTTTGGATGCATACGATTTCAGTAGCGAAGGGTTGGTAGATATTCTGGAAGAAAATAAACCGCTGATTTCTGCTTCGGTTTTAGGTTTGATATTTGAAAAAATCAACGGCTACAAAGATGGTTCGTTTTTCACGCCGAGTTTCATTACCATGTATATGTGCCGTGAAACGATTTCACAAACAGTGATTGGGAAATTTAATGAAATTAAGAGATGGAATTGTTTGACCATTAGCGATATTTACAATAAAATAGAAAATATTGCGGAAGCCAACGAGATTTTTAATTCAATTCGGATTTGCGACCCAGCTGTCGGTTCTGGGCATTTCCTTGTTTCAGCCCTGAACGAAATGATTTATTTGAAATCAGAATTGGGCATATTAGTGGACAAAAATGGGAAAAAACTAAAAGATTACCGTGTAACAGTTGAAAACGATGAATTGATTATCACTGATAATGAGGGTAATTATTTCGCGTACAATCCCCAAAACATAGAAAGCCAACGTGTACAAGAGGCATTCTTTGCAGAAAAACAGACCATAATAGAAAATTGCCTGTTCGGTGTAGATATAAATCCTAATTCAGTGAAGATATGTCAATTGCGTTTATGGATTGAATTACTGAAACACACCTATTACCGTTCAGGTACGAATGAATTGGAAACATTGCCGAATATCGATATTAATATCAAATGCGGAAACTCGCTGATTAGCCGTTTTGACTTGCATGGGAGTTACACAAATTTGCCTCCTGCCATGCAACAGAAATTACGGCTTGCCACACGACAATATAAAGAACAAGTTATTCTTTACAAATGCATGAATGATAAGATTACTAAAAAATTAACCCGCGAAAACATAACTCAGATTAAAAAAACTTTCAGCCAAATAAATAATCCTACAGATGCCGACTATCGGAAATGGAAAGAAGCAGAAGCCAAATATACGGCTCATCTTACCTCTTTTCGTTTTGACGAAGATAAAGATGTGTGGGATAGGCAATCAAAGCATTTGCAAACAGAAACAGATACCTTGCGTGAAAAATACGAACAAAAGATTAAAACACTATATTTCAACGCTTTTGAATGGAGTTTCGAGTTTCCGGAAGTATTGGATGAAAACGGTAATTTTATGGGATTTGATGCTATTATTGGGAATCCGCCGTATATTCAATTACAATCAATGGGCAGTACAACAGATGCTTATAAAAACATGAATTATCAGGTCTTTGAGCGGATGGGCGACATTTATTGTCTATTTTATGAATTGGGGTACAAGTTGTTGAAACAAAAAGGATATTTGTCGTTTATCACTTCCAACAAATGGATGCGAGCAGGTTATGGCGAAAAAACGCGGAAATTCTTTGTTGAGAATACTAACCCAGAACAACTTATTGATTTTGCAGGTGTAAAAATATTTGAATCCGCTACTGTAGATGTGAATATTTTAATGTTTTCTAAGAATAAAAATGTACAGCAGACACAAGCCTGCGTAGTAAAAAAAGATGATATAAAAGATTTGGGCGTTTATATTAGACAAAATGCTTCCATTTGTCGCTTTTCATCCGAAAGTTGGGTGATTTTATCGCCTATTGAACAGCGCATAAAGGCTAAAATTGAGGCAGTTGGCACGCCGCTGAA
>JAISPX010000012.1 GCA_031274595.1 Prevotellaceae bacterium | reverse complement strand
TTGCGCGGCTATGTGATTGACCGTAAAAGAATGGAAAACGGAACTTTCTTTGACGATGATTATTTTGAACGGCTTTTGGAAGAAATTCGTGAAATTCGTCTGTCGGAACGGCGTTTTTACCAGAAAATCACCGATATTTACGCTACGGCAATGGATTATAATCCAGAATCTCACACCACTAAAGAGTTTTTTGCAAAAGTTCAGAACAAAATGCACTATGCAATACATAAACATACGGCTGCCGAATTGATTTACCGCCGCGTCAACCATACGAAAGAAAATATGGGACTGACTTCGTGGGAAAAATCGCCCCATGGGAAAATTGTAAAGTCAGATGTATCAATAGCCAAAAACTATCTGACCGAAAGCGAATTGCAATCGCTTGGGCGCATTGTCAATGGTTACTTGGATTTTGCAGAAGAATATGCCAAGCAGCATATTCCGCTCACAATGGAAGATTGGGCAAAACATTTGGACTTGATTTTACAGGCAAACGGCAAGGATTTGTTACAAAATGCAGGCAAAATAACCGCCGTCCTTGCCAAACAGCACGCCGAAAACGAGTTCGAAAAGTTCCGTCCCATTCAAGACCGCCTTTTTGAATCGGATTTTGACAGAGCAATGAAAATGACGGGGAATAATAACGAATTAAACACAGACATACAATGAAATATTCAGATTTTATCTCTTTACAGGATTATTTTCACCCCGTTTTCAATCTTCAAAACGAGGCTTCGGGCTATTGGAAACAGTTTATTCCAACAGGGCAGTTCTATAATTTACTTGGCAAAACTATTGATGCTGTTTCGGGCGACAAGCCTGCCGAAACGCGCTTTATGGTGCAAACTACCATTGAAGCAAGCGATGAATGATTGCACTCGTTTTACTATTTCAACGACGAAATACCAACAGCCGCGGATTTCGAGAAAAGGATAGCCGATTATCTTGCGTTTGAGTTCAGTATGATTATGCAAGGACGAGAGTATTTATTCAATGAAGAATAAAAAATAGAATATGCTCAATCAAATTACCAAAAACAAAATAGAGAAACTTCATTCGTTATTTGTTGAATTGACAGCAGATAAAGAGCAGGCGTTAAAGGAAATTGCAATGGCAGAAATGCCTGAAATGGTGTATAATTCCAACGCAATAGAAAATTCTACGCTTACACTCGAAGACACGGAAAAAATACTGTACCCAAGCAGGCAAACACGCGCGAAGTGTATGAGGCGAAAAATTTGGCGAAAATAACGGAATTTTTATTGGAGAATCAAGATAAAAACCTGACAACCAAACTAATACTTGGATTACATAAAACCTTGCTTGCAAACATCAATGATAAGATAGCCGGCAGGTTTCGTACAGGCAAAGAATGGGTGCGAGTGGGTAATCATTTGGGCGCAAATCCGTTATTTGCCGGTAACTTAATAAATGAATTGTTAGAAAATTACAACCAAAACGACAACTCGTTTTTTCTTGATAAGATTGCCTTTTTTCATGCTGAATTTGAAACCATACACCCTTTTTGCGATGGAAACGGACGGATGGGCAGAGTATTTATAAATCAGCAACTTATGAAATTGAATTATCCGCCGATAATTATTCAGCACAAAAGCAAATTCAAAGATTATTATCTGTTTGCCGCCTATCCAGCGACAATGAAGTACGACGGATTACTTCTCTGTTTGCCTCTTTGCTTGTGGAGTCGTTTCACAAGCGGCTTACATTGCTTCTTTGCCCCAAAATTATTCCGCTTTCGGTTTGGGCGGAAAAAAATACAGTAAAGGGAAATGTGGCTGCCAACAAAGCAAAACGACAAACCATACCCGCCTTTCGCTTGCGCGAAAAATGGTTAATCGCCGAAACTTACCGTGAAAACATAGATATTATGGAGTTTTTTCACGCAAAAATAAATTGAAAAATTATGGAGTTAGTTGCATTGAATCAGAAAATTATGGATTTGACAAAAGAGTTTGAGAAAAAATATTTGGAAAAATGATATAAATTAAACAAAAATCAATATATTTACGGGTAATATCAATAATTTTCCTGTGAAAGAGATTAACAGATTAAAGATTGTTCTTGTTGAACAAAAGCGCACAGGCAAGTGGTTGGCAGAGGCATAAGGAAAGGATGTTGCTACCGTTTCGCGATGGCGCTCAAATGTACGGGTTTCAATGTTTATTATTTCCATACCATTATTTTTTTGAATTTTCCGCATCAAAGTTAATATAACATTTTCAGTTAATTATCAACATTCCGTGAAGTGGCAGTGGTTTGCACCGGTTTACTTCGGCGGGAGGACACAGCGAATTTTGCGAAGAAAAATTTTAACGCGAAATACGGTGTTCCGCAGCAAGAAAATCGTAAATATTTGATATATAAATAATTGCCAGTTTCTTTGCAGCATATAGTTGAATGATTACAATAACTACACAGATTGTATTCACTTATCAAACGATATATTAACAAATATTACTATATGCGCCTGACGATATTTCAGTCTCAATTTAGGGCAATAGGCGCGAATTACAATCAAGTTGTAAAGCATTTGAAAGCCACTTTTACGGAAAAGCCGCTTTTGCATTGTTGTACAAATTGGAAAAAGCGACGATAGAGTTAGTTGCTATTAATAAGCAGATTATGGATTTAACAAAGGAATTTGAACGCAAATACTTCTAAAATGATGCAAATCGGATTAAAATCAGTACCTTTGCGAAAAATTGTCAGGACATAAAAATTCAAAGCTATGATGTTTATTGAACGAATAAAACAGTTACGGGAAGACCGCCAATTACCACAACGGAAATTGGCGGAAGCATTGGATATTGACTCGGCAACTTATTGTAAAATTGAAAAAGGCGAGCGAAAATCTAAACGAGAACAGGTCATAATTATTGCTGAGCTATTGAAAGCCAATAAAGACGAGTTATTAACTTTGTGGCTTGCAGAACAAATTATGGAAGTGATAGAAGACGAAAAAGAATTGGCAAACAGGGCTTTGGTTATCGTACAAAAATTCATCAATGAATAAATCCTATACATTTAATATATGACAGAACAAATAGAAAAGATAT
>JAISPX010000141.1 GCA_031274595.1 Prevotellaceae bacterium | reverse complement strand
GTTGTGTTGTGTTGTGTTGTGTTGTGTTGTGTTGTGTTGTGTAAAGATAGGCATAAATCCCTTACGCAGCAAGGATTTCGAGCAGTTTTTATGAACAAGTTTTGCACAATCATTTGGGTCTTCTCCATGAAAATTTTGGGCGTAAAATTAAATAAAATTTCACAAACCAACAAATAATTTTAAAAATGTTTAACGGTTAATGGTATAATGGTTAGTAGTTAATGATACAATGGTAAATCCCGTTGGATTGAAGTTCGGTAGAAAATAAAAGCATGTTTTCGTGCGGAGCATTGGCTGTTTTTCATAGAACAGACGGAATCCAGTGCGACAGGCAGAGTCATGTTTTTGTCCTGTCCGCAGGCTGAAGCCTACGGTTATGCAAATCTCGCCCTTTCAGGGCTGCGCTATTTATCATTAATTTTTCATTATTCTTTCTTCACTTTTCATTCTTTCGTCCCGCATGAAACCACCCCGTCCTGCGGACACCCCTCCACAGAGGGGAATTTTATCTCGCTTCCGCTCGTTTCCTAACGAGCGGATTATTGCTAAACGTTTGTAACGTTGGAAACGTAGCCGCCACTTCCCACTCGTTAGGAAACGAGCGGGAGCATGGACGGCGTTTATATGTTTTAAAAATTTTATATAAGGGGTATGTGTTGTGTTGTGTTGTGTAAAGATACGAATAAATCCCTTACGCAGCAAGGATTTCGAGCAGTTTTTATGAACAAGTTTTGCACTATCATTTGGGTATTCTCCATGAAGATTTTGGTTGCAAAATTAAATAAACTTTTGCAAATAACAAGCGCAAGGTTAAAAATTTTTAAATGATTAATGATTTTATGGTTAGAGGTTAATCCCGTTGGATTGAAGTTCGGTAGAAAATAAAAGCATGTTTTCGTGCGGAGCATAGTCGGTATTTCAGGGAACAGACGGCAACCCGCACGACAGGCAGAGGCATGTTTTTGTCCTGTCCGCAGGCTGAAGCCTACGGTTAATAAAGTGTCGTCCCTGCGGGACTGCACGGCTCGCTTCCGCTCGTTTCCTAACGAGCGGATTATTGCTAAACGTTTGTAACGTTGGAAACGTAGCCGCCACTTCCCACTCGTTAGGAAACGAGTGGGAGCGGCGGTTTTTTTTATCATTATAACATTATAACATTAATTCATTATAACATTAACAGACATCCTGTCAAAATTCAAATTCTGCAATTTTTAGAAGTCCGTTTTTTGTTGTTGATTTGTTCTTCGACAGTTGTACGCATACCACCTGACGTTGTTCGTCGCTGTCGGAATATTTGGTATAAATTTCGACCATTATCGTAGATGGTCCTTCTGCCTTAACCTGCGAATCGCCAAAATAATTTACAAATACTTCATACTTGCCTTTTACTGCCTTTTTCAGCATAAATTGTTCGGGACCATATCCCTGCGTAATGTCATTACTTATTCGTCCGCCTATGTCGGTTGACTTATGACTGTAAAAACAAGTTTCTCCGTTAGGGTCTTTTACATGTAAATCTATGTCGGTATTATTCATGTTCCAGTTTATTACAACTCGAATATCAACGGGCATTGCCTGTATCAAATTTTTATCAATTTCCGAAATATCAGGCTTGTCGTTCTTTGCTATCAGGCTGTTTAGTTCGGTTACCACAACTTCTTCGAGTCCTGAAATTCGATTGTTTGTATTTTGAGAATATGATTGTGTCAGCACCGAGTACAGTGATTTCAACGCTTCGCGATACTGTCCTTTATCGGCAAGAGCCAGCGCATAATCGCGATAACTTTGAGGTTCCATTGGTCGCCACTCAATTATTTTATTGCAGATATATGTTTCCAACTCGTATTCTTTATATTCTTTGAATCTGTAGCCAAGCAAACGGAAAAGCGAGGCATTTTCCAAATCTATATCTGCGATTGACGTCAGTATCAGCAAGGCTTTGTCCTTGTCGTTGAGTTTGTAAAACCAGTCAGCCATGTCAAAATAAAAATTCGGAGTATTAATATAATTTTCACGAAGTTTAAGATACATCGCATAATCATCATCCGATTTTCCTTTCAAATCTTTCATATAGTCGGCATCTTGTCTGATTGGCATTAATTTTATTTTCGGTTGTGTTTGATTTGGTTTTGATTTGTCTGTCGCGCTTATTTCTTTCTTTAATTCGCTTCTCGAAATATTGGAATCAGATGAAAAGGCAACTGACTCTAAAATATCTTTATTTTCATATCTTGGACTTGATTCTTCCCGCTCAAAAATCACATCTTCCGTCGGCATTGTGAGCTCTATATTGTCATTAATAATATCTGTGTCAGGTAAAATCTTGTCATCAGGTTTGGGATATTTAGATTTTTTTGGAGTGAAATCTTTTTCCCACCATTCTTTCAGATTTTTGGCGGCAAATATTGCCTGAGCCAAAAGATTTTGTTCTGTTCGCCGCTGCTCATCATCGCGATTTTTTCGCCATCTGTAAAATTCTTCCTGTAATTCCTCAGGCGGAACGATGTTGTAAGTAATATAATCCTGCAATGTTTCAAGCACAATTAACGATGTGTTGCGCGTTACAATTCCGAATTGCATGCCGAGTTCGGTCAATTCTTCTTTGTTTTTTTCGTAATTCATATCCAGTTCGTCAATTTTTTTCTGCGCCCATATACGATACACATTTGCCTGCGATATTGCATTTTTGCTGTCGAGATTTAAAGTTATTCGTTTTTCTATTTTATTTCCATATCCGAAAAGCAATGTGATACTCGATTTTGGAGCATCCAAAATTCCTGCAATCGAAAAATTATTTTTTACCGAAGTTGATACAGACGGATAAACTTCCCTTACCGAACCTGCATTTTCAACACCTAAAAAATTAATGTCTTCATACAATAATTCATTTTTCATTTTTTCAGATGACAGAGAATTAAGATTTATAAATTTTCCTTTTGTTTGCGCCGTTATATATTTAAGATTGCTGTAATTGGCTTTGGGCGACGAAACTATACAATGAATCATTTTACCGTTATAAGTTTCCTGAATTTTTAACATCTGCATTGCTTTTGAAAATATCGGACTTTTTATGAAAGGAACAGCATCGCTTAATGTTGAAATTCCATCTGTGAAAAATAAAAATTCTTTTGCATGTGTGTTTGATAATTTTATTGTACCGTAATTTGTTCCTCCATCATATACTGTCGATTCCAAAGCCTTGCGCAAATTATCCCAATTTCCGTTTTTTATGTTGAATGTTCCAGCATTAGTAAATTTATTGTTTAAGAGATAAAGTGAAATTGTAAGATTTTTTTTATCCTTGATAATTATATCCAATAATTCCAATTCTTTTTTTACATCGCGCGATAATCCGCTGAGCGATGCATCCCAAATAATGCCAATTTCACTGTTCCATTCTTTCTTTCGCGTTTCCAGCTTTGGCATACACGCCGCAACGAAATAATAACTTCCAGATGCGGATTGCATCAACACTTGCGGAATATCGCTCGGCGCAGGCAGCGAAAATGCAAGCGAACGATTTGCAACATAATTTTTACGTGAAAATGTCGCCACAAAATTATTCCCTTGCCGGTCGAAATTTATCTCGTCTGACGGTTTTTCGGATAATGAAGGTTTTGCATGGCTTTGCCAAACGCTTGCTTTCAGCGAAAAATTTTCTATAATTTCTTTATAATCCATCGGCAGGCGATAATGCAACAATCCCTTTTCTGCCGACAATTCTTCTTCATATCCTATAGAAATTGTACGTGTTCCGTTTGATGGAATTGGAAAAATTCGTACGCGAAAATTATTTCCTTCAACTTTTTCGAGTATTCCCGGGTCAATTCTTCGCTGTTCAATTTCTTCAAACACCTGAGTCGCTTTTGCTTTTTCTACTGGAACGGCATTTCGCATTTTTCCATTAATATCCAATGCATAATGATTGATAGTTATGCCATCTGCCAAAGGGAAAATCAATTCGCCTTCAAGTATTTTTGATGTGCGGTTTTTAAAAACCATCAAATATTTTGTAGATGCGATATTTCCTGTTACTTCTACCTGAATATCCAAAGATTGCAGATAAACTTCGGAATTTGATTTTTTACCGTTAACATTTAACACTGGTATTTGGGCGTTTAACGAAGTTGCAAACAACGTAATTGCAACAATTCTTAATAAATAATGTTTCATAATATAATATATTTTTATAATTTTACTTTATAGATGCGTTTAACTGTAAAATTCCATAAAATGATTTTTTGCAAATGTATATATATTTTTTATATATTTGCGCTCTAAATTTAATATATATAGATATGAAGAAAGTACTTTTATCATTTGTTTTGTTGTTTTTTGCGTCAATCATGTATGCACAAGACATTAATTTACTGCCACCTGTGAAAACGGGAGGTAAACCTTTTTTTGAAGCGGTAAATGAACGACACTCCGAACGTTTGTTTATTAAAAGAGAAATGCCGCTGCAAACTTTATCAAATTTACTTTGGGTTGCAAACGGTTTTAATCGTTCCGATCGGCGTACTGTTCCAACAGGTTCCAACAAGCAGGAAACTGAATTGTATGTTGTGTGCGACACAGGCGTTTACTTTTATGATGCAAAACAGCATTTGCTGAAATTTATTGCTCACGGCGATTTCAGAATCGCTTTGGGACAACCGCATATCAGCGATAATGCCGCAATATCTGTTGTTATGGTTGCCGATTTGGATAAAGCATCTGTTGAAAGCGCAAGATTTTCGGCAGGTTATATTTCGCAAAACATTTATTTGTTTGCAGCATCCGAAGGCTTGGGAACTGTTGCACGCGGTTCGTTTCTAAAAGATCAACTGCCAAAAGTATTGCAACTAAAACAGAACCAATCAGTGATTTTGGTTCAGCCCGTAGGATATTTGAAGTAAAGTTTGCAAACTATTTGAAAATTTGAAATACATCATTGTTGCGGTTCAGAAATTGAATTGCACGGTTGTTTATTTTAAAATTATAAACGGCAGATTGCGTATTTCGATAATGGCAAACATAATAAAACAATAGATGCGCCTCAAAAAGTTATATTCTCAATAAATCTTAATTATTAAAACTATATAATCGTATCAAAAAAATCAACTATTTTAGACCGATTTTTTAATGTTTACGTCTTTATTACAAAAAGCGGCTTTTTTTATGTTTAAATTAAAAAACAAAATTAACGAGTTAGAAAGTATTATTGAAGAGTATCAGAATCAGTTGTTTTCTTTTGCATTTTTTAGAGTTGGTTCGTATTACATAGCGCAGGATATAGTGCAAGATGTGTTTTTGAAGTTTTTTCAGGATAAAAAAAATTATAATCACATAAAAAACATGAAAACATATTTGTTGAAATCAGTTTCGAATGCTTGTATTGATTACAAAAGGAAATACGGTAAAATTAAAATTGTGCCTATAGATTTTATCAACAATGATGTTGCAGATGATGATGAAGAACAAAAATGTGTTGCAGAGTTTTTAAGAATAGAGGATTTGCTAAACGAATTGCCGGCAGAGCAATCTGATGTTATTAAACTGAAATTTGTTGATGGGCTTAACTTTGTTGAAACGGCTGAAATATTGAATGTTTCTGTAAATACGGTAAAATCACGATACAGATATGGTATTGATAAATTAAGACAAACTAATAAAATAAAAGAGAACTATTATGAATGAGATTATTCCCAAAATAAAACCTTCTGCTCCGTTATCACTTAAAAAAAATGTTATTAATAAAATTAAAATGGAGAGAAATAAAATGAAAAAACTCAAAATTAAAGGATTATCGGCAGTTGCAGCAATATTTGTTGCGTTATTGGTTCTGCCGTTTATTTTCAGTGCAAACAACGAAGCAAGAGCAGCAATGAATATGATCAGCGAATCTATTGACAAATCGGAAGATTTGAAAACTATGGTAATGAAGTACTTGATGCTTACAACACCTTCGGAGAATTTTGATGAAATAAGGTATGATGCTGATGGAAGTATGATAGAACACACAGCCACAATCTCATTTGAAGGCGCTCATAAATGGAGATTGGAAAAATCAGGGCGAACATCTGTGTTTGACGGTGTTAATTCATATTCTTGGGTAAACGAAATAGGCTGGATGGCTAATGGACTTACAGGATTTTTTGGCGATTTTGAAAAATTTCTTGACCCTCAAAACATTTTGCGATATGAACAACAATTAGCAAAAGATGACGGTTCGGAAATATCGATGAACGAGAATGGAAATCAAATAATTCTTACAATAAAATCAAAAGCAAAAGGGGATTTCAAAAACGACTATGCAAAAAACTCATCAATTTTAGAATCGGATAATAAACGAACCTATACATTCGACAGAGAAACAAAATTATTGCAAGCCTTGAAAGTAGAAATTCTTTATAATAAAAAATATGAAACTGTTTTTGAAACAACATCTATTTTATATAACGTTTCTGTAGATATTGATAAACTTTTGGCACGTCCGAATATTGAATGGGTGAAGTTAGATAAACCGCTAAATAATTCATTGTTGACAGGCATAAAATCAAAAGAAGCGGCAAAACTGATATTTACCGCACTGGCAAACAAAAATATTGAACCTGTTAAAGAAGCATTCATAGGTTGGAATATGAAAACTATTGAACTATTTTTCGGGTTGGAATTAATTGAACTCGGAGAACCTTTCAAATCGGGTTTATATGCGGGCGAATATGTGCCGTACAAAATAAAACTTGCAAACGGAAAAATAAAAAAGTTTAACATTGCCTTGCGAAATGATAACGAAAACAACGTTTGGGTTGTAGATGGCGGACTTTAAATAATATTTGATTTCCGACAAATACAAATAATTGAAATTGGTAGTTTTTAAGATAAATACAGATAAATCAATATTGTATTTCAATTAATCTATTGCATATCAGAGTCGGGGCTGTCTTAAAAGCCTCAAAAAAGCGATTGTCATTGCGGGCTTGACCCGCAATCTCCTAATTATAACATGCGATTTTTCAGGAGATACCGTGTCAAGCACGGTATGACGGGCTTTTAAGACAGCCTCAGCCCACAAGAAACAAAATGCAATAAAAGATGAATAAAAAATTAACAAAAAAAAGAGTAATAACTTGTCAACTTTTTTCAGGACGTGACAAATGATAAATAGTAAATCGTAAATAATAAAATAGTAAATAAAAAATCACTTTCAACTTTATTTGCGCCATTCACAAAAAATATCATAACTTTGTTTGATTTTATGCAATATAATATTTATCACTAAAACGCTCTATCGCTCTGATATTTAATTGGAGAGGAAAGTCCGGGCAAGGCAGAGCGCCGTTCTGCAGAAAGTGCAGATATTCGCGAGGGTATAGAAAGTGTAACAGAAAATAACCGCTTATGGTTTTCGCGTAAAACATTGAGTAAGGGTGAAAAGGCGAGGGTAAAGTCTCGCCGTTATTGTCGGCGACGACAGTATTCGTACACGCTAACGGCTTGCAAGACCATGTATATCGACATTCAAGAGTTGCTCGCTCGTTGTCGAGGGGTAGGTTGCTAAGATAAATGATAGAATTTTAATCGCAAGATTAAAAACAGAACCCGGCTTATAGTTTTAGTGATTTTTTTTGAACCGATACACAAATGTATCGGTTTTTTTGTTTTTACAAATGTAACACGAACATTTTAACATTTCTAAAACAAAAATTATCCACTGAAAATACAATTTATTAACTTTTGTAAAGCGACAAATAAACATGCTACTTTACAAATGTAAATAATGATTTTAGTATTATATAATATTCATGTTATCAGTATTATATATTGATTATTTGAATAAAAAAATCATGTAAAAAACCGATTTTTATGTTTTATTTATTATTAAAACCAATCCTGATATTATTTTTAGATATTAATTATATTATAATGATATAAATACAAATTTTATTTAAAGTAAACCTATAATAAATTATCATGCAATATACATAAGTAAACCTATATCTGTTCCCACTTGCTTTACATTTGTAAATGTGATTGTGTTTACATTTGTAAAAGGATTTTTATTTACATTTGTAATCTGATTAGTTTTGTATTTTTAATCTTAAATATTAAAATTTGATAGTTATGAAAGATAGAATTATAAGTTTTCTCAATGCCGAAAAATTATCGCCTGCACGTTTTGCCGATATTATAGGCGTACAGCCTGCAAATATTTCGCATATAATTTCTGAGCGCAATAAACCCAGCCTTGATTTTATTCAAAAAATGCTGAAATCGTTTCCGCAACTTAATGTAGAATGGCTGGTTGCCGGCACTGGCAAAATGTATAAAACGCCAACAGAGCAATCGCTTTTTAATGATGAATCGCGCGATTTATTCTCATCTGCTCCTAAATTGTTTGATAACGAACAAAATAATTATAAAATTGAGGAAACAGAAACGGAGAAAATCATGAAAAATGATACTGAAACCGAAAAATTTATGCACAAAACAGATATTTTGCCCGAAAATGAAATTAAATGCGTCAGCCGTGAAGTAGAACGTATAATTATTTGTTATTCAGACAAAACATTTGAATTTTATTCGCCAAGATGATTTAGATTTAAATATTTGCGGATATTAAACGCCAATTATAAACTTACAAATTTTTGATTAATTTTGTTGCAAATAAACTTGTAACATGTATAAATTTTTTCGTTTAATATTATTTATGTTTAATCCCGAAAGGATTCATAATCTGACTGTTGGTTTGCTGAAATTAACCAAATATATTCCATTTTGCAATTCGTTGCTGCGCATGAATTACGTAGTAAAATCGCCTAAACTTGAGCGTAAAGTTATAGGTCTAAAATTTAAAAATCCTGTTGGTATTGCTGCCGGATTTGACAAAAACGCAGAGGTTTATAACGAATTAGCCGATTTGGGTTTCGGATTTGTTGAAGTAGGAACAGTTACGCGAAATGCTCAAAAAGGAAATGTCAAACCGCGATTATTCAGGCTTTTTAAGGATAAAGCAATAATTAACCGCATGGGCTTCAATAATGACGGAGTTGACAAAACGCTTGAAAATATACGGAAAAAACGCAGATGTAATTTGATTATCGGCGGCAATATTGGTAAAAATACAGATATTGACAACGAAAATGCGCCGATAGAATATGAAAAAACAATATCGCGATTGTATAATTATGTTGATTATTTTGTGATAAATATAAGTTGTCCGAATGTTGGCAACTTGCAGAATTTACAAACAGGCGAATCTCTGAAAAAATTATTAGGTCAACTTACAGAATTTCGCAGATACAGAGATATTTATAAACCAATGCTTATAAAAATTTCGCCTGATTTAAGTTTTGAACAAATTGATGAAATACTTGATATTATTCGCACCATAGGAATAGATGGTATTGTGGCAACAAACACAACAACAACCCGAAATAATCTGAAAACAAGCGAAAAAGAAATAAATCGCATAGGCAACGGCGGTTTAAGCGGTTCTCCGCTTACAAAGCGTTCGCTTGAAATTATTTCGTATATCAACAAAAAAACCGATGGCGATTTGCCTGTTATCGGCGTTGGAGGAATTATGACCGAAGACGATGCCATAAATATGCTGAATGCAGGCGCTCGATTGGTGCAGATTTACACAGGTTTTATTTACAACGGTCCTAAATTTGTAAAACGCATAAATAAACGAATATTACAAGAATCGGAAGCAAATAAACAGGACGAAAACCAGTTTTAATGAAACAATATTTAGATTTATTCATATCATTTTTTAAAATCGGAACATTTACGCTTGGCGGCGGATATGTTATGATTCCGCTGATTGAGAAAGAAGTGGTGAGCAAACAAAAATGGATAAACAACGATGAATTTACCGAAATGCTTACGCTTGCACAATCTGCTCCGGGTCCAATAGCCATAAATACCGCCGTTTTTGTAGGCTATAAAATCAAAGGAACAAAAGGTATGATTGCAACTGTTTTAGGAACTGTAATACCTTCGTTTACAATAATAATGCTTGTTGCAATATTTTTTACAGGATTGGAAAACAACCCAATCGTTGAACGCATTTTTTGCGGAATACGTCCAGCTGTTGTTGCGCTGATTGCTGTGCCTGTGGTAAATATGCTGAAAAATAACGGTTTCAAAATTCATGTAATTGCCATTACTGCGGTTTCGGCAATTTCTGTATGGCTTTTGGGAATTTCGCCTGTAATTGTGATAATGATTGCAGGATTATGCGCAATTATATATAACACATTTATTTCAAAACAATGTTGAGCATTATAATACAACTATTTATAACATTTTTCAAAATCGGATTATTTGGTTTTGGCGGCGGTTATGCAATGCTGTCGATGATTCAGTACGAAGTGGTTGAAGCGCACAAATGGCTTAGCGTAAAAGAATTTACCGATATTGTCGCTATTTCGCAATCTACTCCGGGACCTATTGCAATAAACAGCGCAACTTACATTGGATACACTGCTACAGACGGAAATATTTGGGGTTCGGTAGTTGCAACATTTGCAGTATGTTTGCCTTCGATAATTATCATGTTGATTATATGTAGATTTTTCCTTGCTTTCAGAAAAAATAAATATCTTTCCGCCGCGCTCTCCGGAATGACGCCTGCCGCCATTGGGCTTATTGCAGCAGCGGCGCTAATGCTGATGAATAATAATAATTTCACTGATTACAAAAGCGTTATAATTTGCATAATATCTTTTGTTTTAGCCTATTTTTTTAAAATCGGAATAGTCAAAATAATATTTCTTGCAGGAATTTTCGGATATATTTTGTTTTAATTGAAGAATTTGTTACGTGAGCCAAAATTTTTCACCAGAAGCGTACATAAAATTTGTAAAACCTTGCAAATTTTGTAAATAAATACTTTTTATAAACATTAATATTCAATTTATTAAATTCATGTGAAATTATAATTGTTAATAAAATAATAATAAAATTAATCGCAAAGTTTGTACATTTGCAAAATGTGCCAGCTACAGCGCGATTATATTATGTAATCAAAAATCACGTTGTATAAAGCGCAAAATATTTTACTCAATTTATAAAAACATCCTATAATTGAATGTTTACAAAGATTGTATTATGACTATAAATATAAAAACAGAACTGTATAATATATGAGCGAGGTAAAGGAATACATTGAAAATGATATTATAACCCTTGATTGGAAAGAACATATACGCCGTCGTCCGGGAATGTATATCGGCAAACTTGGCGATGGCGCTTCTCCCGACGATGGAATTTATGTGCTGCTGAAAGAAGTTATCGACAATTCTATTGACGAATATACAATGGGCTATGGTAAACGTATTGATATTACGATAAACGAAGATGAAATTTGCGTTCGCGATTACGGACGTGGAATCCCGCTTGGCGCGCTTGTTGATGCAACATCAAAAATGAACACAGGCGCAAAATACGATTCGGAAGTATTTAAAAAATCCGTAGGCTTAAACGGAGTCGGCATAAAAGCGGTAAATGCCTTGTCGTCAAAATTCAGCGTAGAATCAATACGCGAAAACAAATCGCGATCTGTTATATTTGAATGTGGAAACCTAATTGACGATACAACAAAAACGACAGATGCCCGAAACGGAACAAGTACGGCATTTGTTGCCGACAAAAGTATTTTTGGCAATTATATTATCAACAACAGTTTTATTGAAACCATGATACGAAATTATACTTATCTCAACATAGGTTTGACAATTTCGTTTAATGGAGTGAATTATATTTCTAAATACGGATTACTTGATTTGCTTAATGAAAACATGAGCGAAGAACCTTTGTATTCGCCTATATATTTAAAAGGCGATGATATTGAAGTTGTAATTGCGCACGGTTCGGGTTATGGCGACACCTGCTATTCGTTTGTAAACGGACAGCATACAACGCAGGGTGGAACTCATTTAAGCGCATTTCGTGAAGCAATTGGAAAAACAATACGCGATTTTTATAAAAAAGATTTTGACACAAAAGATATTTGCATGTCAATGTATGCGGCAATAAGTATAAAAGTTGTTGAACCTATATTTGAATCGCAAACAAAAACCAAACTCGGCTCAAAAGACATGTCGCCCAACGGAAAATCAATTCGTACATTTGTAATAGACTTTCTTGCCGAAGAATTAGATAAATATCTGCACAAAAACAAGACGACATCCGAAATTATACTGAAAAAAATTCAGGAATCGGAAAAAGAACGAAAAACCATATCAGGCATACAAAAAATAGCACGCGAACGCGCAAAAAAAGCAAATCTTCACAACAAAAAACTTCGCGATTGCCGCATACATTACAACGATAAACATGCTCTTGCCGAAAGTTCAACACTGTTTATAACCGAAGGCGATTCGGCAAGCGGTTCAATAACAAAATCAAGAGATGTGAATACGCAAGCCGTTTTCAGTCTTCGTGGAAAACCACTGAATACCTACGGAAAAACAAAACGCGTGGTTTATGAAAACGAAGAATTTAATCTTTTGCAAGCGGCGCTCAATATTGAAGAAAGTATTGACAACCTGCGCTACAACAAAATAGTGGTAGCAACCGATGCTGACGTTGACGGAATGCATATTCGTTTATTGCTGCTGACATTTTTTCTACAATTTTTCCCTGATGTAATTCATTTGGGACATTTGTATATTTTGCAAACTCCGCTTTTTAGAGTTCGTAAAATAGGCGCAAAAACCGACAGCGATACAAAATCGAAGAAAAACAGCGATGCCGTTTATTACTGCTACAACGACGCAGACCGCCAAAAAGCAATAAATCTTCTTGGCTCAAAAGCAGAAATTACCCGATTCAAAGGTCTCGGCGAAATTTCACCCGATGAATTTGAAGAATTTATAGGCGAAAAAATACGCATCGACAGAGTGCATCTAAGCAAAAATGATTCGATACGGGAACTTTTGGAATTTTATATGGGAGAAAATACTCCGGAACGAAAAGATTTTATAGTAAGCAGATTGCGATATGATGAGATATAAATTGAATAAATATGTATCATATTAAAATTCATAAGAAATGAAACAGCAAAACCAATTATATTACGGCGATAACTTGGAGGTACTGCAAAACAATATTCAAGACGAAAGTATTGATTTATGCTATATTGATCCGCCTTTTAATTCAAATCGCGATTACAACCAGATTTACAACAATATCGGTAAAGAAGACCGAGCGCAAGCAACAGCATTTACAGATACTTGGGAATGGGACAAAGAAGCAACAAAAGATTTCCAACGTTTCAATCTTGTAAAAGGCGATAAAAAAATTCCTGAAAAAACTAAACTTTTAATAAACGGTTTACATGAAATTTTGGGTGAAGGCAGTATGTTGGCATATATTATAAGTATTTCGCAAAGAATTATTGAAATACATCGGGTTTTGAAGCCAACGGGCAGTTTTTATTTGCATTGCGACCCAACGGCAAGCCATTATTTAAAGTTAGTTTTAGATAGTATATTTGTGACAAATGGTGGAACTTTCAGAAATGAAATAGTATGGTGTTACACGGGTCCCGGTTCGCCGAATATGCGGCAATTCAATCGTAAGCATGATGTTATTTTTTGGTACACAAAAAGCAATAAGTGGATTTTTAATAAAAATAAAATTTTACTACCTTATAAAGGCGGGTCGCCTCACAAAGGTGGTTTTACAGAGAAAGACGGAACTCGGCTTTTACCTGAAAATTATACAGAAGGAAAAGTCCCTGAAACATGGTGGACGGATATTGCTATTGTTGCACGAAGTCAAAAAGAACGATTAGGCTATCCAACACAAAAACCTGAAAAATTAATGGAACGTATAATTCTTGCCTCGTCAAATGAGAAAGACGTTGTACTTGACGCTTATTGTGGTTGCGGAACTACCGTTGCGGTTGCTCAGCGACTGAACAGGAAATGGATTGGAATAGATATTACTTATCAAAGTATTTATGTAATTTTGAAGCGATTGGAAGACAGTTTTGGTAAAAAAGTAATCAATAGTATTGAATTAAGCGGTATTCCAAAAGACATTGACTCTGCTACTGCTTTGGCACATAAAAAAGACGACATTACTCGCAAAGAGTTTGAAAAATGGGCTATATTGACCTATTCTAATGACAATGCAAAACCAAAAGATAAAAAAGGTGCAGACAAAGGTGTTGATGGTACGATGCACATTTATTGGGATGTAGATAAAAATATTAAAAAAATTTTATTCTCGGTAAAAAGCGGGCATGTTACAGTATCGCAAATTCGCGATTTTTTGCATGTAATAGAAAGAGAAAAAGCAGTAGCAGGATTTTTTTTAACACTCGAAAAACCGACTAAACCAATGCTTCAAGAAGCTAAAAATGCAGGAACAATTACAATTCCGCTTACAGGACAATCTATTGACAAATTGCAAATAGTTACCATTCAGCAAATTTTAGATGGAGCAAGAACCAATTTCCCGCTCGTAATAGACCCGCTAAAAAAAGCAGAGCGAAAAACAGAAGATAAACAATTAAAAATATAAAAAAATGAAACAAACAATTGCTCTTACAGATGCACAATGGGAAGACTTGTGCGATGGCGACGAATTGACAGTTTGTTTAGAACATTACGATTGTCGTTATTTGGGCGCAATGCTTTATGAAATGGCATTATTTCCCGGCGATACAGTTGTGTTAGAACATCGTTGTGGCGATGTGTTCATTACAAAATATGCAGAAGAGGATGAAGATGGTTTTACTCATTTTATCAAATTGGAAAGTATCTTTCGAGATAAATTTTACGAAAAATATCCTGAATATCTTGAAGATGAAGATGAGGAAGAAGAAAATATTGATAATAAAGTTGCTGAAAAACGTAAGCATACTGTTGAAGGCACACAGACGACCTTGGAATTTTAAATATTACAAACACATAAAATAATAATAAATAAAACAGCACAACAATTTATATGACAGACGATTTTGAATTGGAAGAACCAATAGACGAAGAAATAAGAGAAGAAATCGGCGAAACAGAAGAAACAGAAAATGCAACCGATGACATTCCCAAAGGACGATTTACAAAACTTATTGAAGTTGATGATACTAAAAAACATCTTCTTTCGGGTATGTACAAGGACTGGTTTCTTGATTACGCTTCGTATGTAATATTAGAACGCGCCGTTCCGCATATCAACGATGGACTTAAACCTGTGCAGCGGCGAATATTGCATGCAATGAAAAATATGGACGATGGACGTTTCAACAAAGTTGCAAATATTATCGGTTCTACTATGCAATATCATCCTCACGGAGATGCATCCATCGGCGATGCTTTGGTGCAACTCGGACAAAAAGATTTGTTAATCGAAACGCAGGGAAACTGGGGAAACATTTTAACCGGCGATAATGCGGCAGCGCCTCGCTACATAGAAGCGCGACTGTCGAAATTTGCACACGATGTTGCGTTCAACCACAAAACCACGCAATGGATGCCATCATACGATGGACGCAACAACGAACCTGTAACGCTGCCTATGAAATTTCCATTGTTGTTGTCGCAAGGCGTTGATGGTATTGCGGTAGGTTTGGCGTCTAAAATTTTACCTCATAATTTCAACGAACTTATTGATGCTTCGATAGCATATTTGCAAAGTAAAGATTTTGAATTGTATCCCGATTTTCCAACAAGCGGATATATTGATTGTTCACGATATAACGACGGTTTGAGAGGCGGCGCAGTAAAAGTACGCGCAAAAATTGTAAAAGGCGAAGATTTTAAAACCCTTGTAATAACAAATGTTCCTTACGGAAAAACAACTTCGGTAATAATCGAATCAATACTCAAAGCCAACGAAAAAGGAAGAATAAAAATCAAAAAAGTTGACGATAATACATCAAAAAATGTTGAAATAGTTGTTCATCTTGCCAACGATACATCACCCGATAAAACTATCGATGCGCTTTATGCATTCACCGATTGCGAAATTTCAATATCTCCCAATTCATGCGTTATTGTCAATAAAATGCCAATGTTTTTAAGCGTTACGGAAATTTTGAAACGTTGTACCGACTCAACAAAACAATTGTTGAAACAAGAGTTGGAAATTCGTATGAATGAACTGTTTGAAGACTGGCATTATTCGTCGCTGGAAAAAATATTTTTTGAACAACGTATTTATCGCGAACTCGAAAAAGATACAAAAACATGGGAAGACCAACTTGATGCAATTGAATTGGCATTCAAGCCATATCAAAAAAATATGAAACGCGAAGTTACACGAGACGATGTGCTCAAACTTACCGATAAGCCTGTTCGCCGAATATCAAAATTCGACATAAAAAAAGCAGATGAACATATCAAAAACGTTGAATTTGAAATTGATGAAGTACAAAATAATCTTGATAATTTAATCGATTATGCAGTTACATATTTCCGTCAGATAAAAAAGAAATACGGAAAAGGTCGCGAACGCAAAACGGAAATTATGAATTTCGACATAATACAAGCATCTCAGGTTGTTGTTGCAAATGAAAAATTATACGTAAACAGAGCGGAAGGTTTTGTCGGAACAGGACTGAAAAAGGATGAATACGTTGGCGAATGTTCAGATGTTGACGATATTATTGTTTTTCTTAAAAACGGGAAATATCTAATTACAAAAGTTGCAGAAAAAACCTTTGTGGGTAAAGAAATTATACATGTAGGAGTTTTTAAGCGTAACGACGACAGAACAATATACAATGCCGCTTACAGAGATGGAAAAAACGGAGCGATAATGATAAAACGTTTTGCCGTAACATCAGTTACGCGCGACAGAGAATATGACCTGACAAAAGGAACTGCCGGCTCGCAGGTTTTGTATTTCAGCGCAAATCCCAACGGCGAAGCCGAAACATTGAAAGTATATTTCAAACCTCGTCCGCGATTAAAAAATCTCATAACAGAACTTGATTTTGGCACGCTTGCTATCAAAGGACGACAATCAATCGGAAATATTTTTACAAAATACGCCATTCACAAAATTGTGTTGAAAGAAAAAGGAGAATCAACATTGAGCGGTCGCCAGATTTGGTTTGACGAATCAATAAATCGTTTAAATGTTGACGGAAGAGGAATTTTGCTCGGCGAATTTGCCGGAGACGATAAAATTCTTGTTGTAACAAAGCAAGGAGCGTATTTCACAACAAATTTCGATTTAAGCAATCGTTACGATGAAGATATTTTGTCTATCGAAAAATATAATCCCGATACCGTTTTCTCAGCAACTTATTTCGATAGCGAGCAAAAATATTTTTATGTAAAACGTTTCAAATTTGAAATATCAATTGCGCCTCAACGATTTATAGATGAAAATCAGCAATCTTATCTTGTCGAAATTTCGCACGATGAATATCCTCAAATCGAAATGACATTCAAAGGAAAACATGCAAAACGTTTACCTGAAATTATTGATGTCGAAGAATTTATCGGCGTAAAAACTTCGCGTGCAAAAGGCAAGCGCATTTCAACTTTTGATGTTGACAAGGTTAGATTTATTGCTCCTCTTGAAAAAAATCCGAAACAAAATGAACCGGATAACAATAAACCGACAGAAACCGACGACAGCAAAGCCGTGCAAATGTCGCTGTTATAATTCATGATAGAAAATCTGTAAAAGTTTTTTTTGTGAACGAGAACGTAAGAATATTTTTAATTGGGTTCATGGGATGCGGAAAAACCGTTTACGCAAAACCATTGGCAACACTTTTAGGTATTGATTTTTTTGATTTGGATGATTATATCGAGAAAAAATTTAATAATTTGATAACAAAAATTTTTACGGAACAAGGCGAAAAAAAATTTCGTGAATACGAGTTGAACGCTTTACTCACAATAACAGCCGAAAACGCTAAATTTGTACTTGCCGCAGGCGGCGGAACACCTTGTTACAACAATAATATTGATTTTATGAACGCTCACGGAACAAGCATTTATCTGAAATGTAGTGTTGACGAATTATATGAGAATATTTTATTGTCGAATCCCGAACGACCGCTATTACAAGGTAAGCGCGGTAACGATTTGCGCAAACATATCCGACAACTTTTATCAGTCAGAGAACCTGTTTACGAACAGGCAAAAATCGTTCTGACAAGCGAAAATCACAGTCCCGAAAAATTGTTTGAAAAATATTTCGTATTTTTGCATAGCATGAACAATTAATATAAACAACAAAATGCCAAGAAACAGAAAAGAGAAAATGATTTTTGCGTTGTTAATGAGCACTCTGATGGTATTGGGAATGAGCATATACAACATATTACTCCACACAAGCATCAATAACATAACATTTAGCCGGTTGTTGGCAGAAATGCTTCCTTCTTTGGTTGTTGTGTTGATTTTAAGCGAATTATTTGTCAACAAAACAGTTCGAAAATTTGCTTTTAAACTTCCTATCAATAAAGAGAAAAAAACACAGGTAATAATAGCCGTATCAGGTTGTACAATAATACAGATGGTTTTATTAATGTCATTATTCGGCACGATAACTTATAACGGATTGTCGTCAGATTTTCTGTGGATATACGCAGCCGCTGTTTTATCAAATGTGCTTATGGCAGTTCCTCTGCAATTTTTAATAGCGAGACCTGTATCAAGATATATTTTGAGTAAAATTCAGGAAAAATATGACAGATGAAACTACTTATGCGAAACACAATTAAAATAAAAATCATCCGATTAAACACAGTCAAATTAAAAAAACAGAAAATTGGTATCATTAGATAATATAAGCGTTTCATTCGGCGAATTTACGCTGATTGACAACATTTCGATAATGATAAATTCGAGCGACAGTACCGGTCTTGTCTGCAAAAACAAGGGATTTTGTAGAAATTCTGAAAACGATAAACTGCGATTTGTCATTGGACATTGACGAAAACAATCAATTTTTTGTCGTTTATGTAAATAAGCTGAGAAAGCAGTCCGAAAACGAAAACACCATTATTTCTTGCGAACCGGCAAGGTGGAGCAAATTTACTATTTTATCATTAATCATTAATTTTATTACCTTTGCAGCAAAATAAATATAAAAATAATTAAAGAATGGCAGTTTTCGGATTATTCTCAAAAGAAAAAAAAGAAACTTTGGATAAAGGTTTGGAAAAAACCAAAACGGGATTATTTGATAAAATTTCGCGTATAATTACAGCAAAATCAAAAATAGATGATAATGTGCTTGATAATCTCGAAGAAGTTTTGGTAACATCAGACGTAGGCGTTGAAACTACTCTTAAAATAATTGAACGCATCGAAAAACGCGCTTCTCACGATAAATACGTAAATACTACAGAGTTGAATAAAATATTGAAAGAAGAAATCGCTTCGCTGCTCGAAGAAAATGGCTCAATAAACGGCGAAACGCCTTTCGACTTTTCAAAAAAACCTTATGTGATAATGGTTGTAGGCGTAAACGGCGTAGGAAAAACAACTACAATTGGCAAACTTGCAGCACAACTCAAAAGCGAAGGCAAAAAAGTATTTCTTGGCGCCGCCGACACTTTTCGCGCCGCCGCTGTTGACCAACTCACAGTTTGGGCTGAACGCTCAGGCGCCGAAATTATAAAACAGCAAATGGGTTCGGATACGGCTTCGGTTGCTTACGACACCGTAAAATCTGCCGTAGCCAACAATGCCGATGTTGTCCTTATTGACACAGCCGGACGTTTACACAATAAAATAAACTTGATGAACGAACTTACAAAAATTCGCAACGTTATGGCAAAAGTTATTCCCGATGCGCCTCACGAAGTATTGCTTGTTCTTGACGGTTCTACGGGACAAAACGCTTTTCAGCAGGCAAAAGAATTTACGAAAGCCACAATCGTAACTTCGCTTGCTGTTACCAAACTCGACGGAACGGCAAAGGGTGGGGTAGTGCTGGGTATATCCGACCAGTTCAAAATTCCTGTAAAATTTATAGGAATAGGCGAAGGTATCAATGATTTACAGGTATTCGACAAAACTCGGTTTGTTGAATCGCTGTTTGGCGATTTGGCGTAAAATATAAAGATATTGAAAAAGATTAATCTTATAACTCTCGGATGTTCTAAAAATACTGTCGATTCGGAATATTTAAGCGCACAGTTCGTTGCCAACGGTTACCAAGTTGTGTTCGACAGCAACGACATGTCGGCAAAAATTGTAGTGATAAACACTTGCGGATTTATTACTGCCGCAAAAGAAGAATCAATAAATACAATAATACAGTTTGCGGAAGCAAAATGCAGAGGAGATATTGAATATCTTTTCGTTTTTGGCTGCCTTGCAGAACGTTATGCCAATGAATTACGTGCCGAAATTCCCGAAGTTGACAATTTTTTCGGAGTTAAAAATTTAAAAGATATAGTTGCAAAAATCGGTATGCAATATAAAAAAACATTGATTGGCGAACGTTACATATCAACGCCGAAACATTATGCATATCTCAAAATTGCCGAAGGTTGCAACCGACATTGTTCGTATTGCGCTATTCCTGCAATTCGCGGAAAATATACATCTGTAAATATTGAAAAACTGCTTGCCGAAACTAATCTTCTGGCTCAGCAAGGCGTAAAGGAACTGCTCGTAATCGCTCAGGATACTACGTATTACGGATTGGATATTTATAAAAAACAAAAACTTGCCGAATTGCTGAATAAATTGAGCAAAATTGACGGAATAGAGTGGATACGTTTGCATTATGCATATCCGTCAAATTTTCCTGAAGACCTAATCGCCGAAATGGCAAGCAATCCGAAGATTTGCAAATACATTGATATTCCTTTTCAGCATATAAACAATGATGTACTGAAAAAAATGCGGCGCGGAGCAAACAGTGAAATTTACAGATTGATAGACAATTTACGAACACAAATTCCCGATATTACCTTGCGCACAACGCTTTTAACAGGTCATCCGGGCGAAGATGAAAATGCGTTTGAGGAATTAAAAAAATTTGTTGAAGATATAAAATTCGACAGGCTTGGCGTATTTTCTTATTCCGAAGAAGAAGGCACGTTTTCGGCAAAGAATTTTGATGATAATATTCCCGAAAATATTAAAAACGCCAGAGCCGACGAAATTATGGAAATCCAAAATTCAATATCTCAAAAATTAAATTTGAATAGAGTAGGGAAGGAGTATCAAGTTATTGTTGACAGAATTGAAAATGAACACATTGTTGCCCGCACCGAATACGATTCTCCCGAAATTGACAACGAAGTTTTAATTCCTCGCATATCAATTCCTGAAAACAAAATACCGCAAACAGGCGACTTTATCAATGTAAAAATCACAGCAAGCGAAGACTATGATTTGTACGGAATTGTATTATAGCGGAAAGTTATTTTTGAGATGGCTTACAGTCGATTCATTTCATCTTTGGCTGCATTCTCGCCACGGTATTTTTTTCGACCATTACTATTGAAATTGTATATTATCATCAGGCGAATGTAACGGTTGTCGTCCCAAGATTGCTTCCAAAAATAAACATTGTTGGTTTTTTGCCATGTTTTGTAATTGTTCCCATCAAAAATATCAATGCCCCAGAGCGTGAGCGTCAGCGCTTTATTGAAGAATGATTTACTGATACCTATGTCGGTTTTATGCGTAGCGCTTACATAATCAGGATATTGATTCCCTGTTGTAATATACTGAAAATCGACGAAAATGCTGATATCTTTCGGCAATTTGAAAATATTTTTTAATGAGAAATATCCATAAGATTTGTTGGATGAGATTGTTTCGTTCAAGTAAATATTGGAGAAATAGGGTTTTATTATGGATACAGAGTATTTGATATTCCAAATGCTGATATTATGCGTACCGTTCAATTGAAACATCAACTGCTGATACTTGTTGAAATTAACGAAAGTAGAGATTGTTCGGTATGAATTTTCATTGTCAGCATAACTTGAAAGTCCAATGAAATCTTTAATATACTGATAATTGAATTGTGTATTCAAAAATTTCCAATAGAAAACATAAGTCAAATCGTAAAAAAATTGAGGTTGCAGTTGTGGATTGCCTTTTTCGTAATGAAAACGCGATGCGTAGAACAATCTATTGTTTAGTTGCTGAAAAGATGGGCGACTGATACTGCTTGAAAATGCAAGTCCCATTGTTGTTCCCTTCACAGGCATTGTGAGTGAGAAATTAGGAAATAATGATTTGTAAATTTTGTTACTGTTGTTGTGATTGTCAATTAAATCTTCATATCGCGATTTAACATTTTCGAAACGCAAACCGACATTCAACTGAACTTTACTTGAATAACTATATTCTGCAAAAAAAGATTCTTTTTCTTCCGAATTTTTGTAATTATTGTTTTTGACATAATTTTCTATATTATTATAATTCCCTTTTCCCTGCACATTGCTGTAATCTATGCCAAAACTAATGGAATGATTTACTTTCGGTATATAATTGAAGTTTATTTTTGCAGCATAAATATCAAAAAGTGTTTCCGATTGGCTTGTAATTGTTCTTTGTTCATTGTCAGAAATTTCTGAACCTGATTGATTTTCATTATATTTATTAGTAACAAAATCAAAATCTACTTTCAGGTTTAACTTTTCGCTCAATTTGCCAAAATAGAACATATTGGCATTATGTCTGTAGTTTTTTACTGTCATTTCTGATAGCATTTGTATTTGAGAAAATGGATTATTGTTTGCTAAAATGTTGTAGTTTAAATCAATATCAACATTTCCCTGATTTGCAGCAAAAAAATACTGCGCTCCAACTGCATGATTTTTTGAAATATCGTAATCTATGCCCATCTGAATATCCAAATTTTTGAATTTCTTCTTATAATTATTCAGAGAACGCTCGTTCCAAATGGTGTCGGTAAAAATATTCAATTTAATGTCTTCTTTTGTTTTAAGATTGACATTTGCATTGAAAACATTCAAATAAGCATTGAATTTGTTTTTTGTATAATTTAAGGTTAGCGTTTCGTTGTGTCTGAACAATGAGCCTTGTTGCAGCCTTTGACGATATAGAACTGAAAAATCATTACTTTTTTTAATTGTCCTAATAATCAACACTGCACGAGTAGTTGCATCATATTGTGCGCCGGGATTGTTGACCAATTCTATGCTTTTAATATCTTTGGAATTGAGCAATGATAATTCATCACTGTTATGTACCTTTTTATTGTTGATATAAATTTCGGGAGTACCCTTGCCAAAAACAATCAGACTGCCTTTGTTTTCAATTACTCCCGGCAGCCTCTTGATAATGTCATCGGCAGCGCCGAGTTCGGAAATGGCAGTATTTTCAATAGTCATTACAAGTGCGTTGTTCTGATAGTAAAAAGCAGGTCTATTACCCTTCACGACCACTTCGTCAAGTGAGATAGTATTATTTTTGAGTGTGATTATTCCCAAATCCGACTGACTGATTAGTTTCTCAATGGTTTCATATCCTATTGTACTGATTTTTAGAATGTAATTGCTTGCAGGAACGTTGAACGAAAATATTCCCGCACTATCGCTGACAGTTCCTGCCACAAATGCAGAATCTGCAGGTTGCAGCAAAATGATATTTGCAAATTCTACAGGATTTTGGTTTTCGTCTGTTATTCTACCTGTAATACTTTGAGATTGAGCAGCAAAAAACGAAAAGATAAACGTTAAAGTTAAGATTATTTTTTTCATATTTGTATTTTTTATTCAATATTTCTTCGTAGCCTGTCAGTTATTAAAATTCTTTACATATATATAACGTAAAAAAATGCATTTTGATGCATCCGTATTAAATTTTTTGCAAATTTAATACTCTATTTATGAAAATCAGTATTTTGTATAAAATGAATTTATTTTCATAATTTATTTATCTATTTATGTAAAATAGTTTTATCTTTGTATTATAAAAAATAAAAATTGATTAGCAGGCAAAATCGGCATAGGTTTCGATGCGGGATAATCCGCTTGCCGAAGATAGCGTTAAAACAAAATTCCGTTGATATGCAACTGCAGACGAAACATTATTTTACATTAGCGGGTCGCCGATAAGAGTGAACCTTGATTTTTTGTTTCTTTATTTCTCAAGAAAAAAGAAGAATGAAAGAAAATCGTAATTAATTATTGAATTTTCGCTTTTTTTCATTTTATATATTTTAATAAGTTCTGTTTTTTTCCTGAGTATTGGCATTTGTTCTGTTAGGCATTCGTTGTGTTTTGCCTTTGCTGAAATTATATGTTATTGTAAACGACATATATGGAATACTTCTACCATACATTTTACTGATTGAAACAACAGTTGGAGTTGTTGTTGTTGTTGTTGGTTTTTGATAACATAAAATTCGGTCAAGAGATAATTTTACTGTTAACTTATCGGATAAAAAGTTTCTTTGAACAGAAAAATTGAGTAAGTGATATGGATCGTCTTCGCTGTAAGCGCTTTTTTCGGGAGAATAAAATCGGTATAAGATTTCGGATTTCAGTTTCCAAAACATCAAAAAAGTATGCTGAGTGAAAAAACCATAACTGAAGTTTTTATAATCGAAATCTGCCGATTTATATTCATTATAATTGCCATACAGTTGATTTACGCTACTCCACCATTTTGTAAATGTAATTGGAATATAGGCATTGAAATTGAAATTTTTGTTTTTTATTCCATCTTTATATGTATTTACAAAAACAGTTTTATTGTCAATAGTTTGGCTTCTGCTGTACGAACTCGATGAGTTATTATTCCAGTAATATCCGAGAGAAAAACTGTATTTATTTGAAATATTGTAATTTACTTCAAAATTGTTGTGAATATTTGGTTTTAAATCTGGATTTCCTTCCATAATGCTGTATTGCGAAGAATACCATCGGCGAGGCATAAGTCTGAAATACGAAATTCGCTGAATACGACGCGAGTACGAAACTCCCAGCGTTTGTGATTTGGTTAAAAAATAATTGAAAAATACGGCAGGAAAAAGGTCGAAACGCCTGTCGGTTTCTGTAACATCAATTACGTTGCCTGTCGTCCCTTCTGCTCGTAAACCTGCGGTCAAATCCCATTTTTCACGATTTATATAATATTGAGCGTAAAAGGCAAAAAGTTGCTCGTTATAATGAAAATTGTAACCTATTGTATCATTCAGTTGCCAAGCGTTATTCAGTTTATCAAAATAAGAGAAATCATTATAAACATTTGAAATACTGTATTTAAATCCTGTAATTATGTTTCCCGCCTTACCTAAATTATTGATATAACGCAAATCTGCGGCAAAAATACGGTAAGGGTTGTTTTGTTTGTTCAAAAAACCATTTTCGGAAATTATTTGATGCTGGTTATCGTAATTAGAAAATTCATTGTGATTATCAGTTGTATAACTGAATTGATTATCGAAATTTGCTATTAGCATTAACTTGTCTGAGCCATCATTATTGAGCAGCAAATTGTAATTCAATGCAAACCAGTAAACCTGCTGTTTTTGTATATCGTTTCTGTTATTGTCGGTAGAAACTGTGGTTGAATTGTTGTCGTTTACATTAGTGTTGCCTGTAATATCTTCGTCCTTACTCCACAGCAAATAACCTGCATTAAAGGCAACATTGTTTCTGTCGTTGATTTTATAAAACAAGTCGGCATTGAACGAGTAATTTTTATCAAGCATTTTGTTTTCGGAATGTGAAATATATGAAACTCCCGATAACAAATCTTTTTCGTCGGAGTCGCTAAACAAACCGCTTCCCTTGCCAAAATTTCCATTAACAGAAAAACGGCTCATAAATTTACCTCTGCCGTATTGAAACGATGCATACGGCTGTACGCCGGTATATGCCAG
The DNA here is from genome assembly GCA_031274595.1 of Prevotellaceae bacterium. Classification (GTDB taxonomy): domain Bacteria; phylum Bacteroidota; class Bacteroidia; order Bacteroidales; family UBA932; genus JAIRKV01. The sequence continues at coordinate 24,559 of JAISPX010000141.1, read as the reverse complement.
CATATTAAAGCTGTTGCTCAACATCACGCTCCAACCTTCGTCAATTTTGTTCTTGGTAATTATTTTTATAACTCCGCCAAGATTGGCTGCAGAGTAAACTGATGAAGGATTGCTTATTATTTCAATTTTGCTGACATCTTCAGAACGCAGCGAGTTAAGATAGGCAGAGAGTTGTTCGCCCGAAAAATTTACCTCGCGTTCGTTAACCATCACCAAAACTCCGCTTTTACCGTTAATTGAAATATTGCCATTGTTAATCCACACTCCCGGCAGTTGCTGAAAAAGTGATTCAATAGTATTTCCCGTTGCCAGCATAGAATTTTCAATATTTACCTCTATTCCCGTATTTGTTACGGTAATTCGCGGTCTCATGGCTGTAATCTGCGCTTCCTGCAACATGGCTGCATCCTGTTGCAGTATTATTGTTCCCAAATTATTTTGATTTATATTTTGCCGTAAAGTTTTATAACCCATTGCCGATATTTGTAAGAAGTAATTACTTTCTGTCGTTTTTATTTCAAAATTTCCCAAACTGTCGCTGACAACACCCATCACAAATGTTGAGTCTGAAGTTTTTAGCAAAATCACATTTGCAAATTCTACAGGATTTTGGTTTTCGTCTGTTATTCTGCCTGTAATACTTTGAGATTGAGCAGCAAAAAACGAAAATATAAATGTTAAAGAGAAAATAATTTTTTTCATATTTTTTAAAATTTAAAATTATAGCACAAAATTAATGAAAAACGTGAAATAAAAGTAACACAAATAATTTAAATTTTTCATATTACAAAGATAATCCTGATTTTTGTTAATACGTGCAATAAAATGTTTTAGAATCAACAACATATTGTATAAAATGAATTTATTTGCACAACTTTTTGTTTATGTTATAAAATATGTTATAAAAAACAATTATCTTTGTATCGTATAACAATATTTAAAATTTTATGTTTATGAAAAAATTTTTTACTTTTATAATTATTTTTTGCAGTTTTGCGGCTAATGCTCAAGATTTTCCTCCAACACTGACAAAACAGCAAATGCATGAAGATTTTGATGAGTTTATCTTCATTTTAGAGAATGCAAATCCACAATTGCCTGTTCGAAAAGCTGCTACAGGATACAGTCAATTAGATTCCGTAAAATTGCTTAAAGCAGAAATAGATACTATTCAAGATTATTACCAATTTATAAGATTATTTGATTTCGCTATGAGGTACATGTATGATATACATGCATTTATGGAGGCGCAATGTTGCAGTCCATGGACTGATACCACCGGAATAGACACAAAAATAATAAATAAAATCAAGACAGGATATGATAACTGGATAAGTGAAAAGAGGGAAAAAACAGGACAAACTGTATCTGCGTACTTTCCATGTAACCCATCGTATATAGATGGAGATTATTATTTGCATGGTTTGTACACGCTTACAAACAATGAAAAGGATACTTTGATACTGAAGAATGCAAAAATAATTTCCTATAACAATAATCCATACAGTGATTATGTTATGAAAAACAGTCATCGTTTTTTAAATGGAAGCATTCGCTGGAATTTTAAACGAAATCAATATTATTGTAATTATTCTATGTTTTTAAAGAATGATGAATTGGTTGTAGAAAATGAAAATGGAGATATTTATGCTATAAATTTAGACCGATATAGCGGTACCGATATTATTCAATTAAGCGACACCAGCCTTTCTCGCAACCCTGATTTTAAATATTATAATCCTCCATCTAACAGAGAAAACAGAGTGTTATATTTTGAAAAAGATAAAATATTATATGTCTATCTTAAAGATATGCAAGACCCTGAACACGCAACAGTAGAAAAACTAAAAGATTTTGGTAAGGCTACAGCAGAAAAAGTAAAAGAAATTGGTAAAGGTAAAATAATCAATAAGATAATTATAGATGTGCGGGGCAATAAAGGCGGCGGCGATGCGGCTTGGCATAATTTATTGAAAGCCATTGTTGCTGATTCGTTAATTTATGACCCCAAAGTGGCATTTTTAAATACCGAATTAATGCGACAACGTTTTGATGTAAAAGAAAGAGATTCCACTATCATAAAACTGCAACCATTTGAATGGTTGCCGGGAACAGAATATTTGTCTATTTCCAACCCATTCTATTTTGTTCCTGATAGCAATTCTTTAAGATACAATGGGAAAATTTATGTTTTGCAAGATGAAGATGTTTATTCGGCAGGTCATTCTATAACAAGTTATTGTCGGCATGTAGAGCAATTAATATCTATAGGAGAGCCAACAGGATTACTGGCTGGCTTTGGTACAGCGCCAATGCTTTTTCAATTAAAAAATTCTAAATTTTCATTTCGACTCGAACCTTTAATTGACTTCACAAATGTAAACAGCGCTTTAGATGTTTATCAGGATATTCCAGAAATAGTCATTGAATTTCCTTTTGAAGAAAAGATGAAATATCTTGATTACAGGATGTTTGATATGCAAAACGAAAATTGCTTATACAAATATGATTATTTATTTAAAAAAGTGTTAGAATTAGAATAATTACACGATTATTTTGCAGAATTTACAAGCATATTTTATCTATAATTTATAAAAAAAATTTATTATAGAAAATACAGCAAGAGATAAAGAACCGTGCGGGGTATTAAGGGAACTTTCAAAAATAAGGGATTAAAATTTCGTTTTTAACAAAATTATGATACAAATTTAGTCAAATAAATAATAATATAAACACATAAAAGTTGTAATTTTTACAACTTGATAGTATTTTTGAACAATCGAAATATTTTGATAATTTGAACATATTTATTAGTTATCTTACGCGGTTTTGCTCGTTTATATTGTCAATTATTTTTACGGCATTGGCATTGCTCTTTTTGCCCCATTGGAAGTTGTATTGCAATGAAATTGTCAATCCACGAACCGACAAATTGCTATATCTGTATGATTTCAAACCATCTATATCCATTTCGAAAATGCTATAAAATGTATTGAAAATATCGTTAAATCTGATACGGGTCTTCAAATTGTTTTTGTAAAGATTGTAATTAATGCTTATGTCGGTGCGAAATCCTTGTTTTTGTTCTGTAAAATCGAAAATTTCCTTTGATGTGTAACTTTCATAAGCTGTTACACTAAATTTCGTATTCAATTTGAAGGTTTGTGCCAAATAAAATCCATATCTGAAATTTGATTTATTAAATGCATGATTTTCAATGTTTCCTCTGTTCGTTTCCATCCCAATTTGTAGTTGATTGTAAAAACTGAATTTCTTGAAAAGTGTAAAATTATTGTAAATGTAAGCGCCGTAGTTAGATGCCTTATAATTGGATGGATACCAAATTGTTTCATTGTTTTCCACTATTTTTACATCCGATGTATAATTGTCAAAATAATTTAAATAAGGCATAATGCTTATCAAATCCTTGAATTTATAAGACACTTGAAATGAATGAACTATCTCGTTTTTCAGATTAGGATTGCCTCTAAAAATTGTATTGTAATTGTAGTTGTACTCAAATGGCGTAATCTTGCTGAATACAGGGCGATGAATTTTTTTTGTATAAGTTAAATCAATGAAATGCAGTTTGTTATTTGTTTTGTAACCAATACTTAATGATGGAAAAAAATCGCCTTCTCTTACCTGTTTGCCTGATATTTTGTTAAATGCTACATTTCTAAAAAAATATTCATACCGTGCGCCTAATGAAAAGTTGAAATTTGATTTTTCAAAAAAATAAATGGCATAAAGAGCCGTAATATCCTCTTTGAAATTGAATTGCACGTCCGAAATTATATTTTGAAAATTTGTGTTCAGCAGCGAATATTTTCCCTCAAAGCAAGTGAAACGTCCGCCAATTTCTATCTTGTGGATATCATTGAATTTGTATTCATAATCGGAATTGATTATATAAGTTTTGTTTTTTTCATTGCTTAATACATTCTGATTAAGCGAATTAAATTGTTCGTTGTAAGAATCAATTTTATTATTTAGTAAATTCTTTACATCAATAAAGGAAAAATAAGAACTTAATGTGTTTTTCTTGTTTTTTAGTACATGAAAAACGCTGGTAATCAAAGCGCTATTTTTCACATTTTGGTTATTAAAAGATGTTATCAACGAGTCGAGCTTGTTGTCCAAATCGTAGAATGAACTTTCTGTTTTTATTGTACTGCTATTTTTGGGCTGATTGGAAAAATTTATTGATGCTCCAATTTGGTTAAATTTGTTCATTTCGTAGGTAAGCGTTGCCGATGTTTCCAACTCCTGCGCTGTTCGGTTATAGTATTGCTGAAACGATTCAAATGTGTTTTCAAACATTTGCCAGCCATTGTCGTTCACTTTTCCATTATCGAAATAGTAGCTGAAATTACCTTCAAAAGTTAATTTTCCGAAGTTAGCTCCCAATTCCACATAGTTGTAATGCGAATATTCACCATTATTTATCAGTGATGTATAAATACTTGCAGAATAACCCTTGTTTTCATTTTTTAATAAAATGATATTTATTACTGCATCATAATTTGCCTGATATTTCGCCGAGGGATTGCTCATCACTTCTATTTTATCTATCTGATCCGCTTGCAATTGTGAAATATTAATAGATGTTTCCCGTCCATTAATCAAATATAAAATTCGCGTTTTTCCCAGTATGCTGACTTGGGCATTATTAACCATTACACCCGGAATGATGCCTATAATGTCATTGAATTGCGCATTTTGAAAAATCGAACTGTTATTTACAGTGAGTGTTGTTGTGCCAAAACTGCGAGATAAATTTTTCCTTCGTGCGGTAACCACCGCTTCGTCCAAATTTAAAATTTTGTTTCCCCACAAATAAAAAGTCTTTGGGCTTCCATCAATCATAATTTTATCTTCGTAATATTCAAAATCAGAAGCGGTTATGCTTACATTGTAAATGCCTTTTGGCAACTCTGCACTAAGAGCGCCATCTTCATTTGAATAATAACAAATTGTATCAACAACAACAGTGTCGATAAAGCAAAGTTTTGCCTCCGCAATGGGTTTCAAATCATCAACCGACAATACTTTGATGTCGGTTTTAATTGATTGTGCCATAGCAAGCGATGACACAAAATTCATGAAGAAAAGCGTTAAAGTTATTTTTTTTATATTCATATTTTAAAACGTTAAATATAGTACAAAATTAATAAAAAATGTGAAGTAAAAGCAACACAATAATTTGAATTTTTAATGAGGCTGTCTTAAAAGCCCGTCATACCGTGCTTGACACGGTATCTCCTGAAAAATCGCATGTGATAATTAGGAGATTGCGGGTCAAGCCCGCAATGATAATCGCTTTTTTTGAGACTTTTAAGACAGCCTCCTTTACTTTTGTACAATATATAACAAGTATTTTTTATCAACAACATATTGTATAAAATGAATTTATTTGTACAACTTTTTGTTTATGTTATAAAAAAACAATTATCTTTGTACCATAAACAAATAAAATTTAATTGTATATGGCATCATTAGGTACAAAATTGTTAAATTTACGGCATCAGCACAAACTTTCGCAAACAGAGATTGCCGATATTTTAGATGTTTCGCAAAATGCGTACAACAAATGGGAAGCAGGCAAATGCAAGCCTTCGGCTGATAATTTGCTTAAACTTTCTCAATATTATAAAGTTGATATTGTTGAGTTACTTGATGATAATGAAAAAATCAACCTGTCGAACAACGAAATAAAAGGTGAGAATAATATTATTGCCAATACTATTCCTACTATCAATATTCAACCTTCAACATCCTTGATGGAACAAGTGCTGAAAATGCAGGAGCAAATTTCCAAATTATTGGAATCGCAATTTCGTTTGATAGAAGAACTGTTGAAGAAAAACAAATAAATATTATCTGATAATTTTTTACATTTTAATGGTTTCGAGTAGCCAAAAATTTCGAGGTATTTGTTTAGTCTTTTCAAAAAATAATCAAAAATCTGCATCAACATTTAAAATCTTAACCCTTATTTTTGAAAAGGAATAAATTTTTTAGGTACTAAGGGAACTTTCAGAATTGTTACTAATTTTGAATCCACGAAATAATTTCGTTGTCAGTAGGAGAGGTGCGAGGATATATTGATTTTACCCAGTTGCCGTTTTCATCAATCAAAAATTTCTGAAAATTCCATGTAACTTCGGCATCTTCTTTGCCGTTTTCCGCTTTCTGTGTAAGCCATTTATACAAAGGAGCAATATCATCGCCTTTAACAGATATTTTTTCCATCATCAGAAAAGTAACGCCGTAGTTGGCTGTACAAAATTCCTTTATTTCGTTGTTTGTTCCCGGTTCTTGAGCGCCGAAATTATTTGCAGGAAAACCGATGATAACGATTTGGAATTTTTCATACAATTCCTGTAATTGTTTGTATTGAGGCGTTAGTCCGCATTTGGATGCAACGTTCACAACTATTACTTTTTTGCCTTTTAATTCGGATAACGAAAAATCATTTCCGTCGATGGTTTTGACTGTAAAATCATAAAAATTTTTGTTTTGAGCATTTGCCGACAACGACAAAACCGCAATAACGAGTGTTAATAATATTTTTTTCATAATTTATTTATTTTGTTGAATAATATTTTTCGCGAAGTTAATAAATAAAACTGAGATAAAAAATAAAATTATGTGAGAGAGGAGGTTCGTAGTAGAATTTCAGCATTAATTTTGTACTCGAAAAACCAAACTTAACATAATATATATTATGGGACAAAATAAGATGTTTGTTAAATAATCTTAATTTGCCAAATATGCAAACTTTTATATCTTATTGATTGATAATTCCAATTAATATTATATGCCAAAAAGAACTTATATTTACCGAAAATTTTTTTCCTGATATTAAAAAATGATATTAAACTTGCAGAAGTTTTAGAAAAATTATAATACGTTTAGAAAAATTTATTATATGGCAACAACAAATAAAAAACAAACAAAAAAACACACAGACAAAAAAACCAAAAAAGCTGCGATAAAAAAAACTACAGAAAAAAAATCTGTTAAAAAAAACGCAACAGCATCAAAAGCAGCTAAAAAAGAAACTGTAAAAAAAACCGCGAAATCAATTGACGAAAAACCGGTAAATACAGATACGGCAACAGTAAATCAACCCGTAAAAACGCCGCAAAAACAATCTGTAAGACGCAGACTTGTTGTTAATTATAATCAACTTGCTCCTGAACTTATAGAATTATTGAACGAAAAATATCCGCTTGGCTGGCGCGATTATATTATAAAAGTTGAAAAAGGAAACGGCGAGTTTTTTCATGCAATAATGCTTGATACGGAAGATACAAGTTATCTTATAAAAGTTACTGTTAAAGTTGATAACGAGATTACCGATGATATAGAAAAAGATTTGTTTGGCTTAATTCCAGATGATGATTTTACGGTTGATGATGAACCGGATGAAGAATACGAAGATAAAGATGAAAGTTAAAAAAACAAAATTATAATGGAAAAAATATTCCCCAAAACGCTTCAACAATTGATAAATCAAAGTGTTGAACAGTACAAAGATTGTCCTGCTTTCTCATTTGTTGAAGGTGAACCTATAACATATCAGCAGTTAGGCAAATCTATAGAGCAAATACAAAAATTGCTTTCAAACATAGGAATTTCCGTAAATGATAAAGTTGCGATTTTGTCGCAAAACATGCCGAATTGGGGAATTGCATACTTTGCAATAGTATCGATGGGCGCAGTAGCAGTGCCACTCCTACCCGATTTTTCGCCGTCAGAAATTAACAATGTTTTGGTACACGCCGAAGCAAAAGCAATATTTGTATCGGAACGTTTGAGAAACAAAATAAACGAAACTACGCCAACTGCTCTTAAAGCAAAAATTAATCTGGATAGTTTTGATATTTACGACAATACAAACGAAATATCCGAAAATGAAAATGCTGCCGATTTGAACTATACTGTTCAACCTGATGACTTGGCTGCAATAATTTACACATCAGGCACTACGGGAAAACCTAAAGGCGTAATGCTTACACACAAAAATTTATGCAGTCAACTTGAACAAACTTATACCTGTCAGGCAGTTGCAGAAAAAGATATTTTTCTCTCGATACTTCCTTTATCACATACTTATGAAAACAGTTGCGGTTTGATATTGGGCGTTTTCGGCGGAGCATCTACATATTATCTGGAAAAACCAGCAACAGCAAGCGTTTTAATGCCAGCGCTGCAAAAAATTCGCCCTACGCTTATCCTTATAGTTCCATTGATTATCGAAAAAATTTTCAGAGAAAAAATCGTAAAAAAAATAAAATCCAATCTGATAATCAGGATGTTAATCCGAGTTGCATTTGTCCGAAAACTCATATATAGAAAAGCCTGTAAACAATTATATGAAGCATTTGGCGGACGGCTTATATTTTTCGGTATCGGCGGCGCAAAACTTGACCCTGTGGTTGAACGATTTTTGTTTGAAGGCAAAAAAATACCTTATGCCATAGGTTATGGAATTACGGAATGTTCGCCATTGGTAACGGCGGCTGTAACTAATTGTGTAAAAATTGAATCGGCAGGTTATCCGGTGAAAAATCTCGAACTGAAAATCAATGATCCTAATCCTGTTACAGGCGAAGGCGAAGTTTGGATGCGCGGCAATAACATCATGAAAGGTTATTACAAAGACGAAAAACTTACGGCAGAAGTCCTTACCGAAGATGGATGGTTTCGCTCGGGCGATTTGGGATTTGTTGACAAAACAGGACGATTGTATATTCGCGGACGCTTAAAAAATATGATTCTTGGAGCATCAGGCGAAAATATTTATCCCGAAGAAATAGAATCGGTGATAAATAATTTCAAACACGTAGTTGAGTCGATGGTAATTGAGCGTAAAGGAAAATTGCTTGCAATGGTGCGTTTTAATTATGAAGAACTGGAAAAAAATTATGCGAAATTCAAAGAAAATCTGTCAGCGATAATTGATAAACTTTCACAGGAACTTAAAATTTATGTAAACACTCGAGTAAGCAGAGCATCCCGTATTGCAATCGTAATCGCGCTTGATGACGAATTTGAAAAAACAGCATCTCAAAAAATAAAACGCTATCTTTATACTGACAATGTGATAAATAAATATCTTAAATAAAATTAAACCATAATAACATGAAAAACACAATCATTCTCATCTTATCGGCTGTATTAGTCGTTCAAAGCATAAGTTGCTGCAAAAATTCAGATGAAAACAATAAATCTGCAAATGAAATTATACTCGAAAACATCGCAAATCGCAAAAGCGTAAGAGATTACATAGAAGGAAAATCGGTAGAACCCGAAAAAATTGAAAAATTGTTGCGTGCTGGAATGGCTGCTCCATCCGGAAAAAATACTCAGCCTTGGGAATTTATCGTGATAACCGACAGAAATGTTTTGGATTCGCTTGCTGCAAATCTTCCGAATGCAAAAATGCTGAATCAGGCAACGCTTGCCATAATAGTTTGCGCAGATACTACAAAATCAAACTATTGGTATGTTGATTGTTCGGCGGCAACCGAAAATATATTGCTTGCAGCCGAAGCGCTGGAACTCGGCGCTGTGTGGACGGCAAGTTATCCTTACGAAAACAGAATGAGCGCCGTGAAGAAAGTTACCGAACATCCCGATAATATTCAGTCGTTGTGCGTAATTCCAATAGGTTACCCAAGCATGAAAGAATCGCCCAAAGATAAATGGAAACCCGAGAAAATCCACAAAGATAAATGGTAAATTAAGTTATCCACCCAAAGTTTGGTTTATACTTGTTTCGCCTTGCAAAGTCGAGATTTTATTTGCTATTTTATATTTTACGATTTACTATTTATCATTATATCATTAACCATTATCATTAACCATTTTTGGGATAAGAAGCATTTTGCAGGAAGTTGACGCTCTTAGAATCATTTACATTTCCTGTAACTCAATACTGCCCAGATATTAAAAATCAAAGCAAAACAGCAAAGCGTTGCAAATTGTTCGGTGAGGTGAGGCGGGGCGCTGCCTTTCAGAAATATCATTCGCATTACCTGAATGAAATATTTTAACGGATTGATTATTGTAATGTTTTGCGCCCACTGCGGCATGCTTGCCACAGGCGTGAACAGCCCGCTCATTAAAATCATTACAATGATGAAGAAAAATATTGTAAACATTGATTGCTGCATATTTTCCGAATAATTTGAAATTACAAGACCTATCCCCGAAACGGCTAATATGTACACTGCCGAAAAAAAGTAAATCGTAAAAATATTTCCCGCAGGAGTTAATCCATATACCAAAGCAATCAATATCAAACAAAAATTCAACACGAAAAACCCTATCAGCCAGTAAGGAATAAGTTTGGATATGATAAAGGCAAATTTGCCGACAGGCGTTACATTGATTTGCTCAATAGTTCCCGATTCTTTTTCGCTCACGATATTCAAAGCGGGCAAAAAGCCGCAAATGACAGTGAGCAGCATGACAATAAGCGCAGGAAGCATAAATACTTTGTAATCCATAAAAACATTGAACAAATTATGCGGAACAACATTGATTGTCGGGCGGTTTGCAGCAGTAGAAATCTGTTCGCTGTTGAGTTCCGATGCAAATTCATCTACAATGCCGCTCATGTAGCTTGCGCTCAATATGCCTTTCATTCCGTTGACGCCGTTAGCCGAAATCATAACATTGGCAATTCTCTCTACTGTCAAATGCTTTTCAAAATCGGGTTGTATTTCGAGTATAATATCCGTTTGTCCTGATTCAACATTTTTCAAGGCTTCGGCGTTATCGGAAGAAACGCAGGATAGTACAAAATACGATGATGCTGCGATTTTGTTTATAAGCCGTTTTGAATAAGCGCTGTGGTCGTTGTCAACAATATCTACATTGATGTTTTTGATTTCATGGTTGGCTGCCCAAGGAAAAACCAGCATCGCCATCAGCGGCAGGGCGACAATAATTTTAGGAATAATTAGATTCCTGAAAATCTGTTTAAATTCTTTTTCTATAAGATATTTAATCATAGTCGTATTTTTGATTTTTTCAAACTTAAAGCGATAATTAGGACTGCCATAGACGCCAAAATTACGATTTCTTTAATCACATATTCTATCGGCGCTCCCTGAATCATCACTTTTTTTACTGCGGCAATATACCATCGTGCAGGAATAATCCCTGAAAACCATTGTAAAATATCGGGCATGTTTTCTACAGGAAACATCATTCCCGACAAAAGCATTATGGGCATCATCAATCCCATACCCGAAATCAGTATTGCCGCAGCCTGCGTGTTTACCAAAGTCGAAATCAGTAATCCCAGCGACAAAGCTACCAATATGAACAGCAATGACAAACAGTTCAGCAACATCAGACTGCCGGCAACAGGAACGTTCAGTACAAAAACAGAAAGCAATAAAATGGTAACCATGTTGATGCAGGAAATCATAAAATAAGGAGTCATTTTGGCAATAATAATATACAAAGGCTTGATTGGCGAAACCAGTAAAACTTCCATTGTTCCCATTTCCTTTTCGCGCACAATGGCGATAGATGTCATCATGGCGCATATAAGCATTAAAATCAAACCCATAACTCCGGGAACAAAATTGTATGCGCTTTTCATTGACGGATTATAAAGTATTCGCATTTGGGGTACGATTATCTTTGCGTTTTTGTCTGGTGAAACAGAATTTTCTATCATCAGCGATTGTTTATGCAAGGCAATAATGCTCGATGCATAGTTGATTATCGAAGTGGCATAGTTGGGGTCGGTAGCATCAGCCAGCAGTTGGATACTTGCTTCGCCGGTGTGGAAAAGATTTCCATTAAAATTCTCACTGAATACGATTCCCAAGCCGATTTTTTCTTTTTTGAAAGCCTCGTGAATTTCGTTTGGCGTCAAAAAATATTCTACGCTGAAATATTCGACTGCATTGATTTGTTCAATTATGCGGCGAGTTGAAATGTCATTTGACGGGTCGAAAACGGCTACTTTCGTGTTTTTTACCTCGGCGCTGACGGCAAATCCGAACAAAATAATTTGCACAACAGGCATTCCAATCAATATCAAAACAGTTCGCGTATCGCGAAAAATGTGGTAAAATTCTTTCTGTATAAATGATAAAAACGATTTCACGATGATTAAGCATTAATAATTAATAATTGGTATTGTGGAGGCATACGATTTGATTTTCATACTGTTAATTAATAAAAATCTTATGAAATAATGAGCAAATAAGGTGAAATTTACACGAAGCAATTTAAAATTGTATCGAAACAATTTGTCAATGTATCGAAGCAATTTAAAATTGTATCGAAGCAATTTAAAATTGTATCGAAGCAATTTAAATTTGTATCGAAACAATTTGCCAATGTATCGAAGCAATTTGCCGATGTATCGCGTCATTTTTGCCTGTTGCATGTGATTTTTTATGTTTATTGATAATTCCATTTTTTAGTTATAAAGTTTATAAAGTTGAAAGTTATTTATCATTTACTATTTTATATTTACGATTTACTATTGTTTTTTATTTTTCATTCTTTATTTAAAGATTGCGGGTCAAGCCCGCAATGACGGCTGATAATTCCCCTCCTGCGGAGGGGCGCCCGAAGGGCGGGGTGGTTTTACCATTAACCATTATATCATTAATCATTAACCATTATCATTTCTTTCCGCTTTGCGTGCCAATTTTCGGAATACTTCGTCCATATTGTTGGCGTTAAATTGCCTGCGAAGATGCTGCGGAGTATCTATGGCTTCTATTTTTCCATCAACCATTATTGATACGCGATTGCAATATTCGGCTTCGTCCATATAGTGAGTGGTTACAAAAACCGTGATGCCATCGGCTGCCGCTTCGTAAATCAATTCCCAAAACCGCCGTCTTGTAACAGGGTCAACTCCGCCTGTGGGTTCGTCCAAAAAGACAATTGCGGGATTATGAAAAACTGCTACCGAAAAAGCCAGTTTTTGTTTCCAGCCCAAGGGAATTTTTTTTACCAAAGCGTTTCGCTCGCTTGATAAACCAATTTTTGCAAGCACAGAGTCGGTTTTAGCAGCAATTTCGTGATTTTTTGTTCTGTAAATTCCTGCAAAAAGTCGTATGTTTTCCCATACTTTCAAATCTTCGTACAGAGAAAATTTTTGGCTCATATATCCGATGTGTTTTTTTACATCTTCCTGTTGCCGCGCAATATCAAAGCCTGCGACAAAGCCTTGTCCCGAAGTTGGTTTGCTCAATCCGCAAAGCATTCGCATCGCTGTGGTTTTTCCTGCGCCGTTTGCTCCCAAAAAACCGAAAATTTCGCCTTTGAAAACATCCAGATTAATATTGTCAACAGCGGTAAAATCACCAAAACGTTTGGTAAGGTTTCTTGTTTCTATTACTTTGCTAATCATTGGATTTTGTCATTAATTCTATAAAACAGTCTTCAACCGAAGGCTCTGTTATTTCCAAATTCGGTATGGAAGTGTCAGCATCATTTTTGAAAGTAACATGCAAATATCCGCCAAAAAGCAAACATGATGCAACCTCAGGATTGCCGCGAAGTTGTGTCAGCAATGCGAAATTATCGGCTGCATTGATGCGATAAAGTTTTTTGCCGTATGCTGCCGTAATTTTTTGCGGAGTTTCAACAGAAAGTATTTTTCCATGTTGAATTAAAGCGATGCGGTCGCACAAATTTGCTTCATCCATGTAAGGAGTAGATGCAATGATGGTAATACCCTGCGCTTTAAGTTTTCCCAATATTTCCCAAAATTCTTTTCTCGAAACAGGGTCAACGCCTGTTGTCGGTTCGTCAAGAAACAAAACCGAAGGTTTATGAATCAATGCGCACGAAAGAGCAAGTTTTTGTTTCATTCCTCCCGAAAGTTTTCCTGCCATGCGATTTTTGAAAGGCTCTATATGCTTGTAAATGTTTTCAATCAAATGATAATTTTCTTTAATTGAAGTATTGAATATTTTTGCAAAAAAAATCAGATTTTCTTCGACAGTTAAATCCTGATAAAGTGAAAATCGTCCGGGCATATAACCAATGTGTCGGCGAAGCGCTTTATAATCTTTCACTACGTCCAGATTATCAACGAAAGCGCTTCCTGAATCTGCCAAAATCAAAGAAGCCATAATGCGAAAGAGCGTGGTTTTTCCAGCGCCGTCAGGACCGATTAATCCGAATAATTCGCCTTTTTCTATATTCAAATTTATATCCGTCAACGCCTTAATGTTTCCGTAAGATTTACTGATATTAAAACATTTTACAATCAAATCTTTCATCTCTATTTATTTATTTTTGTCGGATAATTTAACTTCTCCGTACATTCCCACTTTCAGATAACCGTCATTTTTTACCGCTATTTTTACGGCATACACAAGGCTGGCTCTTTCGTTGCGTGTTTGGATGCTTTTAGGCGTAAATTCCGACCTGTCCGAAATCCATGTTACCGTTCCTACATATTTTCTTGTATCTTTTTTGCCGAAATCAGCAAAAACGCTTACTTTTTGTCCTGAATGAATTTGTGTCAGCAAGTCGGCAGTAATGTAGGCTCTCAAAAACATGTTTTCCGTATTTCCGATTTTAAATAACGGTTTCCCGTGAGCAACAACTTCGCCAACTTCGGCATATTTAGACAAAACAGTTCCCTGCACAGGACTTGCTATAATACTTTTATTAATCAAATCAACTACTTGTTCTATTTGAATTTGCAGAGCGTAACTTTCATTTGAAACGCTTCGGTTATTATTCTCCAACGTTTCGGTTTGAGCGGCGAGTTGTTTATTCAAAACCTCTATTTGCGCCGCAATGTCATCCACCTGTTTTTGAGTTGCCGCATTTGAACGAAGTAAATTCTGAAAACGCTTCAATTCCGTTTCCTGTTTGGCAATTTGCTGCTTAATGGCTGCTACCTGCAAGGTAACCGAATATAAACGACTGTCAACAGCGCGCATATTTGCCAGCAACTGTTTCTTTTTCAGATGCAGTTGCATCGTATCAACGTATCCTGTCGGCTCATTTGCAGTTAATAACTGACCTTCTTCAACATTCAATTCCATCAGTTGTCCGTTTGCCTGCGCCGAAACAATCACTTCGGTAGTTTCAAAAACGCCCGAAGCATCGTAATCGCTTTGACTATTTCCGCAACCGAATAAAAATAAAGCGGTTGATAAAATTAATATCTTATTCTTTGCCATTATTTAAGTTTGAAAAATTATTCATTTGTAGCATGTTTTAGAGAGTAAATACTTATCATTAATTCTATTTCATGTAAAATTTTAGTTTGTCGGGCAATATTTTCCCGATTGACTTCGTGCATCCAGTCTGCTACGGTTATTGTTCCGTTGGCGAGTTTGGTTTCTGCCGTTTGTTTTATATTTTTGCGCAAAGCGATTATTTCATCATCATATTGCATTTGTTCTTTCAAACGCGTAATATCATGATTTTGGTGAGTTATCTCCAATTGCAAATCATAAAGAAATGTTTCTCGTTTGCTGTCAACAATATGTTGTTGAATATCTATTTTTTGCAAATCATTTTTTCTTGTGTACAAAGCGCCGAAATTCCAAGACAATCGAATACCGCCAACGTAATAAGTATCAAAATTGCGCGAAAACATATTTAAAGCCGGACGTCCGATACCGCCTTGCAGAAAAAAGTTGAATTTCGGCATGTAACCTGTTTTTAATAAATCCTTATGCAATGTGAACATCTTATTTTGCAATTCAAACCATTGTAATTCGGGTCGATTTATACCGTTTGGCAACAACCATTTGGAAATATCAGGTTTAATTAACTGAGTATGCGCGTTAAATTTTTCTCCAATCATGTAAGACAGCATATCCATGTAGGCTTGCCGAGTCGATTGAAGTTGTATGCGGTTTTGTTTGGCGTTCAATAATTCTACTTTTACAGCGTCCAAATCGGATGCGCCGGCAATACCGTTTTCGATGTAATTTTCGACAGTAGAACAATTTATATTCAGTTCTTCTTGAAAAATTCGATTTTGTTCCAATTGCGAATCCAATAACAAAATACCGAAAAACAACTGGTTGATTTTCATCTCAACAGCATATAAATTGACTTGCAACTGCTGCTTATCGACCTCTGTACCGACAGCAACAATTTTCTTTTGAGCGCCGATAGAGCCTCCATCCCATAGAATTTGCGAAACCTCAATTGATGCATTGTATTGGTCTTTTGAAATTTTTGGAATATCCATATTCGGAACAGAAATCGGAATTGATGTTACATCCGATTGATAAGTCGCCTTTGCATTTATTTGAAATTGGGGAAAATAACCTTTGGTTATATTCGACAAAGTATATTCTTTGGAACGCTCAATCAAATCATATTGCCTGATAAGCGGATAATTCTCTTTTGCTTTTTTATGACATTCGTCAATAGTGATAAATTGTGCCGACAAATTAAAAGAAATCAAAAATATGAATATGCTAAATAAATTTTTCATAAATTTATTATTTTCATGGTTTTAAACTTTTCAAAATCACTTCTACATTATTTTTTTTCCGTTGTGAAAGAAATTTATTAAGTTCATCGGTATTTTCGTTGCCAAAATTGAAATAAACCTGAGCCGCCACATACGATAATACATTCAGCGAAGCAATATTCATCATTAAATCAATTGGTTCGACAGGCGAAATAGTTCCTTTGCCGACCTCTTCATCTATTGATTTTCTTAATTGTTCAAGCACACTGTACGCTCTTGGGAAAATTTTTTCAATAATAAAATCTCTTTTTTCTTTGTTTGAAACCACTTCGCGAAGAATAAACATGGGTATTTTAGGATTAACTCCGATAAAATCAAAATGAGATTCAATAGTAATTCTTATTTTTTCCAAGAAAGGCAAATCTGTATCAAAAGACGTTTTGAAAGTCATAAGAAGCAAGTCTGCTTTATTCTCAAAAACTTTGTTGAAAAGGTTTTCTTTTGTGTGAAAATAATAATGCAATAAAGCATGATTTACTCCGGCAGCGTTTGCAATATCAGTCGTTTTTGCGCCGGAAAAACCTTTATCCAAAAAGATTTTTTCAGCCGCATCCAAAATTAATTGTTCTGTGTTTGCATTTTTTAATTCCATTGTTTAATATTTCAGTTTAACATTTTTGTTAATTCAAGACAAAAGTAATATTGAATTTTTTATTTGCAAAAATTTTAGTGTTAAAAAAAATGTTTTACTTTAAAATAGTTTTACCTGCAAAAATCAATGCAACCAAGTTTAAAAAAAACACTATTTGCAGCATGCCTCAACCAATGGATAAGAAAAAGTCTTATAATTTAGTTGTAATACGAAAAATGTATCGTTTCGTATTTTTTATAATTGATATTCAAATTTTAATTATCTTTGTAAGATAATTTTGCAAAAATATATAAGCAACATAATATGAAAATAACTTTTTTTAAAATACCCAAACATCGTGTTTTCAACTACAAACCAAGATACTACGATGCCGACAAGGAGGAATTAAACGAGCGTGTCCGCAAAATTGAAGAAGGTTTGAAACAAAATAACGACGAAGAATATACTTTTAAGCGCGAAAATATCAATTTCAGAAAGGCTTACGGAGCAGACCAGAAACGAGCCGAAGCAAAATTGCCTAATAAGCGTCTTTTTGTTTACGCCGCTATTTTACTTTTTGTTATAGCCATTTTTGCTTCGATACGTAATTTTTCATATCTCATAAATCCCGAAAATTATAATAACAAACCGAAAACCGAAAACACTAACGATTTGGAAAAATACGACATGAATCCCGAAACTCAAATTGTAATTGTTGACGAAGATACTGAAATCACAGAAAATACAGACGAATAATGATAAAAGTTTTACCGGATAGCGTAGCAAATCAGATAGCGGCGGGCGAAGTAATCCAGCGTCCGGCTTCGGTTATAAAAGAATTAATCGAAAATGCGGTTGATGCGGGAAGCACATCTATAAACGTACTTGTGAAAGATGCAGGACGAACGCTAATACAAGTAACAGATAACGGTTCGGGCATGAGCGATACGGATGCGCGTTTGTCGTTTGAACGACATGCCACTTCCAAAATAAACTCGGCTGATGATTTGCTGAAATTATATACTTTCGGCTTTCGCGGCGAAGCCTTAGCATCAATTGCTTCGATTGCCGAAACAGAACTTAAAACACGACGGCACGAAGACGAAACAGGAACACAAATCCGTATAAATGCATCTACTCTGGTGAGTCAGGAAACAATAAGTTGTCCGGCAGGTTCATCGTTTGAGATACGAAACTTATTTTTCAATGTTCCCGCAAGACGCAAATTTTTGAAATCGGATAATGTTGAATTGAAACACATAATGAGTGAATTTCAACGTGTAGCGCTTTGCAATCCTCATATCGAATTTACGCTTGCATCAAACGGAACAACAATTTATAATTTGCCGAAAGGTAACATCAGACAACGCATTACAGGAATTTTTGGGAAAAATACAGGCAGCAATCTTCTTTCGGTGCAGGTTGATACAAGTATCGTGAAAATAGACGGTTACATAAGCAAACCAGAACAAACCCGAAAAACTGCTGGAGAACAGTTTTTCTTTGCAAACAACAGATTTTTCAGAAGCGCATATTTTCAAAAAGCCATTGTCAATGCATACGACCAATTAATTCAATCAGGCTCATATCCCGGATTTTTTATATATCTCACAGTCGAGCCTCAAAATTTGGATGTAAATATTCATCCCACAAAAGTTGAAATAAAATTCAGCGAGGAACAAACAATCTGGCAAGTGCTTAACGCCGCAATACGCGAAACTCTGGGAAAATTTGCATTAGCGCCGAAAATAGATTTTGATGTCGAAAATCCTATTGACATTCCCGTATTGATGCCCAATACAAAAATCGTAACTCCAAAGCTGAATGTTGACGAAACATTCAATCCTTTTGACAATGAAAGAAAAAACAGCGGATTTAAATCTGAAAAAATTGATACAAACTGGCAAAAAATTTATGAAGGAACAGATGTTTTTGAACTCGAAAAAGATGAAACCGATACTTTAAAATTATTTACATCTCCGCAATCGCTGACAGAAAAATTTATTCAGATAAAAGATCAATACATCGCTACAAACTCAAAGTCAGGCTTGATGATAATAGACCAAAAACGTGCGCACAGACGAATTTTGTTTGAGCAATTTTTAAACAGTACGGAATCGGAAAACGATTATGCGCAACAAGAAGTTTTTCCGAAAACAATTGAATTGAGCGCAATGGATTTTGTAGCAATTTCGGAACGAATTGACGATTTGTATAAATTGGGTTTTGATATAAGAATTTTCGGAAAAAACACAGTAGTGGTTTACGGATTGCCGACAAGTATTGAAAATATTGACCCCGAAAATATCGTTAAAATGATAATTGACGATTTGAAAGAAGAAACATCCAATATCGAAAAAAAGAGTAAAGAACGATTGGCGCTGACATTGGCAAAAATTTCGGCGATTGGAAACAAAACATTAAATGCCGAAGAAATGAATGATATTGTCGGTAAATTATTGTCGTGCAAAAATCCGAATATTTGTCCCGAAGGCAAGCCTGCGTTAATAACAATAACATTTGAAGAAATAAAAACACGATTTTTAAAATAACATGAGTTATACGACAAACACAATTTTTGACAAATCAACACCTGTTGTAACAAACATAATAATTATAAATGTGTTGATGCTGATAGCGAGCAATCTATTCGACCTTTCCGGTTTTGCTCTTTTTTACCCGTCCTCGCCGTTTTTCAAACCGTACCAATTTATTACGCACATGTTTATGCATGGCGGAATTTTCCATTTAATATTCAATATGTATGCATTGTGGATGTTTGGCAAAATACTTGAAAAAGTCTGGGGTTCGCAACGATTTTTCATTTTCTATTTTGTTACGGGATTAGGCGCAGCCGCAATTTACACGCTTGTGAATTATTTTCAGATAAGTTCAATACAGTCGCACATCGACGAATCAATGCTTCAGCAAATGAGATTATGGCTTGACGAAGGATTAAAATCTACGTCAACAGATTTTTACATAAGGAATTGGTATAACATTATAAATATTCCTGTTGTCGGCGCATCCGGCGCAGTTTTCGGCGTTTTGCTCGGCTTTGGAATGTTGTTTCCGAATACTGTTTTGCAATTATTATTTCCTCCCGTAAGATTAAAAGTAAAATATTTTGTAATAATTTACGGAGCAATAGAATTGTATCTAGCAATCAATAATCCTGTTGGCGGCGGAATAGCGCACACGGCGCATTTGGGCGGAATGATTTTCGGATTTATACTTATAAAAGTTTGGGGTAAAAAACGAAATATTTTTTACTGAAATTTGCATGAAAAATATATCCAGAATATTTTTATTGATATTGAAAATAATCAGCATTTTGTTGAACATTATGTTATTGCTGTCAATAGGCGCATGTTACATAAGTCCTGCAAAATATTGGTTTTTTCAGTTTTTCGGATTGTTTTTTCAGATAATTTTTATCTTAAATATATTTGTTCTTATTTTTTGGACGCTGAAAAAAAGCAAAATTGCATATATTCATTTTGTCGTATTAATTGCCGGAATATTATATACCGGCAGATTTTTTCAATTTTCGGGAAATAAAGCGGAAGGAGAAACAATAAAAATAATAAGTTATAACACGCACAGTTTTGAAAACATAAACAACGGCAATCATGCATACACCGAAATCGCCGATTTTTTGCTTGCCGAAAATGCTGATATTATTTGTTTACAAGAATATATAATGACCGACAGAACATTGAAAACAAATGCATCATGGCAGAAAATTTCGGAAATTTATAAATATACCAGCGAAAATCACAGCGGCGAAAAAATTTTCAGCAAATTTCCGTTAGCCAACAACGAAAAACCTAAAAACCGCGGACAGTATATGACTTTTGCTAATATTAATATCAACAATAAAACATTGAGAATCTATTCATGTCATTTGCAGTCAACAAATTTTAATCCTGATAATACGCAAAAAAAATTATTGAAAACCGACAGTTATAAACGAGAATTGAAACGCATAGTTGTAAATTTGCGAAATGCGTTCGTAAAACGAGCCAAACAAGCGGATTTTATCGCTCAAAGTTTATCAAAATCGCCTTACCCTGCAATTATCTGCGGCGATTTTAACGATACGCCAATGTCTTACACTTATCAAAAAATACGCGGAAACAAAAAAGATACATTCATCGAAGCAGGAAGCGGAATACCTAATACTTACAAAAAACTGATGTCATTTTTGCGAATTGATTATATATTCACCGACAGAGATATAGATGTTGCCGAATACAGAGTTGCAAAAGAAATCAACTGTTCAGACCATTATCCTATTGTGGTAAAATTAAAAATTGAATAATGAAAGATGAAATAAAAAAAACTGTTGAAATTCTCAAAAACGGCGGTATAATTTTATATCCGACAGATACGGTGTGGGGAATAGGCTGCGATGCTACAAACGCCGCCGCAGTTGAAAAAATTTACAAATTAAAACAGCGAAACGATAATAAATCAA
This sequence comes from Prevotellaceae bacterium, assembly GCA_031274595.1. Taxonomy (GTDB): domain Bacteria; phylum Bacteroidota; class Bacteroidia; order Bacteroidales; family UBA932; genus JAIRKV01. Next base: position 2,998 of record JAISPX010000141.1, on the reverse strand, counting down.
TGCTTGTGCTGGTTGATACTGCCGACAGAATTTCGCGACACGTAAAACAAATTCCGAACATCGCTCCCGACCTGATTGACTTGAGCGATACGCCTCTCACAATAATTTATCCGCAGGCAACAAATCTTGCGCCAAATCTGATTGCCGAAGACGGAACAATAGGAATAAGAGTTGCGCATCACGAGTTTTGCAAACAACTGATATTTGCGTTAAATCGTCCTCTGGTATCAACATCGGCAAATATTTCGGGCGAAAAAGCGGCGAAAACAATAAACGAAATATCACAGGAAATAATAAAAAACGTTGATTTTATTGTGAACAAAAAATTTGAAGGAAACCCTACATACAAACCATCGGCTATAATAAAATTGGGTTTGAAAAACGAAGTTGAAGTAATTAGAAAATGATTTTAATTTTTTACGGAAATGCATAAAATTCAAATACAGATAAGGTTTAGCGATATTGACAGACTTGGACATGTAAACAATTCGATATACAGTCAATATTTTGATGTGGCGCGATTAGATTATCTTAACAAAACTCTCGGAAAATTTATCGACTGGAACGAAAAAACTCTTGTGATAGTTCATATTGACAACGATTTTTTGCTTCCCACATTAATTGACGATACAATTTTTGCAGTATCCGAAATAACGCGAATTGGTAACCGCAGCGTAGATATGACGCAGCAAATAATTGATGACAAAGGAAATATAAAAGTGAAATCACGCTGCGTATTTTCAACTCTTGATATAAAAACCAATACATCGTTTCCCATTCCCGCCGAATGGAAAAAAGCAATAGAAGAATTTGAGAAAAGGAAACAGTAAAGCATTTACGAAATCAAAAACGATGCAAAAAACTCAAACCCAACGCATTGTTATTGTATGACGGTAGAATAAAAGTTTGCAGTTTCTTCCCTTTTTTGCGTTTAAACATTTTCTGCATATAAGGATAAGTCCAATACACAATTTTTGTTGAAATAACGCCAACGCCTGCGCCTGCAACAACATCGCTAACCCAATGTTTATCATTCAGTATCCGCGAAACTCCGACAAGCGATGCCATTGTGTAACCGCCAATGCTTATCCATACCGATTTATCTTTATATTCCTGATGCAGAAACTCTGCCGCAACGAAAGCCGTAGCCGTATGCCCCGAAGGAAAAGAATTATTTTTTGAACCGTCTGGACGCATTCGCTTGGTAATGTTTTTTGTTGCATGAACTATACCTGTTTCCAAAATATTGCTTAAAGCATATATAATAATCATATCCGACAATTTGTGTTTGCTTTTCACGCCTGCAAGTTTCATTGTAAATGCCGCAAGAGCCGGCGAAAACTGAAAATAATCGTCCAAATGGCTATGCCATAAATAATTGTGCTTATACACTTTATATTGAGTATTGTTATCAACGCGAATCAACGCTTTACTTTTTAGAGAAAATATGCCATAAGTCATCATAAGCGATGGAACTCCTGCTCCTATTAAAATACTTTTTTTAACTTTATGTGGTTTTGATTTGTGCATGGCGCTGTCTGCAGCCGCCGAAGATGCGCGATGTTGAGACAACAATAAACCTGTGCCGATAAAAAACAAAAAAACAAATGATAATATCCGTTTCATAAATCTTAAAATTAAATCCAACTTCATTTTTATATTTTCACAGGCGAGCATCATTTGGTTTAGTAAAACCATGAAAATATTCAAATGTAATACAAATAAAACGTGAAGATTTGAAATTAATACAGATAAGCCTTTTATAATAAAAATTAAATATTATTCGGTCTTTTGTTTAAGATTTATAATAAATACAAAGTATTTTTAATATATTGATGTTAATTGTTAATTTAATGATAAAATGGTTAATGGTAAAAGAATTAAAAAACCTTATCTATTCAAGTAACCCTTAGTAGCAAAGAAAACAACAACACAAGTGCGGAGAACAAAACGTCAATAGAAACACAACGTTCACCCGCACGACATGCTGAAATGAAAAATAATGATATAATGAAAAATAATGGTTAATGGTAAATAGTAAATAAGAAAATGGTAAATAAAAAATGTCTTCCTGTAAACCTTAAATGTCTTCCTGCAAACTCTAAATGTCTTCCCGCAAACTCTAAATGTCTTCCTGCAAACTCTAAATGTCTTCCTGCAAACTCTGAATGTCTTCCTGCAAACCTTAAATGTCTTCCTGCAAACCTTAAATGTCTTCCTGCAAACCTTAAATGTCTTCCTGCAAACTCTGAATACAAACAGATAAATCTTAAATACTTGTGCGGAAAATTTCGCTGCCAACGACAATATGTTTAGAGCGGCGCAGCCAAGAATAGATAAGGCTTTTAGTTCATTAAAAAACATCTGTTGATTTGCGTTAATGCAGGTTATTTCACGCGCATGCCTTGCCTGTGCCGACACAAAGCCCACAGGTAAAAACGCTATAAACTTAACAACAACAAGGTTTTTCATAATTATTTCAGTATCACGGTAAAACTAAAAATTTGTCCTATAATTTACATTATGTTAAGTTTTAAATACAAGGTAATCAGTGAAATGATGATTTTTGAGAGTAAAAAATTGAAAAGTTAAAATTTGCAACTTATTGAAAATTAGATTAACTTTGCGCCGAAAGTTAACATAATGTAAATTATGGGACAAATTTTTTTTTGAAAGTGTTAAAATTCTTTATTATTTGGGTATTTTTTTTAGTTGAAAGTTTGTAAAGTTGAAAGTTATAAAGTTCATAAAGTTGAAAGTGATTTGTTATTTACGATTTTGTTATTTACGATTTACTATTAATCATTATTTTTTCATTTTTCATTCTTCACTTTTCATTTAATAGAGGCAGTCTTAAAAGCCCGTCATACCGTGCTTGACACGGTATCTCCTGAAAAATCGCATGTGATAATTAGGAGATTCTTGGCAAGCCAAGCGAACAAGTTCGATAAGCGGGAATGCTGAACTTGATTCAGTACCGCAATGACAATCGCTTTTT
>JAISPX010000001.1 GCA_031274595.1 Prevotellaceae bacterium | reverse complement strand
AACTCTTTCTCTGACATCGTATATCTGCTGAATTTAGCGAGCAAAGGTACAATAAAACAGCGAGAATCACAATTTTATTTCCGTGTCAATTTCCTGTCGGAATCGATCATTCTTTCAAGCACGGCATTTCTCAACAAATCTGTGAATTTTGTCCTGCGACCGTCTGTCCGGTTTTTGATGTTCATAAAGTAGCAGGCAAACTCTTTTACTTCAAAATCGAAGATTTCACCCATTTGTAGAAACAGTTCCTTGAGAGAGATTTTGCCATTGTTGATTCGCTTCACAATATACAGGGCATATATCAACTCCACCCATTCGACAACGCTGCCCGTCCATTGCAACTTTCCTGGTTGAGCCTTCTGTTGGTACGGACATCTTTGTACAGTTTCTTCTGCAAGAAGCTGTTTTTCTACCCACTCAATCTGTTTTTCTACGAGTTCATGAACTTTTTTGATAAAAATTGCCGCATTGTTTTGTCTAATCTCCCTGTTAAACCCTTTAACTCCGTACAGGTATAAACGAGCGCGTTACGGTATGCAGCCTTGCTTTTAAATGTGACATTTCCGGACAACAGTGTCCTGGCAAATTCATTGTATTCAGTCATTTCCTGTGCTAATAAGGCATCATTATCATCATAAATTACTGAATTTTAAGCCATTAATATTTCGTATTTGCTCATTGGACTTACATATTTTTATTCGTTTGTGTGCAATTGAAAATTTAGTGCTAACTTTGCGGAAATTTTAAAGAAGATTTAACTCTAAAATCATATGATTATATTATTGTCAGACAAACTCAAGAAAATACCACTGCAATCAAACGATCACAGCGAAAAATTGTCGTCGAACTTGATATTGATACTGCCACATACTGCAAATTTGAAAAAGAAGTTATGAAATTAGGTCGTGGGCAACTCTTAAATTTGCTTGCGGACATTTTGCCCATAAAGACGAGTTACTCACTGTGCGAATCGCCGACCAAATCAACAATGTTATTTCAGATGACAATAAAAATAGCGAAGAATGCAATTAAATATATGATACTTATGGATTCATTTAAAGCCGCATAAAAACATGTTACACTACCAATTATTTCCACGCTCATTTGGCGTAAATGCAGATGTAGAAGCCGTTATCAACTGCTTTCAAAAGAATTATGATGCAATAAAATCGCCCGAAAATAGATTGAATAGCGATGGTGTTTTGAAAATCATTTCGGACGACCTGAAAGAACTCGGATTCAAGGTTGAGAAAAGCAAGGCGCAGGAAGACAAAATTAAAGTTCCGGTATTGTTTAGCTTAAACAATCGCATTGACAAATTCTTTGATGCCGATGCAATCAGTAGTGATGGGAAAATCGTATTGGAAGTAGAAGCCGGACGTGCTTATGTCAACAATCAGTTTTTGAAAGATGTGTTTCAAGCTTGTATGATGCATGGGGTGGATTATCTAATGTTAGCTGTCCGCAACGATTATCGCGGAAACGACGACTTTTCAAAGATTTTTCAGTTCTTTGAAACACTATATATTAATGGGCGGTTGCAGTTGCCGCTGAAAGGAATTGTTTTAATTGGATATTAATTGTATGAAAAACATGAATATGATCGACAAACAAGTGTTTTTTACGGAACTTCAAAGTACAAAAGGGGAAATCTTTTGATCTGTTTCTCGGTGCAGGCGCGTCTATAACTTCGGGGATTTCTTCCGGGAAAGAATTAGTTTTACATTTCAAAAAAGAAATTTTATCCAGCCAAGACAAAATCAATAATTCTTCTTTCCTTAATTCATTGATTTATTCGCTGGATTAGGAGGATTCCATTTAGCCCTCCAAAAACTCGGACACGAATGTGTGTTCGCGAGCGAACTCATGCCCGAACTACGCAAACTCTACAAAGTTAACCATAACATAGAATGCGCCGGCGACATTAACGAAGTTGATATCGAAAAGGACATTCCACAACATGATATCTTATGTGCAGGTTTTCCCTGTCAGCCATTTTCGCAAGCTGGTGCTCAAATGGGATTCAAAGATGAAAAACGCGGCAACTTGTTCTACAAAATTATGGAAATTTCAGCGTATCACAAGCCGGAGTTTGTTTTTCTTGAGAATGTGCCAAACCTAAAATCACATGACGGAGGTAATACTTGCAAAGTAATTCACAATGAACTTTCCAAATTGTACGAGGTAAAAGAAGATATACTCTCGCCTCATTACTTTGGCGTACCACAACACCGCACACGTTTCTACATTGTTGGCAGACTAAAGGCAAAAGGTGGTCTAAAAGATTTTACATTTCCAAATCACGACAAGCACCCCGAATGTGATATAAACACTATTATCGTTGCCGATGATGATTATATGACATTGAAAGAGACAACTCGGAATCATATTATTGTGTGGCAAAAGTTTTTAGATATACTTGTTGACAATAAAGTTGGAATTCCAACTTTCCCAATTTGGGCAATGGAATTTGGTGCCACCTATGAATATGACGGTATAGCCCCTTGTCATCAATCACGTTCAGAATTAAACGGTAAAAAAGGAAAGTTTGGAGAAGAAATATCAGGAAACTCCAAAGATGATTGTTTGCAATGTTTACCCATTTATGCACAGACCGATAAGACGGAAGCAAATCTCAATTTTCCAACTTGGAAAAAACAATATATTCGCTTAAACAGAGAATTTTATGCAAACAATAAGTCTATTCTTGACGAATGGCTTGAAAGCATAAAAGGTTTTGAAAACAGCCACCAAAAATTTGAGTGGAACAGTGGATACGAAGAACATCCAACAATAAATAACAAAATTGTACAATTTCGCCCTTCAGGTATTCGTGTAAAAAAACCAACATTTTCGCCAGCGTTAGTTTTAACAACAACGCAAATTCCAATTTTCCCGTGGATAACAACACCCAAAGGCGAACAAGGCAGGTATATGACACGCAAAGAAGCCGCGAAACTCCAATGTATGGAAGATTTAAAAGAATATCCAGACACCATAGCAAAAGCGTTTCGCGCTTTTGGCAATGCTGTAAATGTGGAAGTAGTCAAACGAATTGCAAAAAACTTATTGAAAGATTATGAATGATATAAAAAGTGTTTCAATAGAATTAAAACCTGGGGGTTATTCTCAGTTTAGAGCACTAAACAATAATGTGTGGTTTGCTTTGGCTGAATATGTCGACAATGCTATTCAGAGTTATTTGAATAATAAAGACAAATTATTGCAAGTGGAACCAGACTATCAACTCATTGTAAAAATGTCAGTGGATTGGGAAACGAAAAAAATGGTGATTGAAGATAATGCGGCAGGCATTGATGCGCCCAACTTTCAACGCGCTTTTGAACCTGCGAATATTCATGTGAATAGCAAAGGACTAAATGAGTTTGGTATGGGAATGAAAACCGCCTCAATTTGGTTATCAGACAAATGGCACGTTTGTACTAAGGCATTAGATGAAGATGTTGAACGTAAGGTGGAATTTGATTTGAAAAAAGTTACTGCCGAGCAGAAAGAAACTCTCAGTGTAGTTAGCATACCTAAAACTGCAAATAAACATTATACAAAAATTATTCTATCAGAGCTATCCGATAACGCACCTAAACTAATGCAAATGCCAAAAATACGGAAGCATTTAGCAAGCATTTACCGAAAGTTTATCAGAGAGGATGAATTGCAAATTATTATAAATGATGAAGTTTTATCATATAATGACCCCAAAATATTAATTGCTCCTTATTACAAAACGCCCGATGGAATCAGCATCGAATGGAAAAAAAATATAAATTTTCAGTACGGGAAATATAAGGCAATTGGTTTTATTGGAATACTCGAAACAATGAGTACCAACGAACACAACGGCTTTTCGTTGTTTCGCAGAGGCAGAGTTATACTTGGCAGCCATGATGAAAAATATCGACCGAAAGTTTTGTGCGGTCAGTCTGGCTCCCCGAGAGACAAACGCATTTTTGGAGAAATTGAATTAGAGGGTTTTAATGTAAGTTTTAACAAAAGCCGTTTTCAAGACGAAGGGGATTTAAGTGAATTAATGGAGTTGCTAAAAGAAGAAATTACCAACCCTGATTTTGACTTGTACGGTCAAGCTGAAGCCTATCGGTTAAGACCCAAAGAGGAAACGAAAAAGATTGCAAAACAACTTATTTCAACTCAACACAAAGAATTACAACCAAGGGAGTTGTCAAAACATGTTGAAGAATCCGTCAAAAATATTCAAAACGAGCAAGAAAAAATAATCAACACCGTAATATTAGAGAAAGCAGTGAGTATCGCAACTCATGAAACTCCGTTTGAATTTGAGGGCATACACTATATATTTAAGATTGAGTTTATCAATGAGCCGTCATATCCTGACTTATACTCTCTCATTGTTAAAAATGATGACTTATTTGATAGTAGCCAAATTGAATGTAAGATAAATCTTGCTCACTCATTTTTTGTTCGATTTGACAAAATAAAAACAAAAGAAGACTACCAACCAATAGTTTCAATCATAAAATCCTTTGCACTGGCTGAAGTAATTGCTCCAAGTCAAGACACAAAAAATGCAGGGAATATCCGTTTGTTTTTTAATCAATTTATTCAAGATTTATAATTATGAGCGAATTAATCAAAATAATGCCATCTGATAAACCGCAGAGGTTTACTCCTGTCGAGGGAGAAAGAACAGCCGAATTAATGAGCCGGTTTACAAAACTCAATGCCGAAGAAAAAGAAACCGTATTATCAGAAGCGGTAAAGATACTTTCGCATTGTATTAATCCGATTGATACAATTGGATCAATTACTAACATTGCTGTTGGCTATGTGCAAAGTGGTAAAACTATGTCTTTTACAACATTGTCTGCTTTGGCTGTTGATAATGGCTTTCGTGTTATAATTTATTTGGCAGGAGTAAAGAATAATTTATTGCGCCAAACTACAAATCGCTTAACAAAAGACTTATTGAATAACGGCGCAAATAGCCGCTATTACAAACAATACGAAAATCCCACTTTTCAAAACCATGCTCAAGAAATTCAAAGTGCTTTATTATTGACACGATTAAAACCCACAATACTAATAACTGTATTAAAACACAGTAGGCATATTGATGATTTGTCTCGCATTTTTCAGAATAGACAGGTGAAACAAGCACTAGGCAACAATGGAGTATTGATAATTGATGATGAAGCCGATCAAGCAAGTTTAAACACCTATGCAAGAAGAAATAGTAAGAATACAGATGATTGGGACGACCCCAATCTTAGTTCCACGTACAGCAGTATAGTTAAATTAAAAGATGTATTGAGTAATCATTCTTATATCCAATATACGGCAACTCCACAAGGACCATTATTGATAAATATTATGGACTTGCTTTCGCCTAAATATCATACCGTTCTAACTCCAGGCAGAAAATATACAGGTGGAAAAACTTTTTTTATAGACAATCCCGATTTGATTTTAGCAATTCCGCCCGAACAAGTGTATCATTCTAAAAACAATGATTTGACAGAATGTCCCGAAAGTTTGATAGATGCACTACAAATATATCTCATTGGAGTGGCAGTTGTTGTTCATATAGAAGAACGAGAAAAATTTCTCTCTATGATGATACACGCCGATAGTAAAAATGATGCAAGTCGCAAATTTCGCGCGTGGGTATCTCGATTAAAAGACACTTGGTCAAGAAGATTGGATTTGCCCGATGGCGATCCAAGTAAAACCGAATTAATTAATCAATTCCGCAAAAACTACGATGAGGCGATACGCAGAGTTTCAACTAAACATTCTTTTAATGCAATTATAGAATTGATGCCGGATACAATCCGCGATTCTCACATTGATTTAGTGATTCAAAATTCCGATGCAATCAATTGGAATAATGCAAGTTCACATATTTTAGTAGGTGCAGAAATGCTGAATCGTGGTTTTACAATTGAAAATTTAGCAGTTACTTACATGCCGCGTTACAGTATTGGAAAATCAACCGCTGACACTATACAACAGCGTTGTCGTTTTTTTGGCTACAAATTGAATTATCTGGATGTTTGTCGAGTATATTTACCATTGGAAAGTGCAGAAGAATATCGTGATTACGTTCAACACGAGGAAATTATGCGTCAATGGCTTTTAGAAAAAGACACCCTCGAGGATGTTGCACAAGTGCTTATTCTTGATGAACGTTTAAATGCTACAAGAAAAAATATATTGTCTGTGGATGTTGTTCAATCGAAATTGAATGGCTGGCGACAATTAAATGCTTTACACAATATCGAAGAAAACAAGCAACTGGTTGATGCTTTTCTGACAGACAAAACATTTATAAATTATCAAGACTTTGGAACAGATGACCGCAGACACCGTTACATGAAAGCCGATGTTCAGGAGGTTATACAATTTTTAAAAGCATTTAAATTGCCCAATCTCCCCGATGCGCTACGCAAATCGGCTACAATACAATATTTAAGATATTTGGTAAAAGAAAGAGTAATAACTTATGTCTATATGATTCAAATGGCATATAAGGTGCCATATCGTACACGCTCGCTTGATATTGACAAAATGAAAATAGGTAACATATTTTCAGGACATTCTCCAAGTGGTGCAGAGGTGTATCCGGGCGATCAAGGAATAAAATTTGAAGATTCTCTATGTATTCAAATTCATAAACTTCAATTTGACAATAGCCAAACAAAAAATCTGCCACCAGTGATACCTGAATATCTCAATAGGACGTGTTATACATTTGGCATTTATTACCCTGAACAATTTGCCGTTTCCTACATAGCTAATGAAGATAAAATTTGAGTATGGATGTATCGATTTATGCAACATTTTCAAAGTTACAACACAGAAATTCAGTCAGCGAATATCTGTGTGTAGCATCATTGCCGTTTTCAAAAAATCATAAAATAGGTATTTCGTCAGACAAATACCCGATGTTTTTTATAGAGTGTGAACCAACTGGTTTCACAATAGACACTAAACTTGAATTTATATCTGTTCTCTTTAACCGGCAATGCCAATTATTAGAAGATAACGAAAATACACCAAGAAAAGTAGAGAACACATATACTATCATTGAGTTAAAAAGCGGCAATGATGATTTACAACAATATTTTATAGAGGTTGTTTCCCTTGTTATTGAAACACTTCCCAAAAATCCGACACATTTAGCTTTAAAAACAGAAATACAAAAACTCATCACCTTATTTAGTTGTTTTAACAAACCGCCAAGAAAACAAATACAAGGACTTTGGGCAGAACTTTTTGTTATAGAACAAGCAAAATATCCTGAATATCTAATACAATCGTGGCACAGTTCCCCAGATGACAAATTTGATTTCAACGATGGTCAGGACAAAATTGAAGTGAAAAGTACGGCACAATCTCGCCGCGCTCATGAATTTTCCATAGGACAGTTGAATCCCAACAAAAACGCCAATTTACTTATCGCTTCAGTTTTTGTGGTTAATACCGGTAGTGGAACAAATATCTTTGACCTTGTCAAATCCATTTGTTCCAAAGTTAGCAACCCAACGCTGAAATTTAAACTTAATGATATTATAGGGCAGACGGTTGGACAAGATTTTGAAAAAATATCAAGTTTGTACTTTGACTACCAACAGGCATTAGACACTCTTGCGTTTTACGATTTTAGAGATATTCCAACAGTTAATGTGTCCAATGTGCCCGATGGAGTTAGTAATGTTCGATTCATCAGTGATTTGTCGACTATTACCTCCATAAAACACCCCCTCTTTGACGTTTCAAAAAGTCCCTTATTTAAAAGTATTCAGATATGAAAAAGATACAGCCGCCGATATTAAAAGAACTATTGATTGAGATATTGTCGCAACATTCTCAATTTACTTGTAATGAAAGTATTATGCCTTTTCTTGCAAGGTTTGGTGAAATAGAATATTATATCTATGTGAAAAATGTTTCGTCAGCATATTTTCCAAATAGTCCCGACATTACACGGGTACAACTTCCAAACAGAGAAGTATTTAATCAAGTTTCAGAATCGGATATATCGTTTATCCTACTAGGATATGATGCAAATAATGATGTTATCATTTGTTGGAATCCAAAAGGACTCAAAGAACGTTTGAATGAATGCGAAAGCGTATCATTGTATTCGCGCCAATCATATCAAAATGAGGTCAGAAGTGATGAATTCAAGTATGCTTATTTAAGAAATGGCGATAAAATAATAATGTTTAAACGGAAAAATATAACAACTTTTTTGTTGAATATAGATACATTATTTGAGAAGGACGAAGACTCCGTTCCTATACCGATTGAAGAAAATAGCGAAAAGAGGGTTCCTTACTCACCAATCAAGTTCGTTGTGAATGGCAAACTCACACAAATAACAGATACTCAATTAATAGAGCAGATTAAACCCTATTTACTTGGTTATCATTTGTTTGAGGCAGTATCATTAGTAATGACTCATTATACTGAACAATTCCCCAATATGACATTTAAAGATTGGTCGCTAATAGTGAGGAAACTCAAAACAGAACTACTAACAAGTAAATAGCCGGAAATATATCATATATTTCCGTCAAAACAACAAATAGAAACAGGAAACCAGGAAAATTATTTTTCAAGAAAATTTAGCCACACTCGGAATACCAAGTACTATAGTTATCACTCGCCAAACTGCAAAAAGCAGGTTCGATAATGTGGCATACAATATTTATCGCTATCCGAAAAATAAGTAAAAAACGATATGTAATCGGTAAAGATTTGCAGCCCTCTATTGACGCAATCGCATACAACAAGCCAATCGCGACAAAATCTGCATTTTCGATTCTTTCGACCGCCACGTCCAAATTGTCTCAAATGAAGCCGCCTGCTTCGTAACAAAATAAATAGGCAATTTGACGACATTACCAACGCGACTCACTGCCACCAGCCTGAAAACTCTTTATTCTCAACATTCACCCGGCTACTTTTGTGCTGCATTAACAATGATGCAATTAAAACAAAAGTAACGTGGACGTAAATGTAAAAGACCAGGATGTGCTTTTAGTCAGAGAAAAAGGTCGCAATGAATTGCATGTTGCCAATATGAACAAAGACGGCAAGGT
>JAISPX010000205.1 GCA_031274595.1 Prevotellaceae bacterium | reverse complement strand
AAAACAGCCGCTGGTTGTTCAGCGGCCGGGAAACTATTTCCAATTTATCGTTGCGAATCTCTCCTCTTGACAGCAGACAAAAAATTACAAATAGTTTTTGTTTATGCTTAACAAAGTTAAGTAAATTTTTTGAATTTATCAAAAAAAGATATTACATGCTTCAAATACACAATCATATAAAAAAGTATAACAATATTGTTTTTTAAAGGCGTTTCAGCGTAAATTTAGAAACATAAATGTTGTTTTATTTTGCAATACGGTGGGGAATAAAATTTTCTATCTGTTTTTTGCAATAAACGAATATCCGTCTGCCAGAAATCTACAAATTGATTCCGGACAGGAAAATTTTTTACATCGGTGAAAAAATTACCGATAGTTTCAATGACTATTTTTAGAAGAAGCTGAAAAATTTATTCCGGAACTTGTCGCTAAAAAGAAAATATTTTTTACGGTTGGTTTAGCGAACAGACAAACGATGTACGAACCATAAAATCCCCGTGGCAAATTTTTTTTTGAAAAAATAGCAAAAAAAATTTGCAGGTAAAAAATAGTTTGCTACATTTGCAGCATTATTACATTTATTTATTCTAATGTTGAACTCTGCAAAATTTTTGCTGTGTCAAAAGTTGTCAATCTTTGGCAATACATTTGCGGCAAATTAAAACGAAATTAATATGTGTTCAAAAGTGATGTTGTTTCCTGAAAAAAATCGCCAAATGCGAGAAGAGAAGCAATTGTATCAAAAACAAATGCCATATTCGTTATTTATTTATAAATCAAGGTATTACCGCACAGAAAAAGGAAAACGGCGAGCAAAACGCGAGCAAATTTCAATCATTGCAGAAGTTTTGAAAGCCGACCCCGAAGAATTATTTGTTCTTTGGCTTGCCGACCAAGTAACCGCCGTAGTTGCCGATGAAACGAGCATTGCAAAGCGAGTTTTGAAAATTGCTGACAATTCACTAAATAACAACGAATAAGATATGCCAAAAGTAAAACCATATAAGCAGATAGAGATTGTACCGCAAATTGTGGCTGAAAAAAGTACGCCTTACGGCTTGCGTACTTATATCAGTTTGTTTAGTGGTGCAGGTGTGGGTTGTTATGGTTTCAAAGAAGAAAATTTTTACTGTGTTGCTACTGTGGAACTTTTGGAAAGGCGGTTGAAAATACAATCTTACAACCAAAAATGTACTTATGAAAGCGGCTATATTAGTGGTGATTTAACCACAAAAGAAGTAAAAGACAAAGTATTTATTGAGTTAGACTTGTGGGGTAAATGCTATAATGTGAGAGAATTAGATGTTTTGATTGCTACACCGCCTTGTCAGGGAATGTCGGTTGCTAACCACAAGAAAAAAGACGAGTTAAAGCGTAATTCTTTGGTTGTAGAATCAATCAAAGTTACAAAAAAAATCAAACCTAAATTTTTTATTTTTGAGAATGTAAGAGCTTTTCTCACTTCTATTTGTACTGATATTGACGGCAAAGACAAATTGATCAAACAGGCGATAGATTATAACTTGTCGGGCGAGTACAATATCCATTTTCAGGTACTCAATTTCAAAGATTACGGCAATCCGTCAAGCCGCACGAGAACGCTTGTAATTGGTGTTCGCAAAGATTTGAAAGGAATTACCCCACTTGATTTATTTCCCGACCAACAGCCTGAAAGAACATTGCGGCAAATTATCGGACATTTGCCATCGCTCAAAAAAATGGGCGAAATCTGTAAAGACGATATTTATCACAATTTTCGCAGATATTCGCCACATATGGCAAGTTGGATTGCCAACATAAAAGAAGGACAATCCGCATTTGATAACGAAGACCTTACAAAAATTCCGCACAGCGTAAAAGACGGTATAATTGTGTATAACGCCAAAAAGAACGGCGATAAATATACCCGCCAATATTGGGACAAAGTTGCGCCCTGTATTCACACTCGCAACGATATAATGGCAAGTCAGAATACGGTACACCCCATCGACAACCGCGTTTTTAGTATTCGGGAAGTAATGCTAATGATGTCCGTTCCTGATAATTTTAAGTGGTCAGATATTCCTTTTGAGAAACTTAATAAAATGACTGCCAAAGAAAAGCAGGCGTTTCTGAAAAAAGAAGAAATAAATATCCGTCAGAATTTAGGAGAGGCAGTGCCGACTATTATTTTCAGACAGATTGCTCATGAAATTCGCAAAGTTTTAACTCAAAAAGAATATACTGAGCAGGAAATTACAACGCTCATTCAAAAAAAAAATTTAGTCGAAAATGGCAACTTGTTGAAGTTCATTAGTGAAAACAAGACGATGAACTTTGCTATGCTATCAAAAATTGCAGAGTTAGCAAATGCCCAACGATACAACAATGCTGCTTATTACACTCGACAAGATATTTGTTTTTCCATTGTAAAAAATTTGCCGGAATCAAAGGCATATACGAGCCTCAACATTTTAGAGCCGTCAACTGGCGTAGGTAATTTTTTGCCCGTTCTAATCAATAAATATAAAAGCGTTCCAAAGGTCAATATAGATGTAGTTGATATTGATAAAAGCAGTATTGAGTTATTGCAAGAGTTGATAAAAAAAATTGATGTTCCCGACAATGTTACAATCAATTATATTAACGCCGACTTTCTGTTGCATTCATTTGAAAATCATTATGATATTGTTGTTGGCAACCCGCCGTATATGAAAATTACCAAAGAAAAGGAATTGTTGGCAAAATACAAAGCCGCTATCTTCAATCGCGACACAAACAATATATTTGCCTTTTTCATAGAAAAAGCCATATCGTTGGGCGATGTAGTTTCTTTGATAGTGCCGAAAAGTTTAATCAATGCCCCTGAATTTAACAAAACCCGCGCGTTAATGACAAAACACCACATTGCACGGATTATTGATTTCGGCGAGAAAGGTTTTAAGGGAGTGAAAATTGAAACTATTTGTTTCATTCTCAATATAAAAGCAAAACCAAATACAACAGTTATTGAATCGTATATTACGGACACGGTACAGCAACACGAACAAGCCTACATTACGGACAATTCATTTCCGTATTGGCTGATTTATCGAAATGAAAGTTTTGATACTGTTGCGAATAAATTGCAGTTAAATTTGTTCAAAGCATACAGAGATAGAAGTATTACGAAAGCCCACACAAAAGATAAAGGTAAAATTAGAGTGCTGAAATCCCGCAATATAGGGGACAATAAAATTATTGATATTCCTGATTATGATTGCTTTATTGACGATATAAGTACGCTTGATGTAGCAAAGTTTCTAAATCAAAAGAACTGTTATTTGTTGCCGAATCTTACATACAATCCCCGCGCCTGTGTGTTGCCGCAGAACTGCATAACAGACGGCTCTGTTGCAATTATCACACCGATTGACGAAAGCACGGAAATAACAAAGAACGATTTAGCGTTTTATGCAACAGACGAATTTGCTCAATTCTATGCAATTGCTCGAAATATGGGCAGTCGTTCATTGAACATAGATAATAATTCTGTTTTCTTTTTTGGGAAATTAAAAGATAAATAACAATGAGAGATGTAATTAGCACATACTTAAATCAGTTTGATTTAGACATTCGGAAGTCGAATGATGCTCGTTTTATGGACCAGAAATGTACGCCCGATGTGGTTTGTTTCATTGCTGATTGTATCATTAACACCATTCATCCAAATCAAACTTTTGTTGTGAGTGATATTTGGAACTCACAGTATTTTGTCAAAAACACGCGGGCGATTTTCAACAAACCATGGGCAACGGACGAAAAGGCACAGCACGAGTACGACAAATTTATTCAGCAGCCTTTGCGAATGTTGGGTTATGCTCAAATCCTTGACGTTACAAAGAAAGGCAGTCAAAATCATTATCGTGTCAAAAACGAGGATATTTTAGATTATATCGCTCAGAGAGAGCGAAATACATATAATTTTCTGTATTGCTATTTCGAAAAAGTGCTTACTGATAGCGGCTTTTGGCGGTACTTTTTGGAGTACAAAAACAACCCAAACAAAGATACTTTCAATGAATTGAAAGAACGTTACACTCGTTTTATCATTGGTCATACTGCCATAAACGGCAAAATTGAAGTACATAGAATTTTCCCCAAGATCCTGAATGTTTTTGCAGTCGAAAATCAAATACCCGGATCTGAAAAAGGCAGAATTTCCAAATACGATTTTACTTTTTCTGATTTGATGTACAACCGTAAGAATTGGCGGGATATGAATAAAGATAAAACCATAACACGCCAAGAGGCAGAAATGGAAGTTGATACCGTACAACAAGAGGCATACAACGCTTATTATGTACAAAAGGCGATTGCTCTAATTCAGAAAATACAGAAAGAGAGCGAAGTGCACGACCAATGGGGCAGCGGCGAAGCAACGCAAGTACACCATATTTTCCCGAAATCGTTGTTTCCTGAAATTGCCCATTATGTAGAAAACCTTATTAAACTGACGGCAACGCAGCATTACACAAAGGCACACCCAAACAATAGAACGGCGCAAATAAACAAAGATTATCAACTCACTTGCTTGTTAGCAAAAGCTGACACAATAGACAGGTCATTACAGCGTTTCGGCGAGAAGTATTATCGCAAAGAATCATTTATTTATGTTTGTAATATAGGGCTTTCGGTTAGCATTGAAACTAATCTGTCATTTACAGACATTAAAACGAGATTGATAGATATTTATAATGCAGCGTAATATAACTTTTTAAAAGGTAGATTCAACTACCAAACGCATAAATTAAATAAACATTAAGGAGAACAGATTCACGAGGTTATAAAAATATATACATTTTCTCGGTCTCCGGTTTAATTTTTTTTGAATTCATAAATTTGTTCATCGGAATATTGTGCAAAGTTAGTCTTTTTGGGGAGATATTGTCTAATTAATTTATTGCTATTTTTAATAGCCCCTTTCTGTCAGGAGGAATAAGGGTCAGTAAAATACACAGTAGTTGACAATCTTCTGCTAATATAGTCGTGCTTTGCTAATTCCATTCCATTGTCGGTGGTAATGGAATGGACTTGATGTTTGTAAGGTAGCAGCAAATCCACGACGGCTTTCGCTACTTCATCCGCTGCTTTTCCGTTCTCCAACCGCTGCATCATGAGAAATCGAGTGCTACTTTCCACTAATGTAAGGATATATTGTTTTGTATTTGCTCCCTGTATCAAATCCATTTCCCAATCGCCAAATCGTTTCCGTTCCTCAATAATAGCAGGTCCGTCATGGATGGAGAGGCGGTTGGGAATAGCCGATTTACCGGCTCCTACCGGTCGCTTGCGATGTTTCAATTTATGCCGTAAATGGGGTATACAGGCGGCCGCTTTCCTGCTTGTCTTTACGGATGTACCGGTAAATACGCTCATGCGAAACCATGGGTACATGGGTTTTCTTGGCATACGCTACGATTTGTTCCGGTGACCATTGTTCCTGCTCTAATTTATCCCGCACATAATGTACTACGTCTTTAGTAAACTTCCGTTCATGGCAAAATCGTTCTCTTCCAATGGTGGCAGAGTCTGGGGCATATACTGCATTATAACCGCCTTGGGGCATCTTGTTACGCTTCAGTTCCCTGCTTATTGCGGATTGCGATACTCCTACTGCTTTGGCTATTTCCGATTGCGTACAGCCTACTTTCTTTAATGCGGGAATTTCGTACCTTTGTTCTACGGTAATATGAGTCATATTTTTGTATTCTGGGAAGACCGCACAAATATAACCATTTTACCCGAAAGGAGAACACAAGTAGTTCTCCTTTATTTTTTTATCCTTTTTATGCATTTACTAATTGAATTCACAGATGTTCTACAGCCTTACGAGTTCTTTCAGGCGTTTGTAGCCGGTGCTGCTGGCGCGGAGGATGTCGCCGTTTTTCAGGTGTACGCGGTAGGCTTCTTTTTCAAAAAGTTCGATTTTCGCGACCTCATCCACGTTGACGATGAAGGAGCGGTGGATGCGGATGAACTGTTGTGGTGGGAGGCAGGTGTCGAAATATTTCATGGTTTTTTCTTTCAGGAACGCGCCTTTGGCGGTGTGCAGTTTCACATAGTCGCCGTCGGCTTCGATGCAGGCGATTTCGCCGATGGGGATGACGTGTATCTGCTGGCGGTCTTTGACGGCAACGCGCGTTAGCAGGTCGGACGCGGCGGCGGCGGTTTGCGCGAGGGCTTGCAGGTTGGCACGGCGGTCGTTTCCGGAGGTTATTTTTGCGAGGGCTTTTTGGATGGCCTGGTCGAAGCGTTCTTTTGAATAGGGCTTGAGCAGGTAATCCACGGCGTTCAGTTCAAAGGCGCGCAGGGCGTGCTGGTCGAAGGCGGTGGAGAAAATAATTTCCGGAGTAACCTCGAGCAGTTCCAGCAATTCAAAGCCGGTCAGTTTCGGCATTTGAATGTCGAGGAAAAGCAGGTGCGGATTTTGTTCCTTGATGAGTTTCATTGCATCGAAGCCGTTGGCGGCTTCGCCGGCAATCCGCAGGCAGGGGTAGCTTTGCAGGTAATGCCGGATTAGTTCGCGCGCCGGCGTTTCGTCATCCACGATGACTACGGAGAATTCGTTGTTTTCCGTTGCGGCAGGCGGCGCGGGGAGGGGCGCCGGTTCATGGGCAATCGTTTTTTTATTTTGTACAGTCATTTTTTTAGATTGGTTTTTGTTTGCGGTTTTTGTTTTTGGTCGCCTGCGGACGGCGGGTTTTCGACCGGTATTTGGAGGACGGCAATAAATTTCCCGTTTTCGACTTTTGTGTGCAGCGAAGCGTCCGCGCCGTAGGATAATCGCAGGCGTTCGCGGATATTTTTCAGGCCGGTGCCGGAGCCTTTTTTCGGCGCACCGCTGCCGGCGTCATAGTTGTTGCTAATGGCGATGCATACATGCCGGTTGTTGACGGTAACGGCGACATGGATATGCACGGTTTGCAGGCTTTCATACACGCCGTATTTCACGGCATTCTCGAACAGCGGCTGCAGCAGCATGGCGGGGATTTGCAACGGCAGACAGGCGGGTTCGATGTCCCGTTCGTAGCTTAATTTTTCGCCGAAGCGCAA
>JAISPX010000166.1 GCA_031274595.1 Prevotellaceae bacterium | reverse complement strand
TTGAATTTGCTGAAAAAGGATACCGCCACAAAAGCAAGCCTGGTTTCCAAACGCTTAAAAGCCGCTTGGAATAAAGAATATCTCATTAGATTACTCCATTTTTAATGCGTTGACCCTGCATTTTAATGTTATTTTTTTGTTGTTTAAATATTATTTATTACTTTTGTGGCGGCGGGTATTGGTAAAAGGTTCGTCCCCTACCTACGGCTCGTGTCTAACGGCGTTTTTAATGCCGT
The DNA here is from genome assembly GCA_031274595.1 of Prevotellaceae bacterium. Lineage (GTDB taxonomy): Bacteria > Bacteroidota > Bacteroidia > Bacteroidales > UBA932 > JAIRKV01. The sequence goes on along the minus strand of JAISPX010000166.1, from coordinate 19,117 downwards.
TTTTTATTAAACTTAAATAATTTATTTTTCCATACAACCCATATTTCATTTATTTATCATTTTAATGTTATTTTTTTGTTGTTTAAATATTATTTATTACTTTTGTGGCAACCTTAGTAATAGGGTTTGGGGAGATGCGCCGCATCGCCCCCCTCCGGAGGAAGCATTATTGTTTCCTCTGTGTATTTTTAGTCTTACTGAAAACTTTTCTTAAATTATCTGCATTATATTTTTTAATGTTTCCGCTATTAAAACGGATAATTACAGATTTTATGTTTTTTGCCCTGTTACTCATAAACGCATTCTTTAGTCCCATTCTTATATCATACATAGAATAATCCTTTTCAAGATATATAACAACTTCTTGTACCTTTTGTGTATTTGCTCCTTTTATGGAAGATTGTATTGCGTTTTTGCCGTTATCGGTAACAGGAATTTTTGCATCGGATTTTTGCTTTGTAACAAGATTTAACGCATCGGGATTTTTAACTCCTTTTTCATTGTTAACGGGAAGCAACCTATATTTTTCTCCATATATTTTTGCCAATTCCGTATAGACTTTTTTGTTTTTTGCTGCTTCATTTTTATTTTGTTTTCCGACAGTGGGATTTTCAACAGTTCCTCCGCTCTTGTATTTTTTTGTCTCAAATACCTCAGGCTTTTCTATTTTTTGCATTTCCAAAAACTCTGCTACCGCCTGTTTTGCTCCCGAATATGCTTTTTGCTGGTAGGCGTTTTTACTGCTGAAAAGTTTAGCATCCTTGCCGGGATTGTTTTCAAGTCCGGGCATGGGTTTGTTTTTGGGATTTTTAAATACTTCCTGTTTTGGAGGATTTATTTCCTTGTCGTTTGCGCGCAGGCTGCACTTGCAGTTCCATCTGTCGCCGGGCTTGTGCGAGTTCCAAAACGGATCGTCAACAGGTAAAATTGTGTTCCAAAAACCTATATGGTCATCGCCGGGAACTGCGCTTGTAGATGGCATCCATTCGAGATTTGGCAAAATATCTTTTTCGGCTTCAAACTGTTTCCAGTCGGCGGCTTGATGAGCGCGCAATATGGCAGTGTTATATTCGGTTTTCAGCCACGAGCGAACATAATGCCGCCGAATATCTTCCGTGTCTTTTACCCACTTTGAGAATGATTTTAGTTTGCCGTTTTCGTCAATCATTCTGTTTGCCATGTCGTTTTGCATTCTATGAGTGCGGAACGCAGAAAAAACGGCGTTATTGTATTTCAACTGTTCGATAAAATCACGTTCAGGAATTCGTTTTGCCTGCTGTAAACCTTCGGCGGTTGCAAGGTTAAAGGTATCGAGCGTGGCTTTGAAAATGTTTTCATCTATTTCCGTTTCAGGATTAAGATTTTCGTAAATATTTTTAAGCGCCTTTGCAATAACATCGTTTGTAAAAGCAAAAGTTTCATCGGCAAGGTTGTTGCATGGAGCATCGTCTTTGCCATAATAGGCATTATTTAAAAATCTTCGGAAGCCCCGTTTTTCGGGGCGAAGCCGAAAAAATCAGCAAGTTTGTCAAAAAGATTTTTTTTGCTGTTTTTGGGTTCGTCGGGTTGAGGTTCATTATTACTCTGCATTGCAAGCAAGGCGGCTTTGCGCTCCTCTTCCTGCCGGGCTTTCAGTTCGTCGTAATTGTCGGGCTTTGGAATTCCGTAAGCAGTGTAATAGTAATCATCATCGACAGGCACTTTGCTCGAAACAAATGTGTCAATCTGAACGCGTTTAAGCAGATTGTCGAGGTCGATTTCAAATTCAAATTCAAACGAGCCGCCATCAACAGGATAGCCGTAAGATTTAAGAATATTGAGAAACCATTGCTCGTTTAAAACATTCTGAACAAATGCAATGTCCGACTTGGTTATTTCAAGTTGCTGCTGGCTTTGCGTAAGACTTTGAGCGTAGCCGCTGCTGCTGCTCGATGTCGTTGTTTCCGTATTTCCAAGAATTGCAACGGACATTTCGGCATTGCAGTTTTGTATCAGCCGTTCCTGCAATTCGCCTGTGCCGTTGCTTGTTTTTCCGTCAAGCATTTGAAACTGCGCCTGCTTGGGAATCATCATGCAAAGCGAACCGCCCGATTCATCAAGTATTTTCCGCAGTTCGCTTTTTACTTTGGTATCGTAGGCGTCATAATATATTATGCGCACGGGCTGCCCGAATATCTCAACATATTGAGCAAAATCGCCAAATCCCGAGCGTTTATAAAGAGCGTACATTGAACATTTAAGCAAAAGCCCCAAATCGTTTTTTCTGCCGACAGTCCACACGAACGGCAACTCATCAATCGGCGTGCCTTCGTAATCGTATTGCGATTTTACAATCATATTTTTTTCAATACGTATATGCTTGCGAGGGATTTCTTCAAAATCAAATTCCTTCCCAATAATAAATTCAATTCCCGAAACGCCCCAAAACTTCGACTCTATTATAAGTTCAATCAATCGGTTGAATTTATTGGAATAAATAATTTTGTCGAAGGCATCGATTTTGCGCTTGTTTTTATCAACAAACTGGATACATTTATTCAGTACAAAATCTTTTCGCTTCTGCAAAACTCCCGCAAGATGTCCGTCGATAGTTGTAATATCGTGATACAAATCATAAAGTTGTACGCGGCTTGGCGTGTATATGCTTTCGGCGCGCTGAATTGATGATTTGAGTTTTGCAATATCTTTTCTATTGCGGTCGGGAGCAACGAGAGTCAGGTCGTTGATTATTACTTTTTGCGGCTTTCTTGCGCCGCGTTCTATTGTTACGTTTGCCATTTTTAAAAGAAATTATTTTGTTTTGGTAATGAATTAAAATACACATCCGAATTATCGCCGCCCGTTTCGGAACTGTCGGGCTTGTAGGGCAAATCGGGATTTACGTTTCCCGCCTGCAGACTTTCGAGCCATGTAAGGGCGTCTTCATAATCGGCGCGGAAAAGTTCAACATTTACGTTAGGATTTGCCTTGCGCACAAGGTAATACGAAGCAATAATTTTGATAATCTTTTTCACAAGATTTATGTCCTGACCTGTGAAAGTCGGTTCGCTTTCGGCGTTTCCAAAAATGGCATCAAGGTTATATTTGCTCATGTAAGAACGCGCAAGGCTTTCGGCTTCGAGAATGCAAAGTTCCGCCGCATCGTTACTGCCGCGTGTTATTTTTTGTATGATTTCGGGATACAGGCTTGTTTTTCCCAATTCTTCTATTGTTACTAACATATTTTAAAATTTTTTGGAATTAGTTCGTTTTATGGATTCAAATCCGCCGGGAGCGTCTATAAGTTCGTTTTCGCGAAGTTTAAAAACGGCTCCTTCAACCATATCAGGTCCGTCCATGCGCTTTTGTTTTCGACTGAAATTTTTAAACTGCGCTTCCAGCCGCATCATGTGCGGATTATCTTTTTCATTTTCATTAAAAATCAAATGTCCGAGTCTGTTAATCGGCTCAAGCGTTCCTTCAATGCGAGTATATTTGTCTTTTTTGTCGCGGTCGTCGCCGATAATGGGAAGGAAAACATTTGTTGCGTTTGCAATTTCATATATCATTGGCAAAATGACTTGTTCGTAAAATGGATTTTGCAGGCTGTTGTTTTCAATATATACTCGAACATTTTCGGTTTTTTTCGCCCTGCAATAATTATAACACTCAAACAGATATTCAACGAATTTTGCGTTGCTCATTGTGTCGAGGAACATTTTTACAATGAAATAATCAAACCCTTTTTTCGCTATTATTCCGACAGCCTTATAACTTCCCTGACTCACATCTTTATTTGACGTTGCGGGGTCGGCGTAAATACAAACAGCGCAGGCGTCAAGTCGCGGAATTTTGCCAAACTGCAAGTTCTTAAATGTATCGCTGCCGTCCATCGGGTTGTTAAAATATTCTTTCTGCGCAGACTCGTAAGATATTTGCGACAACACCCTGTCAATATGAACTTCCGTATTTTTAGACGCCCAAGTTGATTTTCCATTTTTATCACGAATATTTACTATCTCGAATTTGTCGGCTTTTTTGCCAAGATATTTAACCGTGCAATTATCGTGAATGATATTGCCGTTAACAAGTATGCGCAGAGGATTTGAAATTGAGCGCGTAGGAATAAGAGCCTCTTCTACCCATTTCTTTTTTGCCATCATGGTATCTTCGTTGCGACATTCTTCGTCGGTGTCAATATCATCTATCAAAATAAAATCAGGACGGAAATTATCTTTACGACTGCCGCGCGGCGATTGTCCCCAGCCGATTGCTCTAAATTGACAACCTTTTTTGATTGTAAATTTTGTTGCTTCCCATTTTCCAAAAACTTCCTGCGCGCCGTAATCGTTAGTTATGCGCTGATTCGCCTCAAAGCACGATTTGAAAGGCAGCAGCAAATTTTCTGCGCTGTCCAGCGTAGAGGAAACAAGCAGGAGATTATGAATTTTGCACTGCATTGCAAGATATATTACCTCCATCATCGAGCGCGCCGATTTCGCCAGTTCGCGACTCCATGCACGCACTTCGTACCATTCGGGATGGCTCAATAAACGTTGCGTTGCGCGTTTGTGAAATTCTGCAGGTTCTGCTGTGCAATAGTTTGGAAAATAATATTTGAACCATTCTTCGGTATTGGATTCAAGGCGTTTAATGCGCCTTGCTTTTGCAACGGCAGATTCTGTTGTATCAACAGGCGTTGCTTTTTTGTAGTTTTCGTTAAACTCGCGCCACGCTTTTACATAATCACTTTCCGAAGCGGGGTTTATTGTCCTTGCCATTTTTGTTTTTCTATTAAATGATTAATAAACATGTCGAAGTATTCGTTTGCCTTTTGTGAAAATTCAAAGTCAATATCTTTTGTGAAAATAACGAAGTCGCGCGCAATCACTGTCGTTTGTCCGATATTGTATTTTGTTTCCAGTTCGGTGATATCGCGTATGAGTTTGCGCCTGACATCTGCCTCCTTTGAAGTGGCAAAACGAGAACCTTCATCGCGTGTTTTAATCATATTGTTAAATTCTGCGAGTTCGTTGTACAGTTCAGATATGCGCTTGTTTTTTGCCGTAAGAACGCCTTTTTTAAGTTCGTCCCAATTGTCATCTTTTGCCCAACGAGACACTGAAATTTCGGATATTCCGAGTTTTTTGGCTATTTCTTTTTGCTTAAACTCCTGCAAAAACAACATTAATGCTACTTCTTTTAAATTTGTGTAATCTTTACGTTTCTTTTTCCTTTCCATTTTTAACGAGTTTTCCGCCGCAAAATAGGTTGAAAAACAACGAAAATAAAAAATGTACTGCCAATTTGGCAGTACATTTTGCAAAACGAGCAATAAGTTTTGATTTTTGCACTTCAAATTATATAAAAATTATGTTCAAAAAGATTGATAAAGAATTTTGCTTGACTGATAACAGCATTAATGTATATGGTTATCGCCTCTTAACGGAAGGACTTGAGATTAACAAATTTAAACCCGCAATTGGTTTTTTAATGCACAATAGAGATATGGGCGTTGCGGTTAAATGGGAAGATTTCCGCGTTGATGGCGATAAGTTGTATGCAAAACCTGTTGTCAACACAACTCGTTTTCCGAATTTAGCGGAAGAAATAGAGGCGGGATTTTATGCAGGAGCCTCTGTGGGCAAAATAGTAGCGCTGGAATTTAGCGACGATGATAATTTAAAATTAGAGGGACAAACAGGCATAACTGTAACAAAATGGTTTCCTCGCGAAGCAAGCATCGTTGACATACCCGGCAATTACGGCTCGCTGTCTTTACTTTATGACGAAAGCGACAATGTTCTTTATGATTTAAAAGAGAACTCAACAAAAAATCACAAAATGGAAAAAGTCAAATTAACAACCGAGCAATTAAAATTGCTTGACTTGAGCGACAATGCAACTGATGAACAAATCAGCCTTGCGCTTAAAAATTTAGCCGACAAGGCTAAACGTGCAGACACAGCAGAAAAGGCTTTGCAGGACTTGAAAGCCGACACTGTAAAAACTCAACTCAAAAACATTCTCGAACAGGGGATGAATGAAAGAAAGTTGACCAGGGAACTTGCCGACAATCTCGAAAAAGATTACGCAGGCAACCCCGATGGACTGAAAAAACTCGTTGATGCAATGCAACCGCAGCAACTTGTTTCAAAAACAAAAGATGAGAAAACTCCGAGCGATTTACCTGATAAATTCAGAGGCAAATCGTTTAACGACCTTTATTTAAGCGGTGATTTGGAAGAACTGAAAACCGATTTCCCCGATTATTATGAAACTTTAAAAAACAAAAAATAAAATGCCAACAAATGCAGGCGCAATAAGCGCAATTCCCGTTGAGATTTTTGAAAATTATATTATCGAAAAACTCAGAAAAACAAATCCTCACTTGCAATTTGCAACTGATGAGAGCAGCAATGTACTCGGCGGTTCTGTGGTTCACATACCACAGGCAGGCAATTCGCCGAGCGTAGTAAAAAACCGTAGCGTATTTCCGGCAACGGCAGTGCAACGCGGCGATTCATTCGTTACCTACGGGCTGGATGTTTACTCAACAGATCCAACTCATGTAACATGGCACGAAGAAAACGAAATCAGTTACAACAAAACCGATTCCGTTCTGAACGACCATGTTGAAACTCTTATCGAAGCCATCGGCGACAATATGATTTTCAACTGGGTAAAAGGTTTGAAACAAAGCGCAGGTTCGTTTGTGGCTGATGTTATTCCTGCTGCAAATATTATCAAAACATCGGGAGGCGCAACAGCCGTAAATCCTAATGATGGGCAAACGGGAACCCGACTTGCTTTTTCGTACAAGGATTTGCAAAAAGCGCAAGCCATGATGAACAAGGGCAACGTTCCCAAGAACGACCGTTACGCGTTGATAGAAAGCTATCAATATCAACAGTTCATTGATTCGCTCAACTCAAATCAAATGGCTGCATATCAGCAGACGGCAGATTTGGCAAACGGCATTATAGGACGTTTTGCGGGATTTCAGATTTTAGAACGCTCAACCGTACTGGCGTTTACTTCTGCAGGCGCATTGCGCGTTCCGGGCGAAGCGTTGGCGGCAACAGATTGTCTGGGTTCGCTGTGCTGGCAAAAATCAAGCGTTGCAAAAGCGCAGGGCGATGTTAAACCTTTCCAAAACGTTGACGATGCAACATATTACGGCGATATTTTCTCTGCTTTGGTAAAAATCGGCGGACGCTGCAGACGCACAGACTGGAAAGGCGTAATTGCTATTGTTCAGGATACGCCATCGGGAACGTAAAATGAATGCTTTTGAGATTATAGCGTTAGTAATCAGTTCGGGAATTGCTCTGCGAATTGTGGAGCATTTTCTGAACCGAAAATCGGCTCGCAAAGACGAAGCAAAATCGGAAATTGAAAATATTGACCTCTCGAGCGAAACGTGGCAAAAAATGATTAACAGGCTTGAAGCGCGAATAGAAAAACTTGTAAGTCAGGTAAGCGAATTACAGGATGAGAATACGAAATTACGCGATGAGATTTACAAATTGCGCACCGAATTGTCAACGATGAAAACGATTCAAAATAAATGCGAAAAGTACGAAAAGCAAATTACAAAGTTGCACGAAAAAGTTAATCATTACGAGCGATTACTAAGCGATAATAATATTAGTTACAATTAAAAATCAAATAATATGACAAAACTCGAACTACGCCGAATTGCGAGAAAAGCAACGTACACAATAGGAAAATTATATGTTGATGGCAAATATTTTTGCGACACGCTCGAAGATGTCGATAGAGGATTGAGGCAATCAATGCCCTTGTGCGAAATCAAGAGAGTAAAAGTGATGCATCAAACCGCAATACCAACAGGAACTTACAAGGTGATTGTGAACGTATCGCCGGCGAAACAAAGGCTTTTGCCGCGCTTGCTTGATGTTCCCGGATTTGAAGGGATTTTGATACATCGCGGAAATACCGACAAAGACAGTTCGGGCTGCATTTTGGTCGGCGAAAATAAAGTAGTCGGCAAGGTTCTCAATTCAACTCAATATGAATTGCGATTAATGGAAATTCTCAAAGGCAAAACAAACATTGAAATAACAATTAAATAAAATTTAAAATGAAAAAATTATTATTATTACTTGCAATAATGCTGATGAATATCGGCTGTATTGCGCAAAAAAAGATTATAGAAACCCAACAATCGACCACAACGGCGAAGGTTGAAACGTATATTAAGATTGATACTTTCACGAAAGTAACAAAAGAAACAAAAACGTCAACAGTTCCCGAAGCGCACACAAGCATATCGGTTGCTATTGATGCCGTCAAGCAATTGCCCGAAGGCGCAAGTTTTGTAAGCAAGGAAAGTCGCGCAACGGTTATAATTAAATATAGTCGCGATACGATTACAGTAGATGCAATATGCGACAGTTTACAAAGACTTGTTTCTTTTTACGAAAGCGAAATCAACAGTTATAAATCAAATGAATCGGACAATAATACTCAATACATTCACGATTCAAAAACAGAGATTACGCAAAAAAATACAAGTATCTTCTCAATTTTAAGATGGTTTTTGCTTGGAGTCGGCGCGGGCGGCATTGCATTTAGTTGCCTCATCGGCTCTAATATCATTAAATCTATAAACATTACGCAAATTATTGAAAAAATCAAAAAAATATTCAAAAAATGACAAAAGAGCAAATAAAGGATTACTTCGACAGATACCCGCAATCTGTCGAAGTCTATGAAGCAGACGACAGACTGTTTCATACGCTTGGCGCGGCAATGAGCATAAGCGCAGAACCCAAAAAATGGACACGAAAGGAAGTTGAAGCTTCAAAAGCCGAATCACAGAATTTTGTCGATATTGATTTATCGGCTTTGAAACAGCAGGAGTTGTTGAAATTAGCAAAAGAGTTGAATGTCCAGACGGACGACAACAAAAAAGAAACCTTATTGGCTGCACTGCTTGAAAAGCAAAACGAATTGAAACAGCAACACAATAATGGCAACGGCGAAGACTAAAAAAGCGGATAAAAAGGAAACGCCAATCGACGTTTTTTTTAAACAAAATCCGTCAATAACGATAATATATGTTGACGATGAAGAAAACATATATCTGTCGTATAACGCAAAAGAAAATCTTAAAAAAGTTACACGAAAATGAACAAACTAACAGTAACACGAACAAACGGAAATGTTCCCAAATCTCTGCCGGGCGAAGACCATATAAGCGGGCTGCTTATATATTCCGACTCCAATCTGCCCGCAGGATTTTCGAACACAGACCGAATTAAGGCAATTTCGACAATAGAGACTGCCGAAGGATTAGGCATAACTTCTGCCGAACATCCCGTAATCTACAATCTGCTTAAAGATATTTTCCGAATCAATCCGGGAATAAGCCTTTATGCAGGAATTTTTGAAACAAGCGCTGATTTTGCAGAAGTAAAAACGATGCAGAATTTTGCAGAAGGCAGACTTCGACAAATTGGAGTTTATAACGCAGATGTAGAGATAACCGCAGCAAACGTTACGGCGTTGCAGGCTGTGGCTACGCAACTTGAAGCCGAAGACACTCCTCTGTCAATTTTGTATTATCCGAAAGTAACCAATATAGCAACGCTTCCTGCAATCTCCGCAACAGAGCGCAAAAACGTATCTGTGGTGGTTGCCCTAAATGGACTTGGCATTGTGCTTGGTATAGTTTCGGCGGCAAAAGTGAACGAAAGCATTGCTTGGGTAAAAAGGTTTCCAACAGGAGTTGAAAGCCCTGCGTTCAGCGATGGCACATTATTAAAAAATGTTGACAAAGCGGTGATTGAAACTATCGACACAAAGCGTTACCTGTTCTTTGTAACGTATCCGGGATTGGCAGATTCTTACCTGAACGACAGCCACACATGCGACCTTGCTACAAGCGATTACGCTTATATCGAACTTGTGCGCACAATGGACAAAGCCGTGCGCGGCGTTCGTACTTACCTGCTTCCCGAACTCGGCGGCAATATTTATATTGATTCGGATACGGGAAAATTGCAGGCGTACAGCATAAAAAATCTTGAATTGGTTGCAGGTAAAGCAATTGAAGATATGGAAAAAGCGGGCGAAATAAGCGGATATTCCGTTGAGATAGATCCCGAACAAAATGTATTATCAACTTCGACAGTTGAAATTGTTATCAAACAGGTTTCAACAGGAGTAATGCGTAAAATTAATGTAAAAATAGGTTATACTGAAAAATTATGAATGGAATAAGACATTTGCCGCTGATTAACGGCGTAGAGCCTTCTTGGGCAAATCTGGTTGTAACAATTGCAGGAGTTCCTGAGGTTGGAATCACAAAAATAGACTATGCCGACAAACAGGCGATGGATAATATTTATGGCGCAGGACAATTGCCCGTGTCGCGTGGTTACGGTAATATAGAACCAACATGTTCGATTACGCTTTTGCGCAGCAGCGTTGAAGCAATACGCGCCGCGAGCCTTACGGGAAGATTGCAGGATATTGGTAATTTCGACATTGTCGTTTGTTTTATTCCCCTGAACTCTACTTTGATAACAACGCACACAATACGCAATTGCCAGTTCAAAGATGATTCGCTTGCTATTGCTCAGGGCGAAACAAAGAACGAAACTGCTTTTGAGTTGATTTGCTCGCATATCGACTGGAAGTAAAAATGTATTTGAATAAGATTTAAATGACGGAAAAATGGAAGAAAAACAACATTTAACAGGCGAAGCAACCGAAACGCAAATTGCGGTTTGGAAAGAAAAATACGGTGATATTTTTCAGGTAATTATTGAAGATAAAACATGTTATCTTCACAAGCCCGACCGCAAAACGTTGAGCGCTGCGGCAACACTCGGACAGACAGATCCAATGCGTTATAACGAAGTGGTTGTAAATAATTGCTGGATTGCAGGCGCGGAAGAATTTAAAAACGATGATTCATACTTTTTTGCACTGAGCGAAAAACTTATTGAACTCGTAGAATTAAAAACCGCCGAAATAAAAAAGTTGTAAGCGAGGCAATCGCATCGGCTGATGATGATTGGATAGGCTTGCACGACGCAATTTTACAGTTCTATCTGGGCATTGACCCCTCGCAACTTGACGATGAACAATGGGCAAAGAAAATTGTTTTTCTGGACAAAATACAAAAAATGGAAGCGGGTAAGAAAGATTAATAATTGATGGTTTTTTTACCGAAATCGGGATGAAACAAGCGAATAATAAATTTAATAACATTAACAGCGCACATAATAATAAATGCCAAAAGAATAAGCAATATACCCTTAACATTCATATATGCGGGAATATTGCGGGGCTTTCTTGAAAAGAAGCCTCTGTATATTATAAATAATCCTATAAGAGTAAGTAGCATAACAATTATTTTTTTACAAAGTTAAATAAAAATATTAACAAAAAAATATAAAAAAATGAGTATAGTAACCACAATATATGATATAAAAATAGCGTTTTTGGCTAAAATACGGAAAATGGAAACGGGCGAAAAAGAATGATAATATTCTTATCCCCAAGGACATTTTCCCGAACCGCAATATTTACCGCGAATAAGGATTTGATAAGCAAAATAAAGAATAATTAAAGCAGTTATCATAATTTTAATATTAAAATTTACTGCAAAGTTAATAAAAAAAATTAAATAACAAAATGGCGATAGTAGTATTTGATATAAATTTTAAGACTAATGGAAAAAATCCGTTGCCTGGAATAGCAAAAGATACAGATAAGGCTAATAAATCTTTATTAACTTTTGGCGATAGGCTCAGGCGGATTGGGACTCTTTCGTTTGGCATTAATGCCATTTCAACTGCTTTTTCAAAACTCACAAATCACATAACGCAATGTACGGAAGCATATAAGTTGCAAGCCGTAACCGAAACGCGGCTTGCAACAATTATGCGCAAAACTATGGATGCGCTGCCCTTTGAAATTGATTCGATAAAAAAACTCGCAAGCGAACAGCAAAAACTTGGAGTTATTGGCGACGAAATACAATTATCAGGAGCGCAAGAATTGGCAACGTATTTAACAAAAGCAACCAGCATCCGAAAGTTGCTGCCAGCGATGAATGATATGCTCGCACAACAGTACGGACTGAATGCAACGCAGGAACAAGCGGTAGCAATTGCTCAAATGATGGGAAAAGTTTTAGACGGACAGGTTGGCGCATTAAGCCGCTACGGTTATAGATTTGATGATGCGCAGGAAAAAATATTGAAATTTGGCAATGAGGAGCAACGCGTAGCAATGCTTGCTCAGGTAATTACTCAATACGTAGGCGGCGTTAATGCGGCGTTGGCGCAAACGCCCGAAGGCAAATTAAAGCAACACGCAAACAAGGTTGGCGATATTCGCGAAGAATGGGGCAAATTATTTATTAGCATTCAAAGCGCAATTTTGCCTTTGCGTGAAAAAATATCTGATTTTTTTCAAAAATTGGCATCTTGGTTTGAAGCGCACAGAGAAAAAGTGCAGGAAATTGTCAGCGGCATAGTAAATTTTTTATCGGGAGTATTTTCAACGGTAGCAAATTTTGTTCGCAACAATATCACAGCAATTATGAATTTTGCAAAAGCGTTTCTGGTATTAAAGGTTTATACTGTCGCTTATTCGTTAGCCGTAAAGGTCTGCGCTATTGCTATGGCGTTGTGGAAAGGTATTGTGCAAGCGTGTCAATTTGTTATGATTGCTTTCCGTTTTGGGCTGCAAACGGCGACGCGTTTAATGTGGGGTTTTAATGCGGCGATAAAAGCAAATCCTATCGGTTTGCTGATTGGCGTTGTTACGGCGGCAATAACGGCATTTGCGTTATTTAGAAAGCGAACAAACGAAACGACAAAGGCTTTGAATGATGCCAAAAAAGTAGCAAGCGATTATTACGCACAGGAACGTACTCAACTTGATATGATGTTTATGAAGTTGAGGCAAACGAACCCAAAAAGCAAAGAGCGCAACAGTCTTGTGAATGAACTTATGCAGATGTATCCTGAACTTAACAGGCAGCAGTTGGAAGAATTGCGCAATACTAATAATCTTGCAACTGCATATTCAACTTTGTCGGGCAACATTGTGAGAAATTCACAAATTAAAGCAAGAGAATCGCTGATTAATGCGGCGTATAGCGACCCCGATGTTATGGATATTGAAAATAGAATGCTTAGCGTATTAAATGAAACCGAAAAGAACGAAAAGGGGCAATATTTATACAGAAGCATTGGTGGAGATAATACTGTTGAGGGGCTGGAACTGAAAGAAGAATGGATAAACGAAGACGAATTTAAGAAGAGGCTAATTGATGACAGACTTGGAATGTATTCTGATCAAATATATCGTTATCCAGAGAAAACGAATAAGTATATTTTAAAAATGAAGGAAGTCAATAAATTATTAGGACAAATAGATGGATTTATTGGCAGTAACAACGGCAACGGCAATGGTGGAAATAGCGGCGGCGCCAACCCACTGGAGACTTTGGCAACAGAAATCACCTCCGGCGGTAAGGGCGTGAAAAATTTTTATATAAACATCGAAAATCTTTTGCGCGAAAACACAAACATTTTTCAATCTTCACAGGATAATCCCGAAACGGCAAGCGACTTCTTAAACAAACTGTCGTATGCGCTTCAGGATGTTGTTAATGATGCTAATTACGAGGCAAACTAATGGGGCAGATTCTTATAAATATAGCAGGCGGAATAGTTAAAAGAACATTACATATTGCCACTCTTGACAATATGAGGCTCGGACAACATCCTCATGCAAACAAATCGAAAAGTAATCCTTATCTTAATACAGGTATTGATTACGAGAATATGCAGGATGACAATGTAACCTTTTTGAACGAAGAAATTCTGCGAGTTCCGAGCGATGGTTATGCGCATAAAAATTTATTTTCGATGCCGCGAAACAATATCATAATTGAAGATATAAACAGAGGCTTTAAGATAGAGTTTCTAAATGCAAAATGCAAGGTCGTGAAGCAAAATACCATTGTGGAAACGGCAGTTGTGAACCGCGATGGCACGGTTAAAGAATTTATAAACGCAAAAGATTATAGCATAAATATCAGCGGCGATGTAATTTCCGACTGGCAGTATAATTTTCCTGTCGAAGAAATGAAAACGCTTATAGGGCTTTTAAATCAAAAAACGAATATGAAAGTTGAAAGCGCATATCTTGGAATGTTCGGAATAAGTCAAGTAATTTTCAAACAAGGCACATTCGACCAAACTGTGGCGCATTATGTAAATACAATGCCATTTTCGCTGGAATTTGCGAGCGATGAAAATTATGAATTTTTAGTTGAGGACAATAATTAATTTTTATATGATATGCTAAAATCTTCACCGGAATCGACAAAAACAATGCTAAAATCGGCAGAACTGGGAGAATCGGTAAAATACCACTGTCCGCAATATGCGAATGTTGAAGATGGCGATACGATTTCGACTTGTAAATCGGGATTGCTGTTGTATATTTTAACTTTGAAATCGGCAGCGGACAAAGATGCGGTTACGTATACTCTGCCCGACAATCGTTTCCCTTTTAATTTGCAATCTTCAATGCGCAAACTGTCGCTGTTATTGGCGACTGCCGTATTAAAAACTAAAAATAATATTAATAAAATCGTTTTCATGCCATGTTAATCTTAAAATGTAAAATAATAATCTACGGCAAAGATAATAAAAAAATTACATTCGATTATGTTTCGAGCGTGGAAATTGTTACAAGCATAACAGACCTTACCGATACTGCAAAAATAGTTGTGCCGAGAAAAATACAATGGAAAGAGCAGCCGCTCACAAAATACATCAACAGAGGCGATAAAATTGAAATACAACTTGGCTACGAAAACAATAATATCGAAACGGTTTTTACGGGATATATAAAAACAATAACGAGCCGCACCCGAATTACAATAGAATGTGAAAACGAAATGTGGCAACTCAAACAAAAGCCCGTACCTGCGCAGATTTGCGCACAATTTGACTTTGAAATATTTATGAAAAAATACGCAGCAGATGTAAATGTGGTTCTTCCAAACAAAGAAAAATTGAATTTCGGCGAGGTGAAAATAGGAAAGGATGTAAATGTTGCCAATGTTTTGGAGCAATTGAAAAAAAACAATCCTTTTTATTCTTTTTTTCGCGAAAACAAACTTTATGCAATAATGGGACAAACCGCACTGAACGAAACAGGCAGTTTTAAGCATATAATTTTTAATGCGCAAAAGAACATAATCAACTGCGAAAGTTTGAAATATACGCACGCCGATGACGTGAATGTGCGAGTAAAAGCAATATCAATACTTGCGAATAATAAACGTCTCGCGGTTGAAGTTCCCGACAAAAAAACAGATGGCGAATTGCGAACATTCCACGATTCGCGATATAAAACAGAACCTGAATTAAGAAAATACGCAGAATTAAAACTTGCGGAATTAAAGGTTGATAATATTTCGGGAAGTTTTACTGCGTTCGGGATTCCATTCGTTCGCAAAGCCGACCGCGTAACCATATTCGACAAAATCAATGCAGATATAGACGGCAAAGTGTTTAATGTGAAATCGGTAAAGTATAATTTTGGCGAGCAGGGATACAGGCAAACCATTGAACTTGGAGATAAATATAAATGAAAAATATAATTGCTAAAAATATAAGACAAATAGTTGGCGATGCGGTCAGGCAAACATCAATATGCAAAATATTGAGCGTAAACGGCAGAACCTGCGATGTTAAAACAATAGATTCGGAGATAACAATTGAAGGCGTACGACTCAATACTGATATTGAAAGCGAAAACGGATTAATTCTTAAACCTGCCGTTGATTCCTATGTTTTGGTTACTCAGATTGACGAAGCAAACTATTTTGTGAGTTTTTTCTCTGAAATCGATGCCGTAGATGTTGTAATCGAAGAAACAACAATTAATATTGACAAAAACGGCATTGTAATCAACGGCGGCGCGCTGGACGGTTTGGTGAAGATAAACGAGTTGACGCAAAAATTGAATGATTTTATCAGCGCATTTAACTCGCATACTCATTCCGTTACGACAAATGGAAGTTCTACTACGCAAACAGGAATTACGCAAACAACGACTTCGCAGGCGCAACAGTTCAATAAATCTGATTATGAAAACGAAAAAATAAAGCAATGACAGGAATATTAACAAATACGGAAACAGGCGATTTAATCGTAAAAAACGGGACACTCGCAACAGGCGACATTACAAGTCAGGTTATAGAACATGTTCTTGTGGCAAATCGCGGCGAATACAAGGAAATGCCTCTCGTTGGCGGCGAAATTGACAAAATGCGCAACGGCAATCCTGAAACATTTTGGCGCGGACAATTCAAAGATATGTTGAAATATTGCGGCGTGAATATAACGGAATTGGATGTTGAAAACGGTAATATAAAAATTGAATGGTAATATGGAATATATAGCGTTAAATAATCAGTCCTTGCTCGACATTGCAATTCAGGAACTCGGCAGCGCAGAGGCGGCGTTTGACATTGCAAAAGCGAATAATATCAGCATAACAGACGACTTGCAGGCTGGACAAATATTGCAAATTCCGCAACTGTCGGGCGATTATGTGCGAAAACAAACAGTTAATTATTATAAAGTAAACGAAATAAAACCGGCGACGTCAATCGGCAATGAAGTATTTATTTACGAAGGCATTGAGTTTTGGGCAGTTGAAATGGATTTTGGCGTTAGTTGAAAATTGAAAATTAAAAATTATGGCAAGAAGCGTAAACGAAATAAAAAAAGTGATGACCGACTCGTTCATGACCAACGAAACGGTGATTGATATGTATAACATTCAGCCGGGCGACACGTTCGATAACAGATTTTCAAAGGTAAGCCTTGAAAACATATTGTTCTACGTGGTTGCGTTCTGCGTGTGGACGCTGGAGGTGTTGTTTGACACTCATAAAACCGAAGTAGAGAATTATATCGACAGTTTACGACCGCACACGCTTCGCTGGTACGCGGAGAAGGCAAAGATGTATCAACACGGCAGAAGTCTCGACAGCGACAGCGATGTA
This sequence comes from Prevotellaceae bacterium, assembly GCA_031274595.1. Lineage (GTDB taxonomy): Bacteria > Bacteroidota > Bacteroidia > Bacteroidales > UBA932 > JAIRKV01. The sequence continues at coordinate 2,055 of JAISPX010000166.1, read as the reverse complement.
TATGACAACACAGGGTTCACGGATGAACAAATCGAAGCAATGAAAGTTGTAAAATATGCTGCGGCTACCGAAACCGGCGGCGCCGTAAATCTGAAAGTAGCGACAGGCGATGACAGCAACAGGCAACCGCTTGGAGCGCAGCAATTGAACGGATTTGAATATTATATATCGCGGGTAAAGGATGCCGGCGTGATAGTTAATGTGATTAATGAGCCTGCCAATATCTTTGATATTTCAATAGATATTTATTACAATCCGATGATTTTAAATGAAAACCTCGAACGCATTGATGGCAACGGGGACAGCGTTAAGGCATTTATTGCAAAATTCGTTGAAAATTTGCCGTTTAACGGCGAATTTCGCAATTCGGCATTGATAGATGCATTGTCGCATTATGAAGGCATTGAATTTGTGAATTTCAAAGGAGCAACTTGCGATGGCGAAGCGATAGAAGCATATATAACGCCGTCAAGCGGATATTTTAAAACAAACGAATTGAACAATATAACAGCAGTGATGTATGATATTCAGAATTGATTATAAACGGTTGGCAGTGCAGTTGCTGCCTGTTTCGTTGCGAAAACAGCGAATAGTGGCGTTGTTTTCATGCGCGATATCGGCAATTGAAGATATATATTACAACTTCACAACATCGCGCAACGAGCGGTTGAGGCGCATACGATTTACGCCGCAAGTTTGCGTTCTGCAGGGCATGCTGAATGACGATGCGGATATGGAATTACGCAGAATAATAGTAGAAGATGGACAATTCTTGTCCACAGTGCCATTTGCGTACTCTGAAAATGAATACCACAATTACGCAGCGACTCCGGTTTTAATTCCCGATGAAAACTTGATCGTTGAGCAATCTGTTTATTTTACGATTTCGGTGCCGTGGGCTTACGGAGCGAATAATGACGCCGAGCGGCGGGTAAAGTGGCTGTTGAATAATTACAAATTAGCAGGCAAAAAATATACAATAAAATACAATTAATATGGACAAATTAAACATTCAAGGTTTCACGCAATATCCTTTGACAAAGGAAAATTTATTGCTAAATCAAAATATGATTTTACTCACTGCAAGGCTTGCCGCTCTTGGCAGTTCGGGCAATTATATATTGTCAGGCTGTACGGAAGCAGGAGGTGCGGTAAGCGATGGTTACGTTGTGATAGCGGGCGAAATTTTGCCATTTCAGGCAGGAATAAAAATTGCGACAGTAGCAATAGTTGAAACAAACGAATCGGCAACAATTTCAGGAACTACTTACGAAAACGCACGAGTAAAAAGATTGGTAAAATTCGCATCCGGCAGCGGCAGCGGATATTACAATTGGGCTGATTTTAAGCGTATAAAAACACTGGCAGAATTGGAAACGCTGGTTAATAATTCACGCCCTAATGTGTACGTGCAACCGACAGAACCTGCAGGCGCACAGAACGGCGATTTTTGGGTAATACAATAAGTTTGTAAAGTTATAAAGTTTATAAAGTTAAAAGTATGGCTATAGAAGTTTCGGATATAAAAATAAAAAAAGATGGAGCGTGGCATTCGCTCAAGAATGGCTATGTTTATAAAGATGGCAAAAAACAAATATTGCCGGGAGCGGCAGCGGTGCGCGGAAATGGAAACTGGTATAAAATTAAAGATGAAGAAACGCAGCAAGAGTACCATTTTGGCATAACATATAGCGAGGCGGATGTCGATTTGTTTGTTTCATGTGTGTTTCTCGAGGGTTGGACACTTATGGGTCAATTTCACGTTGAAATTGAGTTTACATTCGATGTCATATCGAATCCAATTCAGGTAAATATAACCGTACCTGCCGGGCAGACAGAGGCAAGCGTTGTGGTGCCAAATATACTGTTACATGGCGGCTCTGTCCATCACCTTAATGTGACGAGTTATACGCCAACCGTAACTCAAAATGGCAGTTTAGTAGTGGTGCGTTAATTTTCGATATTTCATTGTAATTCATTTATGTACAATAAAATACAGATATTATTTTATTTTCAGGCTTGAATTTGAGGTAATTTTGCAGGAAAAAGCAAAAT